>CAZNAF010000105.1:0-5587 GCA_964570925.1 uncultured Anaerolinea sp.
TCCTCGATTGCGGTAAATTTCATCCCTTAATTCTACTGGTTATTGTAATTCCAAAAGTTCAAATCAAGATGTAAATGGATTCTATATTTGAAAATTTCATCAACTTCACTGGTTTGATTTCACCTTTGGAGTAGTTTACCTATCTATTTACATTTTCCAATTGCAGAAGATAAACACGTCCTGCGGCATCAAATCCGGCTAGGCGCATGTCATCCCCCATTACGAATTTTTTGAAATCCGAGTCTCCGTAGAAGGCACACAGAGATTGGTTCTCTGCCAGATTCCATATATTAAGGATTTTTTCATTTGTTCCTTTAATGGTCATCGTACCTGAACCACCCGCTAATCCTCTTCCATTGCGCCATCTAGTAATGTTGATATCATTATTAAAATATGCAAGGATTTGGCTGTCGCGGGTGAAATGAAAAACTTCGCCATCATGTAATGATAAAGACACCAGTTCACTTTTTGTTTCCAACGACCAGATTTTTAATCGAAAATTGATATACATGAATACCATTTTTTTGGAGTCAGGAGTAAAAAGGACACGACTGATGTCTGTCATATCCAGGGCCATAAAGACCTGGTTATTTACCAAGTCCAAGACGGTTGGCGCCTGGTTGACTGCAGCAGTGTAAAGGAATCGATCATCGGGCGATAAAGCCATCGATTCGATAAAATCAGCCTGACTCTGGTGTGAAAACACCTCTCTTTTTGAGTCCAAATCCCAGATTTTCAATGACCTGTCAGATGAACGCATAATCAATTTCCTACCATCCGAAAAAAGAGCTATATCCTGGATGGGTGCTGCATGCCCAGTCAGATTGCCGGTCAGTTTTCCGGTATTAAGGTTCCATATATTCAGGGTATGATCCGCAGAAGCTTTAATAAAGACTTGGTGATCCACAGAGAGAATGGCTTGTAACGAATTATTCGGGTTGTCCCATTCAATCCTGTTCAATTCATTGCCATTTTTTAGGTCCCAAATTTGCAGGCCAGGATTGGATGCGGAGTAAAGTTTTTTTTCATCACGGGATACACTCAAAATTCTGGACATCTCAAGCCCTTGAAGAAAATACAGCCTTTCACGCCTTTCCAGGTCCCAAACGATAATCACGCCGTCAATGGATGCGGTAACCATTTTTTTGCCTTCGTCGAATGGGAGGAGATGACTGATTTTCGCCTTGTGTTCATTCAGTGTACCGGTCAGTTGGCCGGTATCGTGCTGAAAGATGCGCAACGAGAAGTCTTTCATGGCGCAAACCACCTTGGCTGTTTGCGGCACAATGCAGATTGAATCCATCCCCATGTTTTTTTGACTCGCTGTGGGGTTATTTCTGTTCGAAAGATTCCAAATTTTAACGGTCATATCCGTTGAACCTGATACTAGCTTTTTTCCGTCAGGTGTCACCTTCATGGAAAGTACCCGCCCCTGGTGATCGTCAAAACTGGCGATTTCTGTGCCCGATTCGATGTCCCAGCATTTAATGGATTTATCTTCAGATGCTGAAATTATGCCTTTCCCATCTGTGGTGACGACCAGTGACGTAACGGAACTTTTATGACCAGACAAGGTGAATAATTCTTTGTGTTTTTCCCAGTCCCACACCCTCAGGGTCTTGTCTGCACCGGCTGAGATCATTTTTTGATGATCAGGTGTAAATTGGATTCCATAGACTGCACCAGAGTGACCTTCAAAACGAAAGGTTTCCTTGGGGGGTTCAATATCCCACACGAAGATGGAATTGCGAAAATTTCCGAGAGCATTTGACACAACGATTATTTTTGTATCATCTGGAGAAAAACTCATTGGATTCCCAAGACAGGGTATGGCAGCAATAGGGTTTCCATCTTCCAAATTATAAATTTTGACGATATCACCCCGTAATCGAACCGCCAGTCTGTTCCCCGCATGACTAATACACACATGTCCATTTTGATAAAAATTATCGATTGAAAAAAGCAGGGTAAACGTTTCTGTTTCCCACACCTTTACAGTCATATCAATGGAAGTTGAAATTAATTTTTTTCCATCCGGCGTAAGGATCACGGAATCCACCACACCTTTATGATTTTGAAGAACTTTGATTTCTTTTCCTTCTTCGATATCCCATATTCGGATGGTGAAATCATTCGACGCTGAAACCAAAAACTTCCCATGGGGATCGATGCATAGTGCTGTTATCCCTTGAGAGGAACCCGGCAGCGTAAGCAGGCAGGATCCGTCTTCAATGTCCCAAATCTTTATGGTGTTGTCTGATGAAGCTCCCCCATAAATACCCGAATACCCTTTCCCTGCTGCAGAGATCACTTTTTCCCCATCGGGTGAAACGCACACGGCATTGATCTGTTCTTTGTGTCCCACCAGGGTGCGGATCAGCGGACCGCCAGGTGGTGTGTAACACTGTGACAGGGGTCTTAGCCAGGGATATCCCACCCGCCTGGGGATTTGCTCGATGAGGTCTCTAATTTGCGGTTGAGTAAACTCCAATAATCTTCCGGTCAGTTGGCTTGGCAAAAGACGATAATCTTTTTCAAGATAGGGAGAAGATAACTGAACGGCATCCCGGATCATCTGAATTGTCTCTTTATTTTGCGAAGCGGGTGCCTTCTCCAGAAAGAAGTTGAAATCATCCACCAACCTGAATACGCCCTGTCCTTTCAGTTTTGCTTCAATAAAGGAGTAGTCGCTCAACACTGCTTCCGCCTGCGTGTTCAAATCCGCCTGAACAAGCTGGTAAACCCACTCTGTAAGTTTCCGCTGATTGGGCGCACCTCCATCACCATTTTCAGCCAAAGGCTTTTTTGTGAAATAATCCGCCAACCTGGTGTGGTGAATCTTGGACAGGAATTTAGATTGAGCGACCTCGGCCATCTGCCGGTGATAAAAACCCAACAGGAAGGTGTCATCTGCACTTTTCTCGCTGAGATAAGGTTCAAGATCGAAATAAATTCGTGACCAGATCACCGCAGGGAGTTGGTCCAGTTTCGGTGATTTTGGTGAACGGCGTTGAAAATCGGACATTTCCTCCGTATCGGACGAAAGCACATCAAGCAGTTCATCTTCCGTGAGGCCGTTTTTTGCAGCCGAAAGGTAACCGAGGCTGCGTGACACCAACACCGCCCCATGATTGGATTCAAGTGAAAGACGTTCGAAAAGATCGTTCAACACCCCGGGGATGTCTTCATTCAATCCTACTTTATCGTATGATTTCCATTGTCTGGCTTCTTCGAAGGCTAATTTCAGATAGAGCGGAAAACCCTGCCTGGAGAAATTCTCCATCACGAGATTTTTCTGGGCTTCCTGAAGTGTGCGTCCGATTGTATGCAGCCACTTTGCCAGGATCGCGTTTCCCTCTTCGATGGACATGGGATTCACCTGAATCCGATTGGATTCCGGTACTTTCCCTTCGAGCGCCTGCAGGCATTCACCGGGGAGGGTGGACACGATCAAGCGCACATTGGGCGGCAGATTGGCTGGCAGCCAGGTCAGTTTTCGGGCGTTTTCTGAATCAGACAATTGATCGAGGGCATCAAGGAAAATTACCAGGGGTTTTTCCGGCCTGGCAAGCGCCAGCCGTTTTGGAAAATCCTGAATGAGGTCTTTATATTCAGTGGGAATCTTCTTGTCTTGCGGGTCATACTGACGGGTTATCTGCTGACATAGGCTCTCTAGCAAGGCGCGTATGTTGGAGGGTTCGGGTGTCGCGCCAATGAACCTACAGATCACATCGCCTGTGGCGGTTTTGGCTCCTTCCACCGCTCTGGCTATTAAGGCCGTTTTACCGGACCCGGAAGCTCCCCAGATGACCAGCGGGTGCGGCTCACCGGTGTGGATGTAACTGTCGATCTCACTTAAGACATCTTCGCGCCCGATAAAGACCTTGATCCTTTCTTCGGCAAAAGCAGTATGGGCATTAATTTCCTTGTCCAACGGTTCGATATTGTCGAGCCTGTTAACCTCATCGAGGATGACCCGCGATAAATTCGCATAGACATCCTCGCATAATTGGTCAAGGTGCTCCAACGATATTTGGTCTGACTGCCAATCAGCTGTGTATTCGTGGATGTTACCCGGCAGCAAGCCACGCAGTTTGTCTTTCAGGTCATCCTGTTTTTGAGTATTAGCCCGATCTTGTTCACGATAATCCCAGCCGCTCTCGTCTTCGGGCAGACCATTGATCTTGCGAAAGAAGCCAAAAACATGCTCACTGGCATCCGTAACTTTTAAGGCGCCTGCCATGATCTCTTGTTCGGTGGCTGAAGCACTAAATTTGAGTCTTGCTTCCTCCGGCAATTTCAATTCTTCAACTGCATTCTGGAATACCCGACGCAACCGATTTTCAACCTGCTCCCAATTGGCATACTCAACGAACTCGTCGCTGCGAGGCAACAGGCAGTAAATCGATGGAACCGCGTTATCATCCCGACGATACCACTGCTTCAGTAGCAACTGATCTTCAACGTCTGTCTGGTGAAGAATCTTTTCGAATTCATCAGCGGGGATTTCATAAGGCAACGGGCGCCAGCCATAGCGGTCACCCAACAGAATCAAGAAATTAGGCCGGGGGGAGGTTTTTCGGCAGCGTTCGATCTCACCCAGGCAAATTTTCATCGTCTGCTGATCGAGAGCCGCCTCTTCTGAAACACCCCAGCGCAGGTCGATGGCCTGAAAACGGCAACCGTGAGTAGTGGCCAGAGTACGCAGGCGGGGAAACACTCTATCTTGCAGCGCGTTGCGTTCTGCTTTCAGATCGCTAAATGTTGAACTGATGAAAATACGAAAAGTACGTGAAGCCTGGGTCATGTTATCTCCCATTTGTTCCTGATAACCCATCAATTCGGTGCCATTTATTTAAACAACTTGTCATCTGAAGCGGTGAACACCTCAGATTGAACTCACATATGTATGGAGATAACTAATAATTAAGACATCCAACCGCAGATATGGGACCATAAAATTTCACATTCTCGAAGGCAATCAGCAAGCACCTCGGCGCGTCGGGCAACAAGCACCATTCTCCAATGTCCACCATAGCGACAAAGAAATTTGCCGATTTCTCTGGCTCTGGGGTTTACTTTTTCATCCTCAAGATAATCCTTGCTCTTTTTGGCGGCATTGATCAGTGCCACCATTTCTTTGGCAAAATCCTCATCTTCTTTAATGAGAGGTTTTTTTGCCAAAAGCGTACACTTTTCCTCATTCAAATCCAGATAATACTGTTTTTCGTGAGTTTGCTTTTTAAAGAAAAACATTTATGCCTCCTGATATTCAATCATTGAATGATGATTGGTTTGCAAATTCTTCTATTTCCGTTGACCAGCAAGAGGATCTACTTCTTCAAACCTATCGGTAATACTGTTGATACACATCCATTTCTCGTAACTGCTGCTCTCGCCGGACGATTCATAATCCGTATGCGTGTACGATTGGCGGTAATGAAGATAGACGGGGCAGACGGACTGATGAATCCGTACGGATTTTCCGATCACTCGCTGCTGGGCGCCTGACGTGGTTGCCGACCTTTTGATACAGGTCTCAACGCCGTCAGCAACCTCCGTCCAATCGGGACCCCATATTCCACTG
>CAZNAF010000106.1:0-5501 GCA_964570925.1 uncultured Anaerolinea sp.
GCCGCGCGCATCCTCATCCCCATCGCCGAAGCCCTGGCTTACGCCCATGAAGAAAAAGTCATCCACAGGGATATCAAACCCTCGAACATTTTACTGACCCGCTCCGGACAGCCCATGCTCACGGATTTCGGGGTGGCCAAGATCATCGAGGACGAAGCTACCCAGGACCTCACCGGTACTTCCGCCACGGTGGGCACGCCCGAGTACATGGCCCCCGAGCAGATCACCAGCAAGACCGTCGACGCCCGCGCCGATCTCTACTCGCTCGGTGTGGTCTTCTACGAGATGGTCACCGGACGCAAGCCCTTCGAGGCCGATACACCCATGGCGGTGCTTTTCAAACATGCCAGTGACCCCCTGCCAAATCCATCACGATTCGTTGCCAACTTGCCGAAGAATGTGGAATATTTACTGCTCAAGGCACTGGCCAAGAAACCGGAAGATCGATTCCAATCTGGTGAAGAGATCAGCAACGCCTTTCAAAAATTGATTACCAATCCATCTTCCAAAGGCCCCTTCAAACCGGCACACGTCAACCGTACCCCACAAAAATGGTGGGGCTTTCTGGCAGGAATAGTAATTATCGGATTGAGCATTAGTTATATTTTGACAAATAAAACCAATAAAACAAACATTGCCTTGGTTGCTAGTCTTGAACCCTCGGCATCATCAACTATCACCTCAATTCCATCCTCAACAAATACTCCTTTTTCTACTCCTACTGCGACACCAGAACCAATCTTAACTAATACCACTGTACCTTTAGGAATTTCCGGTCAGACCAGTACAAATGTGAAATGCCGTAAAGGACCAAGTGATTATCTCTATGGTTATGATGTCGTACTTGAACCACAAAAAGTAAATATTATTGGTCAAAATACAAATGGAACATGGTTCTATTTTCAGGCAAGTCAAGAAAACCTTTTTTGTTGGGCATCAAAAGGTAACGTGAGTTTTGACCAAGATCTTACTAAGATAGAGATACTTCCTGATCCAGAAATTGAGGGAGAGATCCTTTATATCGTTGATTACGCGGTTTGTTACCCTGGGCCAAATTATGGATGGGTTGGAAAAAGATGCACTGCCAAACCAAAATGTTATCGCTTGTTCTCTAAATCATCAAAATATGAGAATGCTATTTCAGGTCATAATGATGGTGAATACTCAATTGTATTTCGAGCATTTAACTATATCGAGGAAGCAATGGAATCAACAGATGAAATCAGTATTACTTGTCCATTAATTCTTGAGGAATCAGGGTATTTATTAAATTATTAAATGAACGCACTCAATCGTTCGATTAATTCAAATTTCAAGATTAAGAGTAAAAAGATTTTGAGAGACAAATTCATAGTGGGATACATTCATGAATACTATTGCTAAATATTTTATTGACCGATATCAACTTCTTGAACCCCTTGGCGAGGGGGGCATGGCGGTGGTTCATAAAGCATACGACACCCGCCTCGAGTGCGAGGTGGCGGTCAAGGTCATCCGCGTCGACAACCTGCCCCGCAATGCCGAGGAAGGCGCCCTCAAACGTTTCGAACGTGAAGCCAAAGCCGTGGCCCGCCTCACCCATCCCAACATCGTCAAGGTCACCGACTACGGCGAGGAAGACGGCAAGCCCTACCTGGTGATGCCTTACCTGCCCGGCGGCACCCTCAAGCAGTTGATCAAAGAGCGCGGTCAGATCCCCTGGCAGGAAGCCGCCCGTATTCTCATCCCCATTGCTGAAGCCCTGGCTTACGCCCACTCTCAGGGTGTGATCCACCGTGACATCAAACCCTCCAACATCCTCCTCACCCAATCCGGGCAGCCCATGCTGACGGATTTCGGGGTGGCCAAGATCATCGAGGACGAAGCCACCCAGGACCTCACCGGCACCTCTGCCACGGTAGGGACTCCCGAGTACATGTCGCCCGAGCAGATCACCAGCAAGACCGTGGACGCCCGTGCCGATCTCTACTCCCTCGGTGTGGTCTTCTACGAGATGATCACCGGGCGCAAGCCTTTCGAGGCCGACACCCCCATGGCGGTACTTTTCAAACATGTCAACGATCCCTTGCCAAATCCATCACGTTTCGTTACCGACCTACCAAAGTGTGTGGCATATTTCCTGATCAAGGCATTAGCCAAGAAACCTGAAGATCGTTTCCAATCTGGTGAGGATATCAGTAAAGCCTTTCAAGAAATGATTGCCAACCCATCTTCTAAAGTCCCCTTCAAACAGGCACACGTCAACCTCACCCAAAAAAAATGGTGGGGCATTCTGGCAGGAATAGTAATTATTGGTATTGTTTTCTCAATCGTCCTTTTAAATAATCCGCCGTCTCCTAGAGCCGATAAAATCGAAGAGTTTACACTTCAACCATTAAGTAATGCTTCAACAGAAACCAGGATGCCTATTTTTCAGAATACCTCAACACAAGAATTACCAGTTATTTTTACTCCCGAGGTGCCAACAAGCACAGCCACAGTTGTTGACCAAATCATATTGAATATTCCAGAAAATTCAGAAATAAATTGCCGTAATGTAAATAATGAATATGGTTCTGTCTTAAAAATATTTGCTTCAACCGATTCCATCATTGTAAATGGCATTGACAAGAATAAGGCATGGGTCAATGTTTACCTTGAACCTGTACAAAGCAGAACTGGAGAATCGATATCTGATTGCTGGATTTTTCTATCTGAGTCTCTAGTTCTGAATCAGATTGAGGGTCTTCCGGTTATCCAACCACGACCAATTTATCAGGTTTATAGTGTTCGAATACGCGCGCAATCTAATATAATTCATAAAGACAAATATTTAACCTATGAAGCTATTTACTTTGATATAAAAACAGAGGAAGATGTCGAGCAACTTATCCAAACTGAATGTGCGTATTTAAATATGAAGGGGGCTACTTATTGTAAAGGTACCATTGAAAGTCAATATTTAAGTGACCTTTGGGTACTCAAAGGAACAAAAGTGATTGAGAATTACCATCTTTATTAGTTTTTACCATAATATTAACCATCAATTCAATTGTTTCCATCATATGGAACAAATAATCTGAAAAAAGCAATGGGAAATGAATAATGAAGTTTTCCGATAACAACATTGGACGTTACCACCTCATTGAACCCCTCGGCGAGGGGGGCATGGCGGTGGTCTATAAAGCCTACGACACCCACCTCGAGTGCGAGGTGGCACTCAAGGTCATCCGGGTTGACAACCTGCCTCGCAACGCCGAGGAACGCGCCCTCAAACGCTTCGAACGTGAAGCCAAGGCCGTGGCCCGCCTCACCCACCCCAACATCGTAAAAGTCACAGACTATGGAGAAGAAGACGGCAAGCCCTACCTGGTGATGCCCTACTTGCCCGGCGGCACCCTCAAGCAGTTGATCAAGGAACACGGTCAGATCCCCTGGCAGGAAGCCGCTCGCATCCTCATCCCCATCGCTGAAGCCCTGGCTTACGCCCATGAAGAAAAAGTCATCCACCGGGACATCAAACCTTCGAATATTTTACTGACCCGCTCCGGACAGCCCATGCTCACGGATTTCGGCGTGGCCAAGATCATCGAGGACGAAGCCACCCAGGACCTCACCGGCACTTCCGCCACGGTGGGAACTCCGGAGTACATGGCACCCGAGCAGATCACCAGCAAAACCGTTGACACCCGCGCCGATCTCTACTCGCTCGGTGTGGTCTTCTACGAGATGATCACCGGCCGCAAGCCTTTCGAGGCCGACACACCCATGGCGGTGATGATCATGCACTCACGCGATCCGCTGCCAAGACCGTCGCAGTTCGTGAAGAACCTGCCAGAAAACGTGGAACACTTGTTGATTAAAGCGTTGACTAAAAAACCTGAGGATCGTTATCAGACAGCGAATGAAATGGTTCATGCCCTGCGCGAATTGACAGGTACTTCAAACAAGGTGGGGCAAGAAAAATCCTCTCCTGCCAAAGGCGATCAGGAAAAAAATCAGGTTGACAACAACAAACAAAAACCAATCCTAAAACAAGCACTGATTATCGGCGGTGTATTGGTATTAATCAGCATTGGAATTGTCATCGGAACAATCCTGACCAAATCCAAAACAACTAAAATACCCGAACCAACGATCAACAATCCAACACCAACCATAACAGCCACAATGGAAGTGACCAACACCAGCCAACCCACCTCCACACCGACCACCACAGTCGAACCAACCACTTCATCGACTTCCACACCGGCTCCCATTCAACTCACCATAAGCCAGGGATCCTCAGTGAATTGCCGTTATGTGGCGGATGAAATCGGAAAAGTCATTGGGGTTTTTGGTTCAGAAAGCGTGCTTGTCGTAAATGGAACCGATTCCACCAAAAAATGGATTAATGTAGCGATAGAGCCTGTCTTTAGCGAAACAAACAAACAAACGGACGTATGCTGGATCTTCAAATCAGATAAAGTATCGATTTCAAACGAAGAAAACCTGCCGGTAGTAGAGTCAGAACCGGTTTACACAATCTGGAATCTCACATATAAATACTCATTTACGGGTGAAAATTTGGTATACCTTCGAACTTGTACCAATCTCTTGTCAGATCAAAAACAAATAGAGATCGCGGAATACAATAAAGGCAGTAATGGCCAAATTCCCAATAAAAAGTATTTCGACCTTCAAGTCATCGGTCCTTATAGAATCGATTTGTGGAATGAATATAGTTTAAATTCCTGCTATTGGACCCTTTATAGTAAATAGTTCTCTTCGGAATTCTTATTAAATTATCAAAAGGATTTATCTACTTGAATGTGTCCGATGATTTTTTGTTGATCAAGGTATTGCTGCTTCCTTATCGGCGATGATGGTGAAGTCGCTCAAATTGCGCAAATAAGTGGCCGGCAACCGGTCGGTGACAGGTCCTTCGAGCGTCTCTTTCAAAACCTGCGCCTTGGCAGCACCCTGCACCAGCAAAATGGTTTTTCTGGCTTTAAGCAACAAATCCATTCCCAATGTGAACCCCTGCCTGGGGATCTCAGCGCCGGCTCCCCAATAATTGGCACTGCTCATGATCGATTCCGGCGTCAGATCGACGAGACGGGTCGGAGAATCGACCCGAGTGCCGGGTTCATTGAATCCGACATGCCCGTTCAACCCCAGACCCAGAACAAGCAGATCGATGCCGCCGCTGTCTTTTACGCTTTTTTCCATGCGCCGGGCTTCAACCTGAGGGTCATTCGCAAAAGAATCAAATCGGTGAATATTCTCCGGCTGAAAGTCAACCTGCTGCAGCAGTTCACGATCCAGCCAGGCAAACAGGTTGCGCTCGTCGTCGGTTCGGATGCCAAAGTATTCATCCAGTTCGATTAACCTGGATTTTTGAAAGGTCACGCGTTTGGCCTGATATTGTGATACCAGCACCTTGAACATTCCCAGCGGAGTATTGCCGGTGGGAAAAACCAGTGTGCTCGATTCTTTTTGGTTGATGCAATCACAAACCAGCCTGGCGGCGGTTTCGCTTA
>CAZNAF010000107.1:0-5443 GCA_964570925.1 uncultured Anaerolinea sp.
GCGTTCTTGAGCCGGACGGAAAAACAAAACATATTGACGGATTTTTTGATTTTGTCATGACCGATAACGTCCTCGAACATGTCAGTGACCTGCCAAAAGTGGTCGCGGAGATCAACCGGGTGACTTCCTCGAAGGGCGCCGGGTATCACATATTTCCGGCGCAACGTCAACCGTTGGAAGGTCATCTTTTTATGCCTTTCGTTCATTGGTTCCCTAAGAATGGTTTTCGCAAAACTCTAATCCGACGGTGTGTGAAAAATGGCAGAGAACCGCACTGGATCGAAGTTGAAAACGCAGCGCTGGAAAAAAAGACGGAGGTGTATTATCAATACAGTGTCGAGCATCTCTTCTACCGACCTTATAAGCAGATCAAAAAAGTATTTGAGGAGGGAGGGTTTCTCGTGGAAGTGCTCAGCCTCCAAAATCCCGCTGTGCAAGGACATAAGATCCTCGGCCCTTTGGCAAGGATCCGTATCACGAGACCTCTCATTCAGTGGCTTGTGACCACATTTAAGCAGGTGGAACTTTTATCATTGCGAAAATAAAACACAACTCGAGGAAATTTCAAAAAATCATCTATGCTATACTCATTTATGATGATCGAGCATCCGCAATGGAAAAATTGGGCCCAAACCTTGCAACAGAGAAAATTAACTGGCATCGCCATTACACTGCTTGAAGGAAGCGGCCCGATGAAAATGTTTCTTTCACAGATCATGCTGTCAATTTCACCCCTGATCAATCAGGGAAGTGACAGTCAGTGGCATTCATTCGCGCGCATGTTGGAAGACCCACAGGAAAGCAAATTCTTCATGGACTACCTGCTTGAGGAGAAAAGATTTTGAGCGCATATGAGCCCTTAATTGGCGCCATACTGGTTGTTCTATTTGCAGTAATAACACTGGCATGGTCGCGAAAAAAAGGTCAAAAAATGTCTGGCCCAGTTTTTCGGTCGATGCCGGGGGTAGAAAGGTTGCGCAAAGCGGTTGGCCTGGCAGTGGAAGACGGCACTCGCGTACACGTCGCTCTTGGCAGCGGAAACGTGAATGACCCTTCCTGTCCTTCTGCTTTCTGCGGCCTGGCCATCCTTGAAAAGGTCGGTCAAATCACCGCGACAAGTGACCTGCACCCCATGAGCACGAGTGGCAGCGGTGGATTTCAGATCCTCGCTCAAGACGTGATCAATCAGAATGCCGCTTTTACCAATTTCACTGAGCGAGTGGACGCGACCCTTTGCCAACTTGGCGGTGTTACACCTTTTGCGTATGCTGCCGGGACGCTGGAAGCCTTGCGCGAAAGCGGTGTAAGCACAGAAATCTATCTGGGTGATTTTGGAAGCGAAGCAGGCCTTCTCTGTGAAAACGCCCACCGGCGTCAAACCCACAATCTGGCCGGCAGTAATTCAATGACCGGACAGGCGGTATTTTTAGCACTCGCCAAAGACGCTCTGATCGGGGAAGAAGTCTTCGCTTTGCCGGCATATCTGGGGAAAAAACCTTCACATTTAGCCAGTTTACGCGCTCAGGATCTTTTTCGATTTTTACTGGTGCTTGTTTTACTCGCTGGAGCTGTATTAAAACTGGCAGGTCTCCTATGAGATCACCGATTGCTACGATCGTCGCCATCCTATGCGGATTGATCGTCCTGGCGGGGTATTTTTTTTCAACACCTGCCCTTATCAACGTGCGCGTTACCATGCTGGATTGGGCGGTCACCCTGGCGGGTACGGCCGCGCTTGTTTCCATTACACACTTGATCTTCGGAGTTCATCTTAAGCGAATTTCCGAATCTGGATCAAAAAGATTTTATAGTTTGATCGTTATTATCACCTTCCTCCTGACCCTCGCGGCAGGCCTCTACTTTGGTCCGGCCCACAGTGAATTTCAAAAAGTTGTCACCGCAGTTCAGGTTCCGATCGAAACAAGTCTTATGGCGGTTTTGGCGATCACCATGGCTTTTTCAAGCCTGCGTTTGTTGAAAAGGCGGCGGACCTGGATGGGCGTAGTCTTTTTTCTAAGTGTGGTGGTCTTCCTTGTGCTCAACAGCGGTGTCCTGGCTTTTTCGACCGAGATACCCATTTTGCAGACTGTGTTGTCCGGATTTCATCAAATCCCCGCCGCCGGGGCTCGCGGTATCCTGTTGGGCATTGCCCTGGGCAGCCTGGCGACCGGCATCAGGATCCTGATTGGCTCAGACAGGCCGTATGATGGATAATTCACTGGAAAATCTCTGCCCGATCTGTCAGCGCCCCAACGAACCAGGAGCGGAACGATGTTGGTATTGTCAAGCCGTTCTTTCAGAAAAGAAAGAAGCAAATTCTGACTGGCTGAATGAACTGCGTGAAGATTCTGAACCGCAAGCGGGATCCCAACCTCTTAACCCTTCGGAACCGCAAGAGGAAGGTGAAACACCAGAAGAAGTTCCTGATTGGCTGGCGCGTATCCGCACCCGTGAATTAATGGAACGTGAGAATCAACCGGCCAGTCAAGAAGATACAACCTCTCCGGATACGGAAAAAGAAGACCTGCCCGAATGGTTGAAAGAGATCAAAGCTGGGAAATCAGGCATAAATCCTCAAGAGAATGCTGATGACAGCCCTGATGAGCAGGCGGAGCAACATGCTCCGGAAGAAATTCCTATTCAGGCAAGTTTACAAACCGATAAAGTGGATGCTCAAGAAGAGGAAGACACGCAGGAATGGCTGGAGAAACTGGCTGCCTGGCAGCCAGGCGATGCAGAACAAAAAGAAGACATTGCCTCGGAATCAATTTCCTCAGAGCCAAAGATCCAAAAATCGGATCAATACCGCGGATTCGAAGAACCCACAGCGCAACCTGCCGCGGAAGACCAGGCGACTGAAGGCAATACCGATACTCCGCAATTGGATCCCGCCGAGGGCTGGCAGAGGATCTTTTTAGAGGAAACTGAAACATCCTCACCCAATATCGGCCAGAAAGAAGAAACGCTTGCAGCAGAGCCTGATGCACTGGCGCATAAGGATGAACCCTCCGAATCTGATCAACTGGACGCAACACAGAAACAATTTGAGGATTTGGAATCCCAACAAATCGGTCCATTCGTCGAACAGAGAGAGGATCAATCTGCCTCGACAGTACTCGAGGAACCTCAATCGGCAGATCAGACAAGCGAATTTGGTCCTATTTTGAGCTCTGATCGGCCACCTTTTGTTGAGGATGACCTTCCCGATTGGTTATCTCAGGCAACAATTGAGGAGGGTCAAAGCACGGCTCCAAAATCTGCCAACCTCACCGGAACCGATGCGGAAAACAAATCTCCGACATTGGTACCGTTTACCGAGATCGACGAAAACTCCGCGCAGCTTGCCAGCGAGACAGGTTTACTCGCCGGGATCAGTGGCGTCCTCAACCCCATGCAAGGTGAACAGACGTTTCGAAAACCAACCGGATACGGTTCCGCGTTGAAAGTAACGGAACATCAAAAAAAGAACGCGAACTTGTTTGCCAGTCTTGTGGAAGACTCATTTATTGAAGAAACGGAAGAGACCGACCCGAAAAAGGGAAGATCCCTAAGGATCGTGTTCCAACTCCTTCTCGGTTGTATTCTGATCGCCGTCATAATCCTGGGGAAATCCAAATTTGCACATTACGCCGTTCAACCTGTTTTATTCCCCCCGGAGGTAGTCGCCGTATTCGACCAGGTCAATGCCCTCCCGGTTGAAAAACCCGTGCTTGTCATCGCCGACTTTGAAGCCGCGGCCTACAGTGAACTCTCCTGGAGTTCGCAGACACTCATGGAACATTTATTGAGAAGAGATTTACAGCTCATACTGGTTTCAACCACCCCGACAGGCACCACCATGCTGACCAGGCATCTGACTGAGGTCAGCCAGAAAATTCCCTCTTATGATCTTAACAGCCACCTCGTTAACCTGGGTTATCTCGCAGGTGGATCAACAGGGCTTCAATTCCTGTCTGGAGATATCAGGTCCGCGCTGCCATACACCCATGAATTTGAGGAGGCCTGGCGTTCACCCGTTCTTGGATCCGTTGAAACCCTTAACGATATGGGCGCAGTATTGGTCCTTAGTGATAACGCTGAACACACGAGGTTCTGGGTGGAGCAAATTGAACCTGGTCTCGATTCCGTCCCATTATTGTTCGTCAGCAGCGCACAATCGGCGCCCCTGATCCAACCTTATTATCAGAGCGGCCAGGTGACCGGCTTCATCGCGGGATTTAATGGCAGTCTCTCTTACGAAAAAATCTTCATGCAGCCGTCGAAAGCCTCAGACAATTTGATCTCATTTCAGGCGGGTTTGTTGATTATGGCTGCCATGATCCTCATTGGAGGGTTGGTGTCTCTGCTCCAACCTGATCCATCAAATCGCAAGGTTGAATAAGATGAACATCGATTTGTCTTCAGATCTTATTTGGATGGTCGTCAGTTTTGTTGTTACCCTGGCGATCTTTAGCTACCTGTTGGGAGACAACCCGGTCTACCGTTTTGTTTCAGCGATTTTTATCGGCGCCTCAACCGGATATTTTGCCGTGATCATTATTTTCCAGGTGATCCTGCCAAGGTTGGTAGCCCCCATCATGGCCGGAAAATTGATCACCTTGATCCCCTTGCTGCTTTGCGGGTTACTGATCTTAAAACTATCCCCGAAATTGTCACCCTTCGGTAACATTTCGATGGCTTATCTCGTGGGTGTGGGGGCCGCTGTGGCCATAGGTGGAGCCGTTCTCGGAACCTTGTTTGGTCAGGTGAGGGGGGCTTTGGCCGCTTTCGATTCAACTGCCAGCGCCAATCCCGAACCTAGGCTTTCTTTGATCCTTGAAGGGGCTTTCATGTTACTGGGCACGATTGCCACCCTGGTTTATTTTAATTTCGGCGCCAAAAGATCAACCGGAAAACGTGGCGGTATTACTGCCTTATTTGCCTGGATTGGACAATTCTTCATTGCCATCACCTTGGGTGCGGTGTTTGCTGGCGTTTTGACTGCGGCGATCACAGCCCTCATGGAACGAACGGATTTCGTCCTCAAGGTCATTGATACCTTCCTTCATTAACGAGATGCCATGGCAAATTTGATAACAGAAGTGAATTCAATCCTCGGAATCGAGATCGGCACGATCAACACCAGAGCCGTTCTGTTTGACGTCGTGGAAGAAAGTTATCAGTTCATCGCCGCCGGAACCGCCCCCACAACCTGCGGAGCGCCCCATTTCGACGCATCCCACGGCATTATCGAGGCCATTCAAGGGCTGCAGGAAATTACCGGCCGGTTCATGCTCGATCTCAATCAAAAATTGATCATTCCCAGCCATGGGGGTTCTGAAGGCGTGGACAAATTGTTGCTCACCCTTTCGTATGGTCCCGTCGAAAAAGTAGCCACCTTTGGTCTCTTGCACGACATTTCACTGGAATCTGCCAACAACCTTGCCAAAACGGCACCGGTGCG
>CAZNAF010000108.1:0-2117 GCA_964570925.1 uncultured Anaerolinea sp.
TTGGTTAATAGTCGATTAATTGATCTTCCACTGACTCAACAGATCTTCAAAAATAGCCGCGCTTGCCACGCTATCCGCCCACGGGATGAGATTACTTTCAATTTTCCCCTCTCTTACCAATTCGGCACAATGGCGGATCTGGTGCTCAAACCCATCACGCACGGGTTTTTTGAATTTCTCCAGCACCTTTTTCCCGTCCTCTGTATATCGTGTGCAGCTTTGCGGGCCAAAACAATTTTCCAGAACAATCCGCCCGGAAGTGCCGTAGATCGTGGCTTCTTCCATGGCACGGACGTTAAAGCCGCAAGTAAGGCTGGCCAGCGCACCATTGGCAAAACGCATCGAAAAGGCAGCGGATTCATCCACGCCTGTAGGAGCGATCTGTGCGCAGCCGGTGATACTTTGAGGATATTCCTTAATAATGCCGATGGCAAAATCGATGGGATAAATCCCCACATCATAAACACTCCCACCCGAAAGTTCTTTTTTATACCAACGGCTTTCCGGGTCATAATCCATGCGGAAACAAAAATTGGCTGTGATCAATTTTACCTGGCCGATTTTTCCGTCTTGCACCCATTCCTGAGCCTTACGGTAAGCGGGCATGCAGCGCGTCCACATGGCTTCCATGAGCAGCGTGTCATTTTTCTTTGCCAGATCCGCCAGTGCCCTGGCTTCCTTCTCAGTGAGCACCAGAGGCTTTTCACATAACACAGGTTTTTTGGCTTCCAGACATTTTTTGGCAAACTCAAAATGGAAATTGTGGGTGAGGCCGATATAAATGACATCCACTTCATCGTCCTGGATCAACTCATCGTAACTTCCTAAAGATTTTTTCGCTTGAAACGCGCGCGCGAATTCTTTTGTTCGTTCGGGGTCGCGTGAGGCAACAGCGGTCAATTCCACGTTCTCAACAAATTTCAGTGCTTTTGCAAAACGGGTGGAGATGGTTCCCAATCCCAAAAGACCGAATTTAACAGGCATCGCATTTTCCTTTCAAGAGGTAATTGATACTCCTATTGTAAGTGTATTACTGACTTGTTTAAGTATTTTTATTCCCTTATGGGCAAGAAGCTCCAAGCAAAAAATTCATCATTTTTTAATGGACTCACAGAGGAAATCCTGTAAAAATAGTAGTGTTGTGTCTGGTTGTAAAAGTCTTTTTTATTGTCGTTTTTTCAATTACACGTATACTAATCCAATCGTTGTATATACATCTGAAATTTTCGAGAGGTTTTCATGAAGAAAACACATCCACATTTCATTTCTGCCACGCTGGTTTCAATCGCCCTCCTTCTTTTTGTAGGTGCCTGTGGATTTCTTGATAATTTTGAAGAAGTCAGCGATGAAGAAAACGCAGAAACCGGGGCATCCTCTCCTTCTTTTTCACAAGGACCCATTGCAGTTGGTGAATCTGAACCCGACACCTGGTTGGTGATGCTCTATCAGGACGCGGATGATGAAACTCTGGAAAGGGACATCTTTCTGGATTTCAATGAGGCCGAGATCATCGGCTCCACGGATAGGGTACGAATCGTTTCACAACTGGACCGCTACGACGGTAGTTTTGACGGCGATGGAGATTGGACCTCTACCAAGCGATTTTTTATTGAACAAGATTACGAGCTTGAAACCATCGCTTCAGAGGAATTGGAAGATCTCGGTGAAGTGGATATGAGCGACTCCCAATCCTTGTATGATTTCATGATTTGGGGTATTCAATCTTATCCATCAGAGCATTACGTCCTCATTCTCTCCGACCATGGTATGGGCTGGTTGGGTGGTTGGACGGACCCGGAACCCTATTATGGTGAAATGAGCCTCAGTGATATTGATGGCACCCTCTCAGCCGTGCTGACCGATACCGGTATCGGACAATTGGAACTCCTGGGATTTGACGCCTGCCTGATGGCACAGCTTGAGACGTTGAGCATGGCCGCACCGTTTGCCCGTTACGCTGTGGCATCAGAAGAGACTGAACCTTCGGTGGGTTGGGCCTACGCGGCATTTTTAGGTGAACTGACAAGTAACCCTTCCATGAGCGGAGCGGACCTCGCCGTGTCCATTGTCGATTCTTACATTACTGATGATTATCGCATCACGGATGATGAGGCGCG
>CAZNAF010000108.1:2217-5297 GCA_964570925.1 uncultured Anaerolinea sp.
TAGGGCATTTTACTGAACTTCTCAGCGAGGAAACTGGTGACGCTGATGTCGTTAATGCTGCCAAGAACGTGAGTGCAGCGCTTTCCCAAACAATATTGGCCGAAAAACACGGCGACTTGCTGCCTGGCGCTACCGGACTTGCTTTTTACTTTCCAAATTCAGAACTTTATGAAATGACCACCGATGAGGATTTCGGCAGCTACACTTCCATTGCCAATCGTTTTGCCGCAGCCTCCTTATGGGATGACTTTTTGGCATATCACTATACCGGTAAAGAGATGGATTTAGCCGCCGTGGATTTAGCCGTGCTGGACCCCATCGCCGCCACACAATCACAGGATTTCAGCGAGGCCATCGCTGCCTCCGCTCCGGAAGAAGGCGTGGAATTTGAATCCCCTGGCCGCGGTGAGATCTCGATCAGCGAAGTCACCTCGACAGCCTATGAAATAAATGTCGATGAGAGTGCCACCATTTCTGCTTATGTCAGCGGCACGAACATCGCTTACCTTTATTATTATGTGAATTATTATGCAGAAGAGTATGATTCCTTCCTCATGGCAGATGTAGGTTACTTGAACGCAGATTCCATGAAAGAGGTAGGCGGTTCGATCTACCCGGATTGGGATGAAGGCGAAGAATTCCTGGTTGAATACAATTGGCTGCCAACAGTATATTATTTAAGCGACGGTGAGAAAGAAGCCTTCGTTTATCTGGAACCCGAGTTGTATGGCGAAACCTATGAAGAGGATGTTTACACACTATACGGTTTGTATGCGCCAGGCGGAGATACAGATAAAGAACAGGAAGCTATGATCCGCTTTGACGGGAACTTTGAGATGAAGAGTTTTTGGGTTTTCACCGGCGAAGACGGAACTGGTGCGCCGCGTGAAGCCACGTTGGAAAACGGCGATACTTTTACCCCCTGGGAATTATGGCAGGATTACAATGTGGATACAGAGGAATGGGAGTATGCATATTACCTGGGTGAGGCAGCGCTCACCTATACAGGTGACCCCTTTGTCATCTTGGCCTATGATGCATTCTCTGGCGTTTACGAAGTCGGTTTCCGTGCCGAAGACTATGACGGAAACATTGTCGCAGAAGCATATCAGGAAATTACCGTTCCCTAACATCATATCATCGACAAAGACAGAAAGGGAAACAGGATGTCAAACGTAGACAAGTTCGAGATCAACGGCAAACAAATAGAATTCAGCCTTCTTCCACCTGTGCCGGGTGAAATAAAACCCTTGAAAAAGAAGACAGGTCGAGCCCCCGGAAGCGGCAGCATTGAAATCGAGCCTCTTCAGTTATCGGTGACTTCTGCCACATACGGATCGGCAGTAAACTGTCAGACCGTTGTGCGTGGCAAGAACATCGCTCATATTTTTACCGAGATTCTTCTTGAAACTGGAGGAAAAAAGTATGGACCGTTCTCAAAACGGTTTATTACTTCTCCTGAGAACAGGGAGGTAAGAGGGATCCTGCATCCCCGCTGGAGTTCGGAAAACTCGATCGAATTTTCATTTGCTCTGCAGGTGGACTTGCTTTGCTGTAAAGACAGATTCACACTGGCTTGCATGATCCCCGAAAAGTATGGTGTCGACCCTATAGATCAGGTTTGGAGTACCGAGGGGATTTATCAACGCGGTGGCGGAGTCCCCTTCAGAGTGAAATTTGAATACGATCATGGGGGGAATTTAATCCGAAAAACTGGTTTTTACGACGCTTCAGCGGATGGCGTCTATGCACCCTTTGAGCTCATGATTGAAGAAGGCGACACCTTTGAACCATATGCTTCTATTTATAAAATTGACAGCGTTGTCGGGCAGGTATCATTAAACCCCTTAATGATGTGCGCCAACACTCTTCCACTATGGGTTCAGCAAGACGCTCCGGCAGGTAAATATCATATTGGGGTAAGCGTGGAAGACTTTGACGGGAAAACAACTGCCTCTTACAGTCCACTTTCAATGCAATTAGAATGAACGCTTTCCAAAAAAGTGAGCTTTCTCTTTATTGTAATTACCAGCGTTGATGTACCTCATTACGGAGGCAGCGGTCATAGATAGCCTTCACCTGCTCCATCAATTCTTCTGAAAGCGGGGGCAAGTCGGAAGCGCTAAAGTTTTCTTCAACCTGGGCGGGTCTTTTCGCACCGGGAATCGCACAGGTCACCGCCTCAAACATGAGGATCCAGCGCAGGGCGAACTGTACCATGCTCATCCCCGGCGGGCAAATGGCTTTCAAGTCATCCACGGCTTTCAACGCCAGATCGTAATCCACTCCCGAAAAAGTCTCTCCACGATCAAAAGCCTCACCTTGCCGGTTGAACGCGCGGTGATCTTCCTTATCAAAAGCAGTGTCAGGTTTCATTTTTCCGGTCAGCATTCCGGAGGCGAGTGGTACGCGGGCTAAAATTCCTATTTTTTTCTTTTTGGCTTGTTCAAAAAACAACTCGGAAGGGCGTAGACGGAACATATTGAAGATGATCTGAACCGTCTTGACGTTGGGATATTCGATGGCTTTCAGAGCTTCTTCCACTTTTTCGACGCTTACACCGTAATGGCGCACCTTTCCGGCTGAAACAAGGTCGTCCATGATTCCGAAAACCTCAGGCTGATAATAAACTTCGGTAGGCGGGCAATGCAGCTGTACCAGGTCCAGCGCTTCCGTCTCCAGGTTTTTCAGACTGCGCTCGACAAAGGACGTCAAATTTTGGCGGTTATATCCACTGGATACGTGCGGGTTCAGCCGCCGTCCGGCTTTGGTGGCCACAAAAATTTCTTCTTTAGATTCCTTCCGGAGTTTTGCGATCAGCCTTTCGCTGATGCCGTCACCGTAAACATCAGCCGTATCAAAGAAATTGACACCCATTTCCACCGCCCGCCTTAGTGCGGAAAGTGATTCCGCCTCCACCACAAGCCCCCATGTGCCGCCGATCGCCCAGGCACCGAAGCTTATTGACGAGACCTTAAATCCGGTTCGACCTAATTCACGAAACTGCATTTTATCCTCCTGCGTACTCGATATTTGATTATGCCACAAGCCACAGGGTTGCTTTCCGGGTTATGGTGATT
>CAZNAF010000109.1:0-5157 GCA_964570925.1 uncultured Anaerolinea sp.
TCTCTGTTGCCCACATCAATATAAATGACGGGCAAAAGATCGACTTTCATCGGATTGTCGGCAGCGCGGGTGACGTTGAGGATCTCTCCATAAAACAGGGGGGCGCTGTGGGCGCCGACTGCAGTGAACAGCTCGGGGTGTTCAAATCCTAAGTGGATGGCCCAGTTGCCGCCGCGAGAAAGGCCTCCGATGGCCCGGCAGACCCGTTCGTCGCAGGTGTTGAAATTCTTGTCCATATAAGGGATAACGTCATTTACAATGGCGTCACCGTAGGTCGATTCAAAAGCCTCAACATTGGACCTGACCTCGTTAGGCAGTACGATAATAAAGGGATTAATCTGTCCCTGTTGAAGCAATTCATCCATTTTTGAGAGCAGACCGATGCGTACCCACTGGTCATCCTGGCTGGTTTGACCGTGCAGCATATAAAGGACGGAGTATTGCGTGCCTTTATTAAATGAATAACAGGGCGGCAGATAGATTTTTACCTGAATATCTTCATCCAGTGTTTCAGACGGGATGTTGATATCCTCTACAGTTCCTTTGGTTTCGAGACAGGGAGCGGGAGTTGGGGTTACAGACACGACATTATTATTGGCTGAACCGGAAGCGTTTTGGGTGACTTTCGGCGTGGATTCACTTTTCCCGTCAGTGGATGCCTGCGCTTTCATGCTGCAGGCAGAAACCAGGAGGGTCAGAACAAGGCTGACGAGCAAAAATCTCGATCGAATGGAAGTCGTAGGATGGTCAGTCATGCAATCAGGTTTCCTTGACGTTTCTTGCTGCTACCGATTATACTCTAGAGGTTCGGGGTGTAGCGCAGTTGGCAGCGCACCGCGTTTGGGACGCGGGGGCCGGCGGTTCAAGTCCGCCCACCCCGACTCGTTTTTCAAGTAAATCTTCCATTCATATTTTTCCATTTTCGAAAAACGGGTAATCCCTTCATGATTAAATCCAAAATTTCTTTAATTCTCAACAGGATCAGGCAGGTCAGTGAAGAATATCCAGTGGTTTTTCCGCTGGTACTTCTGGCGTTCGCCCTGGTCACTTTCGGGGTCTTCATCTTTTCATTGGGTTTCTATTGGGATGACTGGCCTCCCATCATTCTCGCGCACCTTTCTGATAATGCCCTGGTTTGGAAATATTGGAGTTACGACCGTCCACTTCAGTCGTGGACGTATTACCTGCTCTTCCCGATTTGCCGCGATTCCACCGTTTTATGGCAGTTGTCTGCCATTTTGGCGCGCTGGACTGCGGCGCTGACACTTTATTATACGTTTCTGAAGGTTTTTACCCGTCAAAAATCCCTGCTGCAATGGGCAGCCGTACTGTTTGTGGTTTTTCCCGGCTTCTCGGATCAATACGCATCGGTCTCTTACGGGTCACATTTCATGGTTTACACCGTTTACGGCCTGTCGATCCTGTTCATGGTGCTGGCCTACAAGAACCCCAAACGGTTTTGGGTTTATTATCCGTTTTCACTGGTTTTCACCGCCCTTCACCTGTTCACCATGGAATACTTCGTAGGGCTTGAACTGCTCCGTCCGGTATTGCTCTACTGGATCATGGTGGACGGCGGCAGAAATAAAGGCAAGGCATTTGTTCAGTCCGTGCTGAACTGGCTGCCCTACCTGGCCGTTTTGGGAATTTACGTCTACTGGCGCATGGCAATTTTCCCCAACTCCGAGACGGGGGCTCCCAGCAGCAACTTCCCATACTTGATCACCAATTTCCTCAAAGCCCCGGCTGATACGCTGATCTCCTTCGCCGAAACGATCTACAGCGACCTGCGCTTTTTGCTCCTGACCATCTGGACGGATAGGATCCTGCCGCTGAACCTGGAGATCAGAAGCGTAACCCTGTGGATGTCTTTGGTGATCGGCATTCTCGCCGCCTTTCTGCTGCATTTCTTCTTGGTTCATCGAGAAGCAGGAGAGGCTATACAACTGAAAGCCAAAGAGGTTTGGCGCAATGTTCTGACGTTCCTGGTGATGTTCTTCTTCGGCATCTTTCCGATCTGGAGCACACTCAGGCAGATCACCCAGGGGAAGTGGTCTGACAGGTTCGGCATCCCGGCCATGTTTGGGGTTGCGATGCTCTTCGTGACGCTGCTTTTCATTGTCATTCCGAAAATCAGGCTGAGGAATGTGCTCCTCGTTGTGATCACCGGACTCTCGATCAGTTACCAGATCCAGGTCGGCAACGATTACCGCAAGGATTTTGTCAACCAGAAGGCTTTCTATTCTCAACTGGCCTGGCGTATTCCGTCTTTGGAAGCCGGGACGACGATTTATTCGCCGGGTATCCCCACCGCCAAAGAGGCCGATTATTCCTACTCAATGGGCATCAACCTGCTCTACGCCACGGATACGCTAGATCCATCGCTGGATTACTGGTTGTCAGGGCCGCGTTATCATAACCCTGATGATCTGGCGAATGATCCCAACGTTGAGATCAAGGACGGGCTGCGCATTTTTGAATTCAACGGATCCTCGTCCCAGATGGTCAGCATTCTGGCGACAAGCGGCTCCTGTTTGCTGGTTTTGGACCCCTATTACGCTCAACTGCCGGATATCAGCAGTCAACTGCCCCTTTATGGTGAGTTGACCGATCAGAACCTGATCGGCGAAACGGTCTCAGAAAATAACCATCTTTTAAAGATCATCGACACCGGCGCACAAAACACCTGGTGCTATTATTTTGAGAAGGCAGACCTTGCACAGAGCAAGGGAAGAATGGACGAAGCCGCTGCTTATTATGAAGAGGCCATATCGCAAGGCCTGAAACCTTTAGAGGCGGTGGAGTATCTGCCCTTTGTGAAAGCGTATGCTGCATTGGGTGATGTGGAAAAGGCAATTGAATTGACCGAAACAGCTTTCAAAAAATCAGGTTCCGCCAAAGCGCCTATCTGCCTGTTGTGGAAGGATATTTTGGAACAAAATCCTTCCATTTCGTCATCCAGCGTGGAATCGGTTTATAATTCCGTGAATTGCACAAACATTCTACCTTGATGATTATGGAACCCTTTTTATCCATTGTTTTACCCGCTCACAACGAAGAAGAACGTCTCCCCGAGACGTTGGTTCTGATTGAGAAGTTCATTAACTCTCAATCATATACAGTTGAAACGGTCATTGTCGAAAATGGCAGTTCTGACAAGACGTTTGAGATCGCGAAAGCGTATGCCGCAAGCCATCAAAACGTGGTGGTGATCCACGAAGACCGGCCCGGAAAAGGGCTGGCGGTCAAACATGGTATGCTGGCCGCGGCCGGGAAGTATCGCTTTTTCTGCGACGTTGATTTTTCAATGCCGATTGACCAGATTCCCAGGTTTCTCCCGCCTACTTTGGAAGGTGTTGAAATTGCCATCGCCTCGCGTGAAGCCAAAGGGGCTGTAAGATATGATGAACCTTTCTACCGTCACTTCGTCGGCAGGGGGTTCAATATGATGGTTTCGATCCTTGCGCTTCCAGGAATAAAAGACACGCAATGCGGATTCAAATGTTTTTCCGCGGCGGCCACTCAAAAACTCTTTCCACTGCAAACCATCAACGGATGGGCTTTCGACGTGGAGATCCTGGCGATTGCCAGACAGATCGGTTACAAGATCGTAGAAGTGCCGGTGCCCTGGTATTATCAGCCTCAAAGCAAAGTGAATGTTTTCAGGGATCTCCTCAACACAGCCAGAGAACTGCTGAAAGTCCGCAAGATCATCCGCACACGTTCTTATGAGAAAAATCTTTAATCGTTCTGTCTTGCCTGATGCTCCTGACGTGAGTCTGGAAGCGGCACTGTGGACGAACGGCCTTAATATTATTGCCGGGCTTGATGAAGCCGGCAGAGGCGCCTGGGCAGGCCCTGTGGCGGCCGCGGCAGTGGTGTTGCCTGCCGACGACACCGGTATTCAAGAAGGGTTAAAAGGCGTCAGAGATTCAAAAGAACTATCCCCCGAAAAAAGATGTCAATTGGCATGCAAGATCAAGGTGCAGGCTTATGCCTGGGCCGTGGCTTTCGCGGATAATGGTGAGATCGATGAACTGGGAATTTTACCGGCAACGCGTCTGGCCATGATGCGGGCGGTCACCCTGCTCAAACTTGAACCCGGTCATCTGCTGATCGATGCGCTATTCCTGCCAGACCTTGAGGTTGGACAGACCTCCCTGATCAAGGGCGACCAGCGCAGTCTGAGCATTGCGGCCGCTTCCATTTTGGCAAAAACGGAAAGGGATGCCCTGATGGTGGAAATGTGCGGCAGTTATCAAGCATACCGATTTGACCGGCATAAGGGTTACGGGACGGCGCTGCACCGCAGGGAATTGGCTTTTGCCGGGGTCAGTGAATTTCACAGAAAAACTTTCCGCCCCATGGTTTCGATGTAAAAAAAGTGGAGGCTTACTGGCCTCCACTTTTTGTCTGTGATTTATTCTTTTCTGCGTTTCCGCATGTAGATGATGAATTTCATGATCTCTGCCACAACTGCCGGTACGAAAAGCAAAGGCAGGATCATCGACCATTCCGCCCAACCTAACGGGGTGGTCTGGAAGATCGGGTTTAGGAAGGGGACGTAGACCACTGCCATTAGCATGGCAAAGGAAGCCAGTACTGCCCAGTTCATCCATTTATTGGAGAAGAAACCGATCTTAAGCAGCGGATAGCGTTCAGAGCGTGCCGTATAAGCCCGCAGCAATTCGGAAGTTGCGAGCGTCAAAAAGGCCATGGTTTCAGCGTATGGCAGCCGCTGTTCAAGGGGTAACTCAGTATGCATTAATCCCTGGTAGAAGGCGAACAGGGTGACACCGGCAATTGCAATGGTTTGTACGATCACACCGAGCGCCATTTGCTTGTTGATGATAGGTTCCTTGGGTGGACGCGGTTTCTGATCCATGATATCGGGGTCGCCTTTTTCGGTGCCGAGCGCCAGGGCCGGCGCGCCGTCAGAGATCAGGTTCAGCCACAGCAATTGCACGGCTACCAGCGGCGATAACTGTTCGGTGGTCATTTCAGGGAAAAGGAACCTGCCGAAAGCCGTGGGAATGAATATAATGAGGATCTCACCCAGATTGCAGGAGATCAGGTAGTATACAAATTTGCGGATATTTGAATAGATGATGCGTCCCTGTTCAACGGCAGAAACGATGCTGACGTAGTTGTCGTCGG
>CAZNAF010000110.1:0-5018 GCA_964570925.1 uncultured Anaerolinea sp.
GAGAGCAGGGCGCGGATCTGACCGGCAGGCAAGATATGATGAAACTCGTCCCAACGTGCCAGCCTGTGCAACTGCACGGGCGCGCCCACCAATACGTTGCAGTTTTGTTCTAGTATTACTTTTAGAACCCTTTCCTCGTCATCCACAGGTCCGTAGACAACAGGCTGGCAGCCCAGGCGTTCCAACCCGATGCGTAACAGGTCGCCTACTGAACCCGGACGGACGCCCGGCAGCAAAATGAGCACCCGGTCTCCGGCTCGCGCCAGGGTGGACATGCCCACCTTGAAAAAATCCACTGTCAGTTCCTGGTCGGATTCAGAAAAGAAAACCCGCTTGGAAGGACCGGATGTGCCGGAAGTGGGCAGGGTTACAATGCGGCTGATCTCATCCTGGGGCAGACACACAAAACGGAGCGGATCTGCGCGCAGATCATCCGCTGTGGTGAATGGAAATACCGCCAGGTCATTGAACGAGTGGATCGTTTGGGGGGCTGAAGCGAAAAGGTCCCGGTAGAAACGCGCATGCTCACGTGCGTAGCCTAACACTGACTGAAGGCGCTGTAACTGCCAGGCCTCCAGGCTGGCCCGGGAAAAAGTCTCTCCTGGGTGGTTAATCCGGCTGCCGATCCAGTCGTGTAAAGGCGTGATCTTCATGGCCGTGGGCGGTAAAGCGTTTGACCCTGTGTGTTGGTGAGATTGTAAGAGCAAAAAGGCACCAGATCGCCATTGGGCGCGGCGATGGAAATGCAGCAATCCTGCAGCAGTTCAAGGTCGAGATTCCAGGCATCCTGAAAGGCCATCCCGGAGATGGAGAAATGGTGGTCACGCGCGCGTTCCAGCACCTGGTCCCAGCCGCCTAATGAGTAAGTGGTCGAAGAGCTTTGTGAGGGTGGTTCGTGATAGACCCAATGTCGGGCGACGAAATCGCGGGCGCGTTTCACACTGGCTTTGGCGTCATCCGCCTTGTGGCAGCCGCAGGAGGTTTCGTTGGATTGAATGAATTGCAGAGACCCATCGGGCTGAATGAGGTAGTTGCCGGTGAAGGAGCAGTAGGAATTTTCACTGCCTTTGGGGTGGAAATCGGTGTAGTGCACGAGTCCATCCGTCTGTTCTTCAAAGCCCCTGAGTAACTCGGGGATGGTGATGCGATCCGCATTTTCGGGCGGCTGAGGATAGCGGCCGAAGTAGGTCACGGGCTGGAAGTGGATGCCTTTCACGGCGGGCTGGTGATCCAGGGCGAAACGGATGATGCCCCCCAGATCGCGGTCATTCACGCCGGGCACGATGGTGGGTACGAGCACAACACCGATGCGCAGGTCGGCGCAGTTTTGGATGCAGCGGATCTTATGCTGCAGGAGGACGCGCCCGCGGATGGTTTGGTAGATCTGGTCATTTGTGCCGTCAAATTGCAGATAAACCACGTTCAACCCGGCGGTTTTAAGGGATCTCAGGAAATCAACGTCCGTCGAAAGGCGAAGGCCGTTGGTGTTGACCTGAAAATATGAGAACCCCAGGCTCTTCCCCATACGGATGATCTCGGGCAGGTCATCGCGCGTGCAGGGTTCCCCGCCGGACAGCTGGATGTTGAAGGGGCCGCCCGCGTCCAACATACGCTGGTACCACGTCTGCACCACATTGAGACCCGGATCAACGGATTTTTGCCCGCCCGCAGAGGCAAAACAGACCGGGCATGCGAGGTCGCAGTTTTGGGTCACTTCCAAAAGCACGCAGCAGGGTTCCTGGCGGTGGCTGGCGCATAATCCGCAGTCAAAGGGGCAGCCCTTTTGAGGCTGATGAAAGGGATGGTCGGGATGGTTGGGGATCTTCTCGCGGAACCAGGTGGGATAAGCGGGTTCGCCTCGCCACAAGATGGTCTTAAAAAAGCCATGATCCGGGCAAGTCTTTTCGAGGTAGACCTCGTCTTCGTAAAAGACACGTTCGGCCGGAATGCGTTGCAGGCAAACCGGACAAACGCTGGCGGTCTTGATCGAACCGCCTTCACGCGCCTTCGTTTGAAATTCCGCTGAGGTCAAAGCCATATTCCACCAGAAGTTCCTTTGATTTTTGCCAAACGGCCAGGATGATCCCCGGGCAGCGTTGAAGGATGTTGGCGTGGTTTCCCTCCAGGATCTGATCGCAGTTCACCCCGCCATACTGTGCGCCTGTTTCGCTCTCGAACCAGTCTGACAGGTCGAGCAGCATGAGGTTCAGGCGTTCATCTTCCGCTTTTTCAAGTTTGCCTTTTCCGGCGTATAGCCCGAGCAGACAGGCCGCCCCGCTGAGCGCGCCGCACAAGTGGCCGCTGAAACCGATCCCTCCGGCCAGCGCCTGCATGGAGGCAACCAGGTCCGGGTTTTCTTTGCCCTGTAATTCCAAGCCCATCAAGACGAGGATCTGGCTGCAATAATAACCCTGCTGTTTTAATTGAGTAATTTTATTAAGGTCGTCCATCCATGTGCCTTATGTCGCGGTTGATTTCTGTGCGGTCAGGCGGTAATAGCCCAATTTTAAGTTACTGCCCAAAGTTTTGGCTAAACATTCGGCGTCTTCGTCACAGGATACCATGCGGCGGTAGACTTCCTGTAATGAACCGAGTTTAAAGACCATGCGAGCCAGCCATTCCTTGAACGCGAAGGTTTCATCCTGCCAGGTGGTGATCTGAAAACCTGCCTTTTCGACCTGCTGGCGGATGTAAGCCTCTGAGCGTGCGCCAGCCAGGCAGGACGAAGCGGGCAGGCTGCATGAAGCGGATGTTGTGTCGAAACCCTCCCGGATATACAAGTCGGTTACGATCAGACTTCCACCTGGCCGCAGCACTCGTCGGAACTCATGCAGGGAAGTTGCGAGGTCGCCGGATAGCGACAGGGCGCATTCCATTAACACGGCATCCAGATAGGCCGCGGGCAGGGGCAGGTGCAGACAGGATGCCTGAACCCCGGTTTTAAGGTGTTGCTGAATAGATTTTGTCAGCATCGAACGGGACAGGTCAACACCAACGGCGCGCAGCCCCATTTGCCTTTCCAAAAAATCAAGAGTGGCGCCTGTGCCGCAGGCTGCGTCTAAAACGGTGGAACCGGCCGGCAATTGGCTGGCTGCCACCGCTTTGCGTGTTAACTCCAGCCTGCCCGGCCTGTTCACATGCAGGCAGTCCTGGTTATGAGATTCGATTTGAAAAAGCGAACAGGCGGAACAATCAGGCATTACTTGTCTTCCATCAATTTTTCCACTTCGAGCATCTTCCCGAGCGCCAGTTCAACCGGTACCAGAGGGCGCTTGCAAGTCTTGCAGACCAGCAGATCCACCGGATAGCCTGATCCCAGGTAGCTTACATTCACCTGGGCAACTTCCAACGGATTGCCGCATTTGCCGCAGGTCCATTTTCCTTTCGGTTCAGGGGGGAGAGAATCACTCATGAGGTTTTTCCTCCTTCCAGTTCCATGCGGTGGCTGTAGGCGTCGTACACGTGAAAATGCTGTCCTTCGGGTGTGTATTCCACCCAATAGGTGATCAGGTTGGGTTTATAAAACGCCAGGTGGTGACCGTTTTCCTGGTTGATGAAATACTCGGAGCCGCTTTCGGCGTGTTCAATGACCTTCTGCACGTCCTCCACGAGGATCAGGCGCTCTTCGAGGAGGGCGCGCGTTTCAGGATCAAGGGCGAGGGTATATCTCTCGTGAGATTCGCTCATGGAGGTTTCCTTTCCGGAGAGCAGTTTCACCATTTTTTGTTTGGCGCGCAGGCGGTTTTCGTGACGTTGTGAATAATCGGGTCCACGCCGCACGGCCAGGTGTTCAAGGTCTTTACCGTAGAGCAGATCAAGAAGGTGCAGGGTGGGTTTTCCCTCTGAAGCCAACAGATCACGGCACATGACGCAATAGGTCAGATAGTCGGCTTTGTCTTCAGAGGCGCGCCTTTTGAGAATGTCTTTGACCAGCTCAGGATGAGCCAGCCAGGCCACCCCGCCGTACCCGCAGCACTCGGTCAGTTTGCGCGACATTTCCAGTTCATGAAAGCCAACCCCCATGGTCTCCAGGCCGCTCCTGACCTCGTTTTGCCAGTCTTCTTCGTAACGGCTGGTGCAAGGGTCGTGGACGGCCAAAGGTCGGCTGTAGGCACGCCCCACGGGATAAAGGTTTTTTTTCCCAAAGACTTCCCAAACCGAGACGGTCTGCGCTTCGGGCAGGTGAGTCTTGAACATACGCAGGCAGCTGGAGCAGGCCAGTACCAGCCTGGGCTTGCCCAGTTCCAACCACTTTTGGCGGAACTCGGACATGGTTTGGGCGAAAAGCTCCTGTTCACCGGACCAGTCCGCCGGGGCGCCGCAGCAGCGCAGCATCAAACCTAAATCCGGCAGCACGGAGGCAAGGGACTGGTAGAGGAGGGGGACGTATTCGGGGTTGGAGGCGCTCAACTGGCAGCCGGGGAAGAAGAGGTCGCTGCAGGTGGTTTTTTCATCCGCGCAGAGGGTGAGAGCCGCGCGTGAACTATTGCTGAAGGCCATATCGCGCAAGGCGAAATCGTGAGCAGAGACGGGCATCTTGGCGGTTTTGACCATGGTCTGACGTACCTCGTAATTGACCGTGCCCATATCCAGGTCGGTGGGGCAGACCTCGGCGCATAGCCCGCACAGCGTGCAGGAGTTGATCATCTTGTTGGCCGTGCGCGTACGCATGATGATGGAAAGATTGTTGTAGATCTCGCGCACGTATTTTCGCGGGTAACTGCCGTAATGCTTGAGGTATTCACACACTTTCACGCATTCCATGCAGTCACACTGCAGGCAGCGACCGGCTTCCACGGCGGCGTCGGCGCTTGTGTACCATCCGACATCCGGCGGCGGGAGGAGCGGTTTCTCTTCCACTTTGGTGATGTTGGTGACCAGGCGGTTTTCATAAGCGCCCTCATTCAAGCGTGAGGCGGTCAGCGAGACCTTCTGCAGAAAGCGGTCCAGCGAGATGGCCGCGCGCTTGCCCTGCGATACAGACAGGATCGAGGACCTGGTTCCTTCTTGCCGCGGCG
>CAZNAF010000111.1:0-3256 GCA_964570925.1 uncultured Anaerolinea sp.
AACCCGTAATCGGATATAATATGTCAAATTATTCTCAGGCAGGCGAGGACATGAAAAAATCCACCACCCTCTTGATTTTTGGCGCCACCGGAGACCTTTCTCATCGCAAACTGGTCCCCGCGCTCTTCAACCTCTATCTAAAAAAACGATTGCCAGAAAACTTCCAAATTCTTGGCACGGCTACGCGTTCTTGGACGACGGAGGAACTGCGTGAAACCTGTCGTCAAAGCCTCCTGGAAGAATCAGGAAAGACCTTTAATGAAAAAGCCTGGGACGATTTTTCACAGAACATGACCTACCAGCCCGCGGATTTTTCGGTTCCAGAATCCTACGGCAAACTTAACGATGTTTTGCTGTCCATTGAAAGCGGTCCTGCCAACCGGCTTTATTATCTGGCCACACCGCCCGATTTCTTCTCTCCAATTGTGCAAGGACTGGCTGCCAACAAGATGTTGGTCGAATCGGAAGGCTGGCGCAGGGTGGTGATCGAAAAGCCCTTTGGCAGCGACCTGGAAAGCGCCAAAAGATTGAACAACACTCTCCACGAAGTGCTTCATGAAAAACAGATCTTCCGCATCGACCACTATCTTGGAAAAGAGACCGTGCAAAATATTTTGGTAGCCCGTTTCGCCAACACCATTTTTGAACCGGTCTGGAATCGTAATTACATCGAAAGTGTGCAGATCACCGTGGCAGAAACCGTGGGAGTGGAAACACGCGGTAAGTATTACGACAAGGCGGGGGTGGTGAGAGACATGTTTCAAAACCACCTGCTGCAGCTATTAACCCTGGTGGCCATGGAACCTACCAGTTCCTACAAGGCAGACGCTTTGCGCGATGAAAAGGTTAAAGTCATCAGCGCCGTCCGCCCAGTGACCGGGTCGGAAGTGGAGCGTCAGACCGTACGTGGACAATATCTGGGCTACCGCGAAGAAGTCAATGTGGATAAGCAAAGTGAAACAGCCACGTACGCCGCGCTGAGGCTATACATAGATAATTGGCGCTGGCAGGGGGTGCCTTTCTATTTGCGTTCGGGCAAAAAGCTGAAGGAGAAGGTCAGTGAGATCATCATTCAGTTCAAGCGGCCGCCGCACATGATCTTTGCCAACAGTGCATGTTTGGATTGCCCCTCTAACCTTCTTTCCATGCGGCTGCAGCCGAATGAGGGCATCCATGTGATGTTCGAAGCCAAGGTGCCCGATACGCTTGCCGAAACCCGGTCGGTGAACATGGATTATGACTACCGCAGCGCTTTTGGCCCCGATGCCTTACCGGAAGCCTATGAGCGGTTGCTGCTTGACGTGCTGAACGGCGACGCCTCGCTTTTCACACGCGCTGATCAAACCGAACTGAGTTGGGAATTGATCGACCCGATCCTGAACGTGTGGAACTCAACCAAAAAACCTGAATTAAGTATGTATCCACCGGGAAGTTGGGGACCCTTAGAAAGCGACCGACTGCTTGCTTCTTCGGGTCATTTCTGGCTGCCGGTATACAGTGAACGATAAAAAAGCACACCGCGTTTTTTGCGGTGTGCTTTTTGTTAATTAAACGTCGTTTATTTTATGATGCCGCACACGTTCAAGAATTCTGCGCGCAGAGACGGATCTTTGGCATATTCGCCACGGAACACCGTCGTCCGTGTTGCCGGTGAGGTTTCGCGCACACCGCGCATTTCCACGCACATGTGTTTGGCGCGGATAAATACAGCGACACCGTGAGGCTTCATCATGGCTTCCAGTGTATCTGCGATTTGAAAACCGATGCGTTCCTGAACGGCAAATCTTTTGGTGTAAAGTCTCACCAGGCGGGTGAGTTTTGAAATGCCCAGAATGCGTTCGTCAGCTACATAACCAACATACGCTTCACCATAAAACGGAAAGACGTGATGTTCGCATAAGGAGTGGAAATGAATGGGGCCTTCGATCACCTGGCTTAGCCGGCAGTCGGGTTCACCGCGGCACTCTTTGGGGAAGGCCTTGATCAATTTTGGATCACCTTCATATCCGCTGGTCGATTCAAGCATCGCCTCCAGAAAACGGCGCGGTGTTTCGTGTGTGGAAGGCGTGTTCAGGTCCATCCCTAATGCGGTAAAGATTTCAGCCATATACCCTTCAAACTTCTTCTGGTCTGCAGGAGAAATGGATCTTTTATTTAGCTGCATCAACTCATCAATGGACAGGTCGTCGACAGATATTTCTGACATGGTTTTCCCTTTTTCAAAATCGAATTTGGTCTGCAAGTTTTCTGACTTCATTATAGCCAACTATTGACAGAATTATGCGTCAGAATCTTAATTGTACAAACTTTTCACAACAAGTCGTTTTGAAAAAGCATTTCTTTGTCAGCGAGAAGCTCATGAACGGGCCCATCTGCGATGACGCTCCCCTTATTAATAATGATCACACGGCAGGCTAATTCATGCACCAGATCGAGGTCGTGAGTGGCGACAACCAGGCATTGTGAGAAGGTTTTTAAGAGTGCGATCAATTCTCGCCTCGAACGAGGGTCTAGTCCGGAGGTTGGTTCATCAAGCACCAGATATTCAGGCGACATGGAAAGCACTGTGGCAATGGAAGCTCGTTTTTTCTCTCCACCACTTAAATGAAAGGGATGACGATTCTCAAATCCGTCGAGTTGAACGGCCTGTAAAGCGTTTTTTACTTTTATCTGGATCGCTGCCTGATCCACCCCCTGGCAGGAAGGGCCGAATGCCACATCTTCTCCAACAGTGAGAGAGAAAAGCTGATCGTCAGGGTTTTGGAATACCATGCCAACCTTTGCGCGGACGAGGGGCAGGTTCTCTTTGGACAACGTCAGTCCGTCCACTTGCACCTCTCCCTGGCCTTGTAAGATGCCGTTCAGGTGAAGCAGCAGAGTCGACTTGCCAGCGCCGTTTGGTCCGATGATGGCGACTTTTTCGAATTTTTCCACGCGTAGCGAGATGTTCTTCAAGGCGGATCGTCCATCGGGGTATTGGAAGGTAAGATTATTAATTTCGATCATCGTGAAAGCCTTATGGGATCAACGCAGGTACTGCAATTCCAAACAGGCAAAGCAGGATGGCGGCTGCGAGTAAAAGTAATTCGCCGGAATTTATTCTATCCACGTGCGAATCTGAAGATTCACCACCATATCCCCTTGAGGTCATGGCAGCGTAGACACGTTCACTGCGATCAATGGAACGAAGGAAGAGGTTGCCTACCATTCGGCCTGTAGTGTGCGCCCTCCAAATAATCGAACCGGATGGCCTGCC
>CAZNAF010000111.1:3356-5004 GCA_964570925.1 uncultured Anaerolinea sp.
GTCCGCGCGACGGCCAATGCTAACACGAATACCACGATGGCGCCGATAATTCCAGCGGCGATGGTCGCCAGGGCTTCGTTAGAAATACCCGGAAGAGCGTAATCGGGGATGATATTATAAAAGGATTCTTGCGCAGCGGACAGGAAGCCTGTTTTTTCAGCCACCCATTCCAGCCCGTCTGGGTGGCTGGACGCCAATGGAGAAAGCACGGCCAGGATCACGGTTATAAGCGCACCACCGATCACGATACCGCGGGCTGTTTTCTCGTGCCCTTGGTTTGTGAGAAGCAGGTCTTTTCTGGCGGCAAAAACAAAACTGACCGCCCCAAGTGTGATGAGCGCTTCACCGATGCCGATCAACGCATGAATACCTGCCATCGCAGGGATTGCGATCCTTGCCGGCGATGTACCTGAAATTGACAATTCAAGCGCACAAGCCAGGGATGCTGTAAAAATTGAGGTCCAGGCAGCCAAGACGCTGCTGCTAAACAAACCTGCTTTTTCATTGCGAAACAATTTTTTCACCACGGTAAGGGCGGCGTGAGAAACGAAAACGCCCACCACGGCCATATTGAAGAGATTCGCTCCCAAAACGATCAGGCCGCCATCTTGAAATAGCAGGGCCTGGATGGATACCACGGCTGTCATCACCAGAATGGCCGCCCAGGGCCCAAGCAGTATGGTCGCCAGAGCGGCTCCCAACAGGTGACCGGAGGTGCCGCCTGTCACGCTGAAATTCAGCATCTGCCCGGCAAAAATCGCCGCTGCCAAAATGCCCATGAGGGGCACTTCCTTTTCTCCCAGTTGTTTTGCCGTCCTGCGCAGTGCAACGGCGATGACTGCGATCGAGACGATCCACAGCACGATCGATACGGGAATATTGAGAAAACCGTCTGGAATATGCATAAAAGCTTTACCTGTGTTCATGGAAATCTCCTTGGATATAAAAATGATACAATCAAAGTAAGCATGGAAGATTATAATGCAAAGATTTGCAAATGCAAAGAATTGAAATTATGAAAAAAACATCTACTGACCAATTCATCTTACAGACACTGTCAGAACAGAACGAACATCTGACGGCTTTAAAGGTTTTTGAAGCCGTGCAAAAAAAATTGCCTGCCATCAACCCTTCCACCGTTTACCGGGCGCTCGACAGACTGGTTGAGCAAGGAAAAGTATCGGTATCAGATATGGGCCTGGGGGCGGCGGTTTTTGAATTGACAAGCAAGGAACTTCATCATCATCTGGTTTGCCAGAAATGCGGAGAAATTCTCATGCTCGATGATGAAGCCATTCGCTCAATTTTTAAACAACTGGAAAATGAATTTGGGTATGAGATTAAAACCAATCATCTGGTTCTCTTTGGCGTCTGTCGTCACTGCAAAGATCTTTAACCGATTTTTACCTTTTTTCACAAAATTTTTATTTTCTTAAATCTATATCCTTACCATAATGATAGGAGTGTAGTTGACACCTCTACTCCTATTATTCGTGCACATAATTGATGCCATTATTGTTGACCCAGAAAAAAATCTGGTGTGCACATCCTCGCTTCGGGGATACCCGTTCACCAAGAATCCATTAAGGAGAAGGATGAAATACTTCTATTCTTTTAAAACTCGCTTAAAGGTTTTGTTGGTGTTTTT
>CAZNAF010000112.1:0-1545 GCA_964570925.1 uncultured Anaerolinea sp.
GATGCAAGGCCGGATAAAGGAATTTGCCCGAGTCATCCCCGGTGAACATGCGCCCCGTGCGGTTGGAGCCGTGCGCCCCCGGAGCCAGGCCGAGCACCATCACGCGCGCCAAAGGGTCGCCAAACCCAGGCACAGGGCGTGCCCAATAGTTTTCCTCCCGGTAGGCACGCCGCTTTTCACGGCCGACCTGCTCTCGCCAGGTGACCAGTCTGTCACAGGTCCGGCAGCTGACCAGATCCTTCTCAATGGCACTCAAAGAGTCGTAAACGTCTTTCATCGGGTTCAGAGGATCAACATGGCATCGCCAAAGGAATAAAAACGGTAGCCGCGTTCCACGGCGGTCTGATAAGCCCCCAGCACCCGTTCGCGGCCGGCAAAGGCGCTCACCAGCATGATCAGGGAGGATTGCGGCAGGTGGAAGTTGGTGACCATGGCGTCCACCACCTTGAATTTAAATCCGGGCAGAATAAATAATTGCGTGGGTCCTGAGATCGAAACCACCCTGCCGTCTTCCTTGCAGGTTGCGGCGGCGCTTTCCAGCGTACGCACACTGGTGGTACCTACGGCGATCACCCTGCCCCCCTCTTTCTTCGTGCGGTTGATCAAGTCGGCGGCTTCAGGGGTGACCTCGCACCATTCGCTGTGGATGACGTGTTCGCCCGGATCCTCTTCCGTGACCGGCGCGAAGGTATCCAGCCCGACGTGCAGGGTCACGCGCGCAAAGCGGATGCCCGCCTGCTCCAGTTCCGCCATCAGGCGCGGCGTGAAATGCAGTCCGGCGGTGGGGGCCGCCGCGGAACCGCTCTCCTTCGAATAGACGGTCTGGTAGCGCTCCGGATTCTTTAAATGCGTATGAATGTAAGGCGGCAAGGGCATTTGCCCCACGTGCGGCAGCAGGTCTTCAAGCGCGGAAAGGAATTTCACCTTACGGCGGCTGCCGCCCAGGTCGGCAAGCACCTCCACTTCGGGGCCGCCTTCGACCTGCAGGGTCATGCCCGGCAGCACGCGTTTGCCGCCCACCAGTGCCTCCCACACCTCAGGCTCAAGGCGTTTGAGCAGCAGCAGTTCCACCCTCCCTCCGGTGGGTTTGCGCGCAAAGATGCGTGCCGGGATCACGCGCGTCTGATTGATCACCAGCAGGTCACTAGCTTTGAGGTAGTTACCAATATCCTTAAAGATCGAATCCTCGAGGGTTTGGCTGCTTCTATCAAGCACCAGCAAGCGGGATTGGTCACGCGGCTCGATCGGCGTCTGGGCAATGCACTCAGGCGGGAGATGATAGTTGAAATCCGAGGTCTTCATTTCACTCGATCAGACGGGGTTGTTCTTCTTTACGCTGGTAGGGCAGCTTTAAGTGGTCATAAGCGGAACGAGTGGCCACGCGTCCCTGGGGAGTACGGTCCAGGAAACCCAATTGCAGCAGATAGGGTTCGACCACGTCCATGATCGTGTCGGGTTCTTCGCTTATCGAAGCGGCAATAGTAGCCAGCCCCACCGGGCCGCCGTTGAATTTTTCGATCACCGTGGAAAGCACGCGGCGGTCCA
>CAZNAF010000112.1:1645-4882 GCA_964570925.1 uncultured Anaerolinea sp.
CCCACCGGGCCGCCGTTGAATTTTTCGATCACCGTGGAAAGCACGCGGCGGTCCACGTCATCCAGGCCGAGGTCGTCGACGGCCAAAAGATCCAGCGCGTCGCAGGCCACCTGGTGCTGGATCACCCCATCCGAGCGCACCTGGGTGAAATCGCGCACACGCCTCAGCAGGCGCAGCGCAACACGAGGGGTCCCGCGTGCCCGCCGGGCGATCTCGGCGATCCCGTGCTCGTCCGCCTCCACTTTCAACATCTCCGCGGCGCGTTTGACGATCATCCGCATAGCCGTCTGGTCGTAATAATCCAGGCGATACACCGCGCCGAATCTCGCCCGCAGCGGAGAGGTGACCAGGGCCAGCCGGGTGGTGGCGCCGATAACGGTAAAGCGTGGCAGTTTGAGACGCAAGGAGCGGGCTGCCGGGCCTTTGCCGATGATAATGTCGAGGGCGTAATCCTCCATGGCCGGGTAGAGCACTTCTTCCACGGCTCGGCCCAGGCGGTGGATCTCATCAATGAAGAGGATGTCGTTGGCCCGTAAATTGGTCAAAATGGCGGCCAGGTCGCCCGTACGTTCAATAGCCGGCCCGGAAGTGATCTTGATACTCACCCCCATCTCATTGGCCAGCACATGGGCCAGCGTGGTCTTGCCCAGCCCCGGAGGGCCATAGAAGAGCACGTGATCGAGGGCTTCTTTTCTCTGCCTGGCAGCAGCGATCAGGATCTCAAGGTTTTGTTTCACCTGGGTCTGGCCGATCAGTTCCTTGAGAAACCGCGGCCTTAAAGCCTGATCCATGTTGTCTTCCGGCTGAGATTCAGGGGCGGTCACACGCTGGGTTTCATCGCTCATACGCTTGATTATACCCTTTGCTGAAAAATCGAAACCAACCAGCCAAAATTTTAATCTTTGCTTTTGTTGAATAAGGCTATAATGAGAAAAACCCCTGGGAGGAAGTATGGACAACCTGTATGTTTCAAAGCATCCGATGATCGCGCATAAATTAGGGATCTTGCGCAACATCAACACCGAACATCAGAAATTTCGAGAATTGGTGAAAGAAATTGCCGGGCTGCTGGCCTATGAGGTCCTGGCCGATCTGCCCACCGACCCGGTAGATGTTCAGACTCCCATGGGGATTGCCAAGTGCCGTGAATTGAAGGAGAAGGTCGGACTGGTCCCTATTCTACGCGCCGGTTTGGGCATGGTGGAGGGCTTCTGGTCTTTCATCCCCAGCGCGGAAGTCTGGCATATCGGACTTTACCGTGATGAACAAACGCTCAAACCCGTCCAATACTACAACAAACTTCCCACCGAAGCCACCGTGTCCTTATGTCTGATCCTGGATCCCATGCTCGCGACCGGAGGGTCGGCCACAGCCACGATCGATGTGCTTAAGCATTGGGGAGTCAAAAAGATCAAATTCGTGGGATTGATCGGCGCTCCTGAAGGCATTGAACTGGTGCACAAGAATCATCCCGAAGTACCCATCCATCTGGCTTGCGTGGATGAAAAACTGAACGAGATCGGTTACATCGTCCCCGGCCTGGGGGACGCGGGTGACCGCCAGTTTGGGACGGCTTAAACAAAAAAGGGAGGTTCGTGTAAAGAACCTCCCTAATCTTTTTGCTACGGTCTTGCCGCTTCAACGATCTTGATGAAGTCGGGTTTCAAGCTTGCCCCGCCCACCAGGGCTCCGTCAATGTCAGGCTGGCCAAAGAAATCAGCGGCGTTCTCACCATTCACCGAACCGCCGTAGAGGACCCTGATGCTCTGCGCGACCACAGAACCATACAAGGTTGCCAGGGAGGCGCGTACGTGGTCCTTGTGAACGGCGTTGGCATCTGGCGCGGTGGCGGCCTTGCCTGTGCCGATGGCCCAAATGGGTTCATAGGCCACCACGATCTTGCTCACCAGGGAGTCGTCGATCTCCTTGAATCCCTGCAATACCTGTCGTTTGACGACCTCGCCGGTCTTCCCCGCTTCGTATTCCTCGAGGGTTTCACCGATACAGACAATGGGAATTAATCCGATGGCGAGCGCGGCCTTGAGTTTCTTGTTGACGGTTTCATCAGTTTCGGCGAAATAGGCGCGCCTTTCTGAATGACCGATGATGACGTATTCACAAAATTCCTTAACCATCGCGGGGGCGACCTCACCAGTATAAGCGCCCGAGGCTTCCCAATGTAAATTTTGGGCCCCCAGCCCGACGCCTGATTTTTCCAACAGGGTGTTGAGTTTCATCAAAGAAGTGAAAGGAGGGCAGAGAACCCTTTCCACTTCGGGCACAGCCTGCAAGGCGGGCAATAACTCTTGTACCAACGCTTCTGCCTGAGCCACGGTCTTGTTCATTTTCCAATTGCCTGCTACGAAAGGTTTACGCATGATTTCCTCTTGAAAATAGATTTTACAGGGCGCTCCGGCACCCCGGATCGGATAAATTAGGCTATATTATAGTACAAAACTTGTTCAGACACCTTCGTTGAAAGGTGACGCGAAAAGTTTATATATGTTTAACAGTTATTGGATACAATAAACGTATAGACAACATTTCAACTTACTGTTCTTGAAAGGAGTCAGACTCTATGTTAGTAAAAGACCGTATGACCAGCCCGGTGTTGACCATCACGCCGGATGTTTCCATCCAGGATGCCCTGGCCTCCATGCGCAACGATAAAGTGAGGCGCTATCCAGTATTGGATAAACACGGAAAAATGATCGGCATTGTCACCGAAAGTGATCTGCTCAACGCGAAACCCTCCGAAGCCACGACCTTAAGCATGTGGGAAATTTCCACCCTCCTTTCCAAGATCACCGTGGAAAGGGTGATGACCGAAGACGTCATCACCACGACCGAAGACTGCCCCATCGAAGAAGCGGCACGCGTCATGTCAGATAACCACATCAGCGCCCTGCCGGTGATGCGGGGCAAGAGCCTGGTGGGCATGATCACCGAGACGGATATCTTCCACATCCTGCTGGAATTGATGGGCGCGCGTACCCCCGGCGTCCGCCTGAGTGTGGAGGTGTTGAACAAACCCGGTAAACTTCATGAAATCTCGGGCGTCATTCAGAAACTGGGCGGCGATCTGCTCGGCATGGCGGCGATCATGGGATCGCGCGCCGAAACCAGACATTTGACCTTAAAGGTCGTTGGCGTCCAACCAGATGTTCTACAGAAAGCGATCGAACCCCTGGTGGAAAAGATCACCGACATCCGCAAGACCGAGATCAAGTAATTTTT
>CAZNAF010000113.1:0-4793 GCA_964570925.1 uncultured Anaerolinea sp.
AAGATGCACTCGCCGCTGACGACATTCAACCCGAGTTCCTTGCACTTGGCTTCGCCCTCGGGGCTGTTGGCGCCCTGCTGCAGCCAGATGTTCTTGATGCCCAGTCGGGCGGCCTCTTCGATCACGGCGATGGTTTCCGCGGGGTTAATGCACAGGATGACCCCGGCCGGTTTTTCGGGCAGCGCGCCCAACCCGGCGTAGCAGCGATCCCCTTCGACCATGTCGAGCTTGGGATTGACCGCCATCATGTGGTAGCCCTGTGCTTTGAGATCGCGGTAGATCACCGTGCCGAATTTGTCTTTGTTGCGTGAAACGCCGACAACCGCCATGGATTTTAAGGACATAAAATCATCAATGGCCTTTCGAGTATTGATCATGTTCCCACTCCTTGGATAAGATGAAAATGACGGACCAACCAAATGGCTGGAGAATTCAAATAGTAAATTGTATCTGCCGGGATAACCTGCAATATTTTATCACGGGAGTCTTAATTATTTGAAATCACATCGCCTCAAGATCGTCAATCAACTCAGACAGGTTTAGGTTTATATCTGATGATCTGAGAAACGATGGCGATGATCAGCACGAGGATGGCCGAGGCGACAGCAGCCTCGTAGACGGGAGTAATGCCCCAATTTTTAATTGCAATGCCTGCCAACGCCCAAATAACGACGCCCAGGAAAAAGACGTCCCCCCGGTTGAAAGCCGTCATCATCGCCAGCAGGATCGCCACAACCATCAAGATCAATGCCCACGATGACCCCGGTATGCCAAACGCGTTCCAGCCCGAAAAAGCCAAAAGGATCGCAAAATTTGAGATCAGCGCTACGCTGATCCAGGCAAGGTAGATGGAAAATGGTATTTGCACGAATATACGGGTTTTGATATCCGCAGTTTTTAACCCAATATCAAGTTTCTGATAGATGACATAGAGGGTCACGAAAAGGATCGCCATAAAAGCAAAGGAAAGGTAAAACAATTGATAATGCCACGTGAAAAGCCAGGCGCTGTTAGCCAGGCAACCCGCTGCATACCACCAGCCGATTTTCCTTAGCTTGTCATCTGTTCGATTGGCCGGTAAAAATTGATATATAGTGAAGCCGAGCAGGAGGACGTAGATCAGCCCCCAGATGGAAAAGACATATCCGGCCGGGATGAAATACACGTCGAATTGATCGCTGATCTGCCCTGTCGTCAGGCCGTTAATGGGCAAAAGATTGGCCAGCGTGTTAACTGTAAAAACAAGCAACGTTCCAAAAAGCACCACCCACTGTCTGACCCTGTCCATTTCACTTTCCCTTTCAAATTTCTTTATTGTTTGGTCATCTCACTACAGACAATGGATAATAACCCGGATACCGATTAAAGATCTCTTTTTGAGGCTTTGATAAGGTCTCGTGTTTTTGCCACGAGCCGGAAGAATCGCCAAACATGTTTGACAGGCGAGATCTTACTGTTTTGTACTTCATTATAAATGGTTTTGATCGGCACCCACGAGATTTTGTAACCATGCAGCACACAGCGTACGATGATCTCCACCTCGAATTCAAAACCATGTTCTCCGCTTGCAAGCGAGTCATCGACCAGCCGCCGCGAATGCAGGCGGTAGCCAGATTGATTGTCCGGCACAAATTGTCCAAGCGCGTTCGAAAAAGCCCAGGTCCCGATCTGGTTGGTTATACCGCGTGGAAAGGGCATTTTCCGAAAATCCCTTTCGCCGATGATCAGGTCGGCCTTCGTTCGTTCATATTCCGCGAGGAAGAGCGGGATCTCCGCGGTGTCATGTTGGCCATCCGCGTCGAGGGTGATCACGGCGTCATACCCGTTCTCCAGGGCATAGGCAAAACCGTTAAGGATGGCGGCTCCCTTGCCCTGGTTCGGTTCCTGCCTGATCACATACGCCCCCGCGTCCTTTGCCACTTGGGAGGTTTGGTCCGAGGAGCCGTCATCAACAACCAAAACAGGCAGCCATGCCGCGGCGCCTTCGATCACCTTTTTAACCCGTGCTTCTTCATTATAGGCAGGGATCAAGGCCAAAATACGAACACCTTTGTCTTTACGCCCTGCGATCGGATCGGTCATGGATACTCCAATTGGACATGTATATACAGACTGATTTTAAAGCAAAATGATATGAAATATGTAAAAAAAAAGAGCCGGAAAACCGGCTCTTTCAAAGGCCGTTTATTTGCGGATCAAAAAACTAAAAAAGATGACCAGCCCTGCGCCGATCAGGATGATCGGGCTAAGCAGGTTCCAGTTGAGATTGAAAAGGGCGAACAAACCGGTCGCCACAAAAACCACGCCGATCACCAGGAAGGACCCGAACGTCCAGCCCGCTTTGGCGCCGTTCTTAATAAAGATCAGAAGGGCATTTACAAAGGCGCCCACGCCGGGGATGAGGATCGCCACGGCCCACCAGCGGTGGAAAAGGAAGGCCTCGATCACGGGGATGGGCAGCGTTTTCGCCAGAAAGCCGACACCCAGCAAGACGGTTGCCAGTCCAAACCAAAAGCCCAATCCCGCCCAACGGGATAGGTTAACATGACGGTCTGCGTCCACGACCGAGAAGCTGTTTACCAGCATGGAAAGTCCGGGTGCGATGAGCATCAACGGCCACCACTCGCCCCAATCCGCGTCAAGGAGCAGCAGGGTTGCCACGGTTCCCACCACGATCACACCGCTCAGGGCGCTGCGCACCGCGGCGTCAAACCGTCCGCTTTTTTGGAAAGCGCTGACACCCGCCATGATGGAGCCCAGGACGGGGATGTAGATGAACGCTGCCCACCAGTTCAAGTGAACGGGCACGGGGCTGACGTTTTGAACGAGCAGGATGACACCCACCACGATCAGGATGAACGGCCAAAAGAAACTGTTCTTGCGCTGCTTTTTTTCTTTCAAGGGGGCCTGTTCCGGTTGATCCACTTCCACGGTAACAGGTTCAGGTTTGTTCTCAAATTGATTATCCATAAATACCTCTTTTTGTTTGTATTAAAAAGATATACGGGGATCTCAAGATTAGGTTTCGCTCAAACGCTTCTTCAGATAAGCTGCCAGTGCATTCACCGCGCCTACCAATGGCTTAGAAAGAGGCGCGCAATATTCAAGGGTCTGGGGCTGCAAACAGATCAAGGCCGTGTCACAGGCAAACTCCGCCCGCAAGTAATCCGAGAAAACGGTCAGGGGCAGGCTGTGGCTGGAGGCGCTGAATCCCCTCACCTGTTCCATGTCCACCAGGCTGATTTCACCCGCCTCAAGGCCCAGGTCAGCCGCGTCCACCATCAGCACCAGACCTGGCTGAAAGCGCCGCAGGGGGCCGCCCGCGTTTTCCGGCATTGTCCCGCAATCCAAAACAAGAAGATTCGGCCGTTCGGGCAGCGCTTTAATGAGCTTGCGCGCCACCAGAACCCCGGCCGAATCGTCACCGTTCAGTTCGTTCCCGATGCCCAGGATGGCCAGGCGAAGATCGCCCTCCTCAGCAAGGCGGGTTAGATTCAGGTCGAGCTGCGTTTTCCAGAAGTTGTTGGATGTCTTCATCACGGCCATAATAGACTTCGAGGGGTTCCCTTTTTATCGAGGCCAGTTCCCACATTTCGTCAGACATTTCAAGGCAGCCGAATCGGCAGCTTTCAACGCATTGGGCGCAAAAAGTGCAGCGGTCGATGTTGTAACGCATGACGAATTTTTTGTTCACCTTGTCCACTGATATCAGTTCCAGGGCGTTGGCTGGACAGTCCTTGACGCATAGCTGGCAGCCCGAACACTTTTCAGGGTCCCAGACCAACTTGCCGCGCAGGTTTTCGGGGGCGTCTTTTTTCACAAAGGGATATTTTTCGGTCACCGGTTTTTTGAACAGGGATTTGAAAATATCACCGAACATTGATCCAATGGTCATGTTGTTAACCTCCAAAAATCGATTGGAACCAGGGCTGAATGACGGGAGACAAAGCCTTGCCGGCGATGATCACCACCAGTTGCAGCAGCACCAAAATGACGCCCATACGCCACCACAAGCCTACGGTCTGGTCGATGCGCAGGCGGGCAAACAGAGATTGCAGGGTGGCTGTGACGAGCAGCAGTGCCAGCGTTTTCCACAAGAAATCGAGGGGTGAATTGAATCCACCCAGGTAAAAAGAAGCCACCAGGGTGAGACCGATCACCAGTTCGACATCCCGGCCGATCTTAAAGAGAGCAAAGCCGCGTCCGCTGTATTCGGTGAAGGCTCCAGCCACGATCTCGGTCTCCGCTTCTGGGGCGTCAAAGGGGGGCAGTTCCAGTTTGCCCATCAGGCCGACCACCGCGACCAGAAAACCGATGGGTTGCGCCAGGATGAACCAGGTCTGCCCTGTCGCAAGGCCGTTGATATCTGCAATTTTCCAGGTACCCAGGGCGATGGCCGGACCCAGCAATGCCAACAAGAAGGGTGCCTCATAAGAAAAAAGCTGGGTCAGGGCACGCGTGGCGCCCACGATGGAAAAGCGGTCTTCCGTGTTCGCCCCGGCCAGGCCGATGCACAAGGTCATCATGCTCAACAGATAGAGGGTGACGATCAGGTCACCCTGAAAATTAAAGACAGGTTTAAATCCAAACAAGGGCACGTAAAGCCCGGCGGTGAGTGCCGCGGCCAGTGAAACCACGGGCAGGATGATGAACAGGCTTTTCACCACGCCTGTCGGCAGAATTTCTTCCTTGGCCAACAGTTTGATCACATCGGCCAGGGGTTGAAACCAGCGCGGGCCGTAACGGTTTTGAAAACGAGCCACCAGCTTGCGATCAATGTATTCAAAAACCAG
>CAZNAF010000114.1:0-4450 GCA_964570925.1 uncultured Anaerolinea sp.
GGTACTTTACGGCGCCGGATTGAAGGAATCCGCCTTCGACCTCATCATGCTGGCGTTTTTCTCGTTTCTCTGGCTGGCAATTGGCATCTGGCTGTATCAGCGCCGGGTACTGCGAAAAATGGATTAATGGAGAGAATTCAATGAGTTATGTATTGGAAGCGCAGGACCTTTCAAAATCTTATCGTGAAATCGAGGCTGTCAAACACCTTTCACTGGCCGTCGAAGAAGGGGAGGTGTTCGGCTTTCTCGGACCGAACGGGGCAGGCAAAACCACCACCATCAATATGCTGTGCGGATTGCTGCGGCCAGACAGCGGACAGGTGCTGCTGAAGGGCAGGTTGATTTCGAACGGGCATCGCGAAATTCGCGCTCAAATCGGAGTGTGTCCGCAGGACCTGGTGTTCTGGAATAAGTTAACCTGTCTTGAACAAATGATTTTTATTGGCCAGATGTACGGCCTTTCACTGAGTAATTGCCGCGCCAACGCTTTGCGGCTGCTTAAGGAACTCGATCTCGAAGAGAAAAAGAACAAGCTTGCCGGCACGCTTTCAGGAGGCATGCAGCGCCGCTTGAACATCGGGCTGGCCCTGGTGCACGATCCGCAGCTTGTTGTTTTTGATGAGCCTGAAGCGGGACTGGACCCGCAAAGCCGGGTGAAGGTGAGGGAATATATTCAATCGCTGGCGCGAAAGAAGACCGTCATCCTGACCACGCATAACATGGACGAAGCCGACCGCGTGGCGGATCGCGTTGCCATCATTGATCACGGCCAGTTATTGGTGCTCGATACCACCGCCGCTCTCAAAGCCCGCCTGGGGGAGGGCGACATCCTGGAGATCAACCTTGGCAGCGGCGTCAAGGATGCCGCAGAAATCCGGCAGGCGCTGAACGGCCTGGCGAACCAGGTCAGCCTTGAAGAGGAGGGTCAGGTGTTGTTGATCAGGGCTCTCAACGCCGTGGCGCACCTGCCCGAAATTCTCGAAAGGCTCAACGCGGCCGGACTTGAACTTGGTGAGGTCAAGGTGAGGCAGAACACGCTCGAAGATGTTTTCATCCAGCTCACGGGAAGGAAACTGCGCGAATGAATCTCAACCGCACGTTTCAGGTTGCCCGCAAGACGCTGATCGAAATTCTACGCGAGCCGGTTCTGCTTTTGTTGGTTTTGGCGATCCCCGCGTTTTTCATGCTGATCTGCTATGTGGGCTACGGCACCTCCCCGAAGGCGGCCACCTACCGGATTTTGGTCCAGTCAACCACCGACCGGGCGGACGCGTTCCTGGCGCAGTTGGCGGAGGTGCAGTACACCGACGGCCGGCCTTATTTCAAGCTTGAGCCCGCACTTGATCCCGCGGACGCGGAAACGCAGTTGAAGGAACACACGGCGGCGGCCATGCTGACAATTGGTGAAAATTCAACAGGTGTGCTTGAATATACGATCCGCGGCGACGCCATGTATCTCGGGTTCATCAAGGCCAGCGCCCAGTTGGAGTCGCTGATCATTCCTTTTCTTGAAAAGGAACAGGACAAACCCCAGCATTTTGTGGTTGTATTGAAGGCTCTTGAGCGCCCCAGGCCAGCCAGTGAGTTTGATGCCTACGTCCCTGGGATGATGCTGATGGCCATTTTACTGATCATCCCGCAGACTGCCATGTTGATCGGCCGCGAACGACGCAACCGCACCCTGCGCCGCCTTGAACTGAGCCTGCTGCGTCCCGCTGAACTGCTCGGCGGCATCTGCCTCGCCCAACTGGTTGTGGCGGTGCTGCAGGTGGTGGTGATGTTTGCCGCCGCACTGCTGCTGGGTTTTCACAACCGCGGATCGTTGGGACTGGCTATGTTGATTGGCCTGTGTACGGCTTTCGCATCGGTGGGGCTGGGGCTGCTGGTGGGCTGCTTCATCAAAAACGATACGGACGCCCTGAACACGGGCAGCACGGTTTCGATGCTGATGGTCTTTTTGTCGGGCGCTTTTTTCAGCATGCCGAGCCCGGTATTGTTCAATCTGTTTGACTACCCGGTGGGCGCGTTTGACTTCATCCCCGCCACGAATGGCATGCTGGCGTTGCAGCAGGTGCTGTCGGGTGGAGCCGGCATGGGGGATGTCTGGTTCCGCGTTTGCGCGTGTCTGGCATTATCACTGTTCTTCTTCTGGATGGGCGTGCTGATCTTTTCGCTGTTCGAGAAAAAACGCGAATCCTGATCGAAAACGGGAATCTTATTGACGCTGACCGGGGGTCGTGATAGAATTCAGCCGTTCTTGGGCGCGTAGCTCAATGGTAGAGCAGCGGCCTTTTAAGCCGTTGGTTGAGGGTTCGAGCCCCTCCGCGCTCACAAGAATCGAAAACATCCGCAAGGGTGTTTTTTGTTTGGTTGAGCGCACCCACAGGGGGTGTTATTCTAACCCCTCCGCGCTCACAAGAATCAAAAACATCCGCAAGGGTGTTTTTTATTTGGTTGAGCGCACCCACAAGGGGTGTCATTCGAGCCCCTCCGCGCTCACAAGAATCAAAAACATCCGCAAGGGTGTTTTTTGTTTGGTTGAGCGCACCCACAAGGGGTATTATTCGAGCCCCTCCGCGGGTTACCCATCATTTTGCAAATTTGCAAGTTGATGGGTTTTTTTGTGTATAAAGATATCTCTCACCAATTCTCATTTTACGTTGTTTTTAGCAATATTCTTTCTGTCACAATGATTTTGGAAAGATTACGCAAACTTTTTTCATAGCAGAAATTCAAAATGAAACTTAACAATGATTAAAGCTGAATTTGGTATTGGACCAGAACTATCCAATTACTGAACGATTCCTATCCAGGCAAATGCCGTGGCAATAATCGTTTCAAGAAAACATAAAGATTTAACCTTTCGTTAAACATCCCTTAAACATTATTGGGTATTGTAATAAATGAAAATGAATTCTACGTTGATGATGTTTGCTATACCAATGGAGCCATTCATTCCCTTTTATTAAAACGAAACGAGGATCAATATGGATTTTTCGGAATATATCTTTATCGCCCCCCCCTTAAAAAAAGACGAACAAGAAATCCCTCAGGAAATATCAACACTTAATGGTTATGAGGGAAAACCAGTAAAAAAACAAAAATTAAGAAAAAGACAATTATGGTTCAACATCCTTTTCATTTCTCTCCTCTCATTCGCCGCAGGTTGGTTTGGTATATTATTAAAATCATTGACGGGCCAAACCAACCTGGCGCTATCAGTGTTTTTGGTAATTCCACCTACTGGGGTATTGATATTGACCTTGACAAAAAAAAGATATGATATCAACCTTGGCTTAAGGCCAAATTTTTACAAAAATGGTTGTAGTTATACCCTTTCATTTCTACTGATTCCGGGATTAGTGACCGTAACTTTAGCAATCGGTAAACTGGGAGGATGGATATCATTTGACGGATTGGTAAATCAGGGAATTGGATCCATGGTCAGTGCAGTGGTATTGTTTTTCTTTTCGGATTTTATCAAGAATTGCCTTGAAGAATTTACCTGGAGAGGTTTTTTTACTCAACATTTTTATTCTCTTGGCATTCCTGATCTTCTAAACCACTTCTTAACCGGAATTGTTTGGATTGTTTGGCACATTCCGTATTGGTTTTTCTTGTTGGATAAAGCTTCAATTGCCGCCTTCTCCACACTCAATACAGGAACATTTGTTCTTGTAGGTAGTTTATTTCTGTTGGCTTTATCATTTGTTTTTGGAGAAATTCGGCTACTTACAAATTCCACTTGGCCAGCGGTTATACTACACACTTCATTAAATGCAATAACTATCACTTTATTGCTTAAAGGGTTTGTCATCGTAAAAACCTCCGCAGAAATATGGTTGTCACCAGGTGGCAATAGTATTATCTTCATTTTACTGTTAATTATTGTGGGGATAGTATTGAATCGACTCAGATCATTAAAACCAAATTAACCAGATGGGCAAAACATTGAATAATTATGGGTAAAAATACAACAATAACTATCCAAAAAAACATCCGCAAGGGTGTTTTTTATTTGGTTGAGCGCACACACAGGGAGGCTTATTCTGTATCGGTCAAAGACCTCTCAATGTGTCAGATGCACGTAATACTGGTACCGGTCGCCGCGATAAAGGATTTTGACGTACTCGAGCGGACGGCGGTCCTGGGCGAACATGATGCGTTCGTTCAGCAGCAGGGGAGACCCCGGTTCAATTTGTAGGAGTCTGGCTTCTTCAGGGTTGGCCAGGGTGGCTTCAATGGTCTCATCCGCTTCGGATGGGATCAAATTGAATTTTTCGCGGTAGATATTATACAGGGACCCCGATGATTCCAATTCGGCGCGGGTAATGGCTTGATCCTCCCGCAGCACCGAATAGGATACCTGCAGTCCGATGGGGACGTCATTGCCGTAGCGCAGGCGCTCGATGCGCAGCACCGTTTGCTCCGGTCCGATCTCAAGTTTTTG
>CAZNAF010000115.1:0-4385 GCA_964570925.1 uncultured Anaerolinea sp.
CTTGGCCGACTGAACCCTTCTTTCAGGCAGGGCGGCACGGTCACAGCGGGAAATTCCTCGGGTTTGAATGATGGGGCATCGGTTCTGATCCTGGCGAGCGCGGAGCGCGCGAACGAGTTGGGATTGAAACCAATGGCACGCCTGATCAGCAGCGCGACTGCAGGGATCGAACCACGATTAATGGGGCTGGGACCGATCGAAGCAGTCAGAAAGGCACTGAGAAAGGCCAGACTGGAAATCGAAGACATTCATTTGGCAGAAATAAATGAAGCCTTTGCGGCATCGGTGCTGGCTGTCATGCATTCCCTGGGATTGGCACATGAGAAGGTGAATGTCAACGGCGGAGCCATTGCACTGGGGCATCCTTTGGGCTGTTCGGGCGCACGAATTTTGACCACCCTGTTACATGAAATGAAAAGACGTTCAAGAGTTGAAGTCAGACCATTTTACGGATTGGCAACCTTATGCGTTGGCGTCGGCCAGGGAGAAGCAACCATCGTGGAGTGGATCGGGAATTAGCAATTTTTAAACAGGATAGATGTATTGTACGAATTTGTAATGTGACACTTCCCAAGGCTATCAATTCGGATGATAATGGTAATGATTAGAAGTGTCTCTTCGTTTTAAAAAAACCCGGTAACGGGAATCTCACTCAGGAGGTATGAATGCCCCTAAAGGGTCGGATCGTTGTCAATGAGAAGTATTGCAAGGGTTGTGAGTTGTGCGTCTCTTCCTGTCCACAGGAGGTGCTCGCTCTTGCAACAGACCATATCAATGCCAAAGGTTATCACCCTGCTTTGATGATCGCCGAAGGCTGTACGGGCTGCGGTATTTGTGCGATCGTATGTCCTGAAGCGGCCATAACAGTTTTTCGTGAAAAAGCCGGCGTGAGCCGGATCCCCGCATAGGAGGCGCATCATGTCTCTGGAACTTATGAAAGGCAACGAAGCCGTTGCCGAGGCTGCAGTGCGCGCGGGAGTCGTTGCATATTTTGGTTACCCGATCACCCCACAAACTGAGTTGCTTGAATACATGGCAAGGCGCATGCCTGAGCTTGGTCGCGTTTTTGTGCAGGCAGAAAGTGAATTAGGCGCGATCAACATGGTATACGGCGCCGCCTGCACAGGTCACCGTGTGATGAGTTCATCCTCCAGCCCGGGCGTCAGCCTGATGATGGAGGGTGTTTCTTATATAGCGGCAACGGAATTGCCCATGGTGCTGGTGGATGTAATGCGCGGCGGACCGGGATTGGGAGATATTGCCCCCGCACAGGGCGATTACACCCAGATGGTTCACGGCGGTGGTCACGGTGATTACCGTACGATCGTTTTAGCACCTGCCAGCGTGCAGGAATCGGTGGATCTGACCGTTTTGGCATTCGACCTGGCAGAGAAATACCGATCCATTGTTGTGATCCTTTCTGATGGATCCATTGGACAAATGATGGAGCCATGCGAATTGCCCCCCATGCAACCTTTAAAGACCATTGTCCCCGATTGGGCGGTTGCGGGCGCGGAAGGGCGTGAAAGACATTTATTAACTTGCATCAACCTGGACCCTTCGGGTCAGGAGGAAATGAATTTTCGCATGCTGAAAAATTGGCAGCGAGTTGAAGCAAACGAAATTCGCTACAAAGAGTATTTCATGGAAAACGCCGAGTATGTTGTGACCGGATTTGGTTCCTGCGGCCGAATTGCCTTGAGCGCCGTACGCACCGCGCGTGCGGAAGGGATCAAAGTGGGATTGATCAGGCCCATCACCTTGAGCCCCTTCCCGAAGGATTATTATGCCAGTCTGGTGGGGAGGATGAAAGGCATGCTGGTGGTCGAGATGAATGCCGGTCAAATGCTCGAGGATATTCTCGTGTCCACCGGCTCACGTATTCCGACCGCGTTTTTTGCCCGCCTGGCAGGGGTCGTTCCCTACCCTGACGAAGTATTGGATGAGATCCACCGCATGGTGTCTGAGCCGATCCCAACCAATGAACACCCCCGCGATCAATGGCTTAAACGCGCACTGGCCACACGATAGAGGAGCCTGAAATGAATGAGAAGGAATTGGAAACCGAAACCCAGGTTTATGATCGTCCACAGGCGTTAACAGAAGTCGCCACGCATTATTGTCCGGGCTGCACACACGGGGTTGCCAACCGTTTGATCGCGGAAGTCATCGACGAAATGGGGATTCGTGGAAACACGATCGGCGTGGCTTCCGTGGGATGTTCCGTTTTTACTTATAATTACCTGGATGTCGATTTTGTTCAGGGCGCCCACGGAAGGGCCCCGGCCATGGCAACCGGTATCAAGCGCGTGCTGCCTGAAAAGGTGGTGTTTACCTATCAAGGAGATGGAGACCTGGCTTCGATAGGAACAGCAGAAATTGTGCATGCCGCCGCGCGAGGAGAAAACATTTCTGTTTTCTTTTTAAACAATTGCAACTATGCCATGACGGGAGGTCAGATGGCCCCCACGACCTTGCCGGGGCAAAAAACAACCTCTTCAATTAATGGACGGGACATTGAAACACAAGGGTATCCGGTAAAAATATCGGAGATGTTTGCCACCATGGAGGGTGCCTCTTATATCGTCAGGCGTTCATTGCACGACGCAAAGTCCATTCGGCAGGCTAAAAAGTCGATCCGTTTGGCATTCGAAGCCCAGGTACGAGGGTTGGGTTTTTCGATGGTTGAAATGCTGTCGATTTGCCCCACCAACTGGATGCTGAAACCGACGGATGCTCTAAAATGGCTGGAAGAGAAAATGATCCCATATTATCCCCTGGGTGATCACAAGGTCCATCCGGCTTTGGCCGAGTTAAAGATCTAACGGGAGAGAACATGCAAACTGAAATCGTAATTGCCGGATTCGGAGGACAGGGAGTATTGTTTGGCGGTCAGCTGCTGGCATATGCCGGGATGGATGCCGGCAAACACGTAACCTGGATCCCGGCCTACGGGCCTGAAATGCGCGGCGGTACGGCCAACTGCACCACCGTGATCTCTGATGAAGAAATCGGTTCGCCTTTTGTCCATTATCCAACCGCTGTCATTGCCATGAACCGCCCCTCGCTGGACAAGTATGAAGACCAGGTAAAACCTGGCGGATTGTTGGTGTTGAATTCCTCCCTGCTGGATCGAGCCGTGACCCGTCAGGGGATCAGGGTGGTGGAAGTAGACGCCGGGATAATCGCCGACAGGTTAGGCGATATTCGAATGACCAACATGGTGTTGATGGGTGCCCTTTTAGCCAATGTGGATGTTTTGCCGTTATCTGTGATCGAAAACGCGTTAAGGGAACACCTTCCCCAGCGGCACAAGCGACTTTTGGACAAGAACTTTGAAGCTTTGCATGAAGGATATAAACATAAATTAAACTGAACTCGAGCCTTTAACCTAAGATCACTTCCGGTGTGGCGGTCTTACCTAGACACGGGCAAGCGACCATGATAGAATTTAAGAGTAAGTTTCTGGGGGCTCGTCCAATGGCAGGACTGCACACTCTGGATGTGCCTATAGAGGTTCGAATCCTTTGCCCTCAGCCTCAAGCCAAAGCACCCTAAGAAGCGATTCGGGTGCTTTCTTTTTATAAAACCAGGAGAAGATCCATGAGCGATGCATCTGTAAACAATGCCGGAAATTTCATCCAGGAAGCCATCGCAGAAGACCTACGTTCAGGTCGTTTTGACCACGTACAAACCCGTTTTCCTCCTGAACCAAACGGTTATTTGCATATCGGCCATGCGAAAGCCCTGTGCATCGATTTCGGCATGGCTGAAATTTTCGGAGGGGTTTGTAACCTGCGTTTTGATGATACCAACCCGGTGAAAGAAGAAACCGAATACGTGGATGCCATTAAAGAGGACATCCAGTGGCTCGGTTTTCATTGGGGACGCGAATTATACGCCTCGGATTATTTTGACCAGCTCTATGATTTCGCGGTTGATTTGATCAAAAAAGGCAAAGCCTACGTGGATGACCTGTCGGCAGATGAGATCAGGGAATATCGCGGAACATTGACCGAACCGGGAAAGAACAGCCCCTGGCGTGATCGCAGCGTGGCAGAAAACCTGACCTTGTTCGAGAAGATGCGAAACGGTGATTTTAATGAAGGAGCCTGCGTACTGCGTGCGAAGATCGACATGGCCTCCAGCAATATTAACATGCGCGACCCCACCATGTATCGCATCCTCAAAACTCCGCACCATCGTACGGGCAGCAAGTGGTGTATCTATCCGATGTACGATTTCGCGCACGGACAATCTGATTCCGTGGAGGGGGTTACCCATTCCCTATGCGATCTGGCTTATGAAGACCACCGTCCGCTTTACAATTGGTTCCTTGATGAGCTTGACCTGTTCAGAACACGGCAGATCGAATTTGCCCGACT
>CAZNAF010000116.1:0-4343 GCA_964570925.1 uncultured Anaerolinea sp.
AGCAGCTACCAACAGGTGGCACGACAGAACGGCGGTTATGCCCTGGCAGCCGTCACCTCGGTTGTCACACTGGACGACAAAAACCGCTGTAAATCAGTTCGCATGATCCTGATGGGTGTGGGTGAAATGCCCATTCTCTCTGAAAAAGTCAGCGACTTGCTGGTCGGACAAGAAGCCAACGACGAGTTGTTTAAGGAAATTGGCGAAGCCGTCCAACCAGAAATCGATCCTGCCAATGATCTTAACGGCACTGCTGAATACCGCCGCGATCTTATCCGTGTTTTGGTTTCGCGGTCTCTCAACACTGCTTTTGATCGCGCCAAAAAAGGAAGTTGATTATGACCAAGTTATTTCCTGTTAAAGTTACCGTAAACGGCAAAGTCTATGAACGCCAGGTTGAATCCAGGCTGCTTTTGAGTGATTTCCTGCGTCATGACCTCGGACTCATGGGAACCCACGTCGGCTGCGAGCACGGTATGTGCGGAGCCTGTACTGTCATCTTTGACGGTGAACCCGTGAGATCCTGCCTGATTTTTGCCGTTCAAGCCAACGGACACGAGATCAAAACTGTTGAATCCCTGGGTACGCCGGAACACATGCATCCCCTGCAAGAAGCTTTTCACGAGAAACACGGGCTGCAGTGCGGTTTTTGTACGCCGGGTGTGTTGATGACGGTCGTTCCCTTTTTGGAACAGAATCCCAATCCAACGGAAGATGAAATTCGCGAAGCCATTGATGGCAATATCTGCCGCTGCACCGGCTATGAAAAGATCGTCGAGTCAGTGCAGGAAGCCGCGAAGAAGATGTCTTCCGGTGATTAGAGAAGGATAGAGGAAAACCAATGGCTGGAAAAATTTTTGGTCAACCCGTATCAAGACTTGAAGATAAACATTTGCTCACAGGTAGGGCCAAGTTTATTGACGATATTGAAATTCCCGGCATGCTGCACGCTGCCTTCTTGCGCAGTGATTATGCCCATGCCATTATCAAGAGCATTGACGTCAGCGCCGCCAAAGAACATCCCGGCGTGGTCGCTGTATACACTGCGGAAGATTTCGGCGATTACTGGAGAGTAGGTCCGCTTCAGGTGCCGCCTCCCTCCGCCATTAAAGGTTCACAATTCAGCGCCCGTCCACTACCCCCAATTGCCAAAGGCAAAGTAAGATTTTCAGGCGAACCGATTGCCCTGGTGATCGCAGAATCCCGCTATATTGCAGAAGATGCCCTTGAAGATATCATCTTTGACGCTGAACCCTTGCCGGCCGTGATCGATCTTGAAAAGGCATGGGAAGACACTTCGGTACTGGTTCACGATGATCTGCCATCCAATATGGCGGCCCTGGTAAAACAGGAATCTGGCGATTATGAAGCGGCCAAGAAACAAGCTGACGTAGTCATCTCAAAGCGGCTTGTAGCCGACCACGTTATCGGCGGCGCCATGGAAAACCGCGGCCTTGTGGTCAACTGGGATGAAGGCCGGCAGGAACTGGTCGTTTGGGCAACCACCCAGGCTCCCCTACCGCTGCGCAGCGCCATCGCCGGAAGAATGGGCCTGGCGGAAAACCAGGTACGTGTCATCACTCCCTATATTGGCGGCGGATTTGGGCCGAAAGTAATGACCTCGCAGGCAGATGACGTGTTGTTGCCCTGGGTTTCAATGCAGTTGAACCGCCCCATCAAATGGATCGAAGACCGCCGTGAGAACTTCCTGGCCACTACTTCTGAAAGAGACCAGGTCCATCATGCCGAAATGGCATTGAAGAAAGACGGTACAATCCTGGGTTTCAAAGACGTCTTCTATCACAACACAGGCGCCTATGATCCCTACGGCATGACCGTGCCGCTCAACACTCAAACGCACACTGTCAGCAATTACCGCGTACCCAATTTCTATACCGAAATCCGCATGGTCTTTACCAATGAGATGGTGGTTACCCCTGTCCGCGGCGCAGGCCGTTCAGAAGGCGTATTCGTGATGGAACGCATGATGGACGCTGCCGCCAAAGAACTCAACATGGACCCCGTCGAACTCCGTTTGAAAAACCTGCTCGTGGAAAAAGAATTCCCACTGAACACAGGCATCATCGGTCAGGACTTTGTAGTGGGTGTACTTGACAGCGGCGATTACAAGAACAACCTCGAAAAATGCATCGAGGCCATTGATTATGAAAAATTCCGCAAAGAGATCCAGCCCAAGGCACGCAAAGAAGGCAAGCACCTGGGTATCGGCGTGGTCGCTTTTACCGAAGGGACCGCCGTAGGGCCTTATGAAGGTGCACGAATAACCGTTGGCAATAACGGCTTGGTCAGCGTCTCCACCGGTTACAGCACACAAGGCCAGGGACACTTCACCGTTTTTGCACAGATCGTTGCCGAACAACTCAATGTTAAACTGGATAAGGTAAAAGTCATCACTGGTGACACTTTACACTTCCATTGGGGCGCAGGCACTTTCGCCAGCCGCGGTGCTACAATTGTCGGCTCCGCCGTCCACAGCGCGGCTGTCATGGTAAGAGACAAAGCTCTGTCTACAGCCAGCAAATTCCTTGAAGTCCCCGAAGAGGAATTGGAATTGTTCGACGGTACCGTGCGCGTCAAGGATCATCCTGAAGAATCCATTTCGCTGGGTGAATTGGCCGGCCGGGCCAACCCGATGCGCGGTGCGGTTGAAGCAGACGTGAAACCCGGACTTGAAGCTACCGCTTACTACGCTCCCCCGCATGCCTCCACCGGTTCAGGCGCCTGCGCAATGATTTTGGACGTTGATCCTGAAACCTGCAAAGCCAAGATCGAACGGTTTGTATTGGTTCACGATTGCGGAACGGTGATCAATCCCTTGCTGCTCGAAGGACAAATCCAGGGCGGCGTCTCAATGGGTATCGGCAATGCTTTTTATGAAAAAGTTGTTTATGATGAAAACGGACAGTTGTTGACCGCCTCATTCATGGATTATCTGATGCCGCAGGCAACCGATATGCCCAAGAAGATGGAAATCGGCCACAACGTGCACCCAAGCCCGCTGAACGAATTGGGCATCAAGGGTGTTGGTGAAGCCGGCGCTTTGCCGCCCTCCCCCGCGTTTTGTCAGGCCGTCGAAGATGCTTTGTATGAGTACAAGCTTGATATCTCAGAATCTAATCTGAATCCAAGCATGATCTACGATTACATTAAGAAAGCAAAATAAAAGGGTTCTCAGGGCTGAAACGCCCTATGTGTTGTAGAAAAACAAAAAACAGGAGGTTTTTCAAATGATCATAGAAGGTGAACACGTGTTTAATGGTCCACGTGAAGCAGTGTATGAAATGTTCAATGACCCAAATGCACTCGCTACTGCCGTTCCGGGGATGCAAAAACTGGAAAAGATAGATGAGTCGCATTACGAAGGCGCAATTCACCTGCGCATCGGCCCCATCTCTGCAGTCTTTGCAGGTGTACTCGGATTGACTGACGAAAATCCCCCTGAAAGCTGCACACTGAACGTTGAGGGCAAAGGAGTTGCCGGATTTGCCAAAGGTGTTGGCAAAGTCCACTTCACAGATTTGGGAGATAATAAAACTCTGTTGAAATATTCCGGCGATGTTAATATTGGTGGTACCCTCGCGTCTGTTGGTCAACGCATGATCGATAGCGTCGCGAAGTCAATGATCAAATCAGGACTCGAGAAATTAGATAAAACATTGGAGGAACGATGGCAACAGAAGTAAAAAATGAAGAAGTAAAAGAACCAGTTGAAGAAAACAAGAAAGAATCTTTGAAAGACATCGCAGAAGTACGTATGCTCATGTACGTAATTCCGGTGGCAATTGTATTGCTGGTGCTTGCGCTACTTCTTGGCAAATAACGTGTTTAATATTTGTAAGTATTTGTAAGTCGTTAAGACCTGGTAAACTTTCTTGACAAAATGATGTATTATATACTCATGCAGATAGTCAAGATAAGTAAATAATCTAACGGGAGGTGTTTATCGAGTAGATAATTTTTAGAGCAGGTGTGCCTAAAAACAGTATTTATGTTTTTTGGCAATCTTAGGAAGACGTGTATTAGATCGAAGTAAACCATTAATCAAAGGAAAGAAGGAAAAAACCTATGGCAACTACTTCAAAAGTGTTGGGATACCTTCCACAAGATACCCCTCCATTTGGCAGGATGCTTTTGCTCGGTTTCCAGCACGTGCTGACCATGTTCCCCGCCACAGTACTGTGCGCACTGCTAATGAACTTTGATGTTTCCACCGTGTTGACCGTCACCGGTTTCGGTACCGTTGTGGCACTCCTTGGATCAAAGTTCGCGATCAATACCTACATCCCCCTGTACTACGGCTCCAGCTTCAGCTATATCGCGGC
>CAZNAF010000117.1:0-4312 GCA_964570925.1 uncultured Anaerolinea sp.
CCTATTTTATTTAGGAGTCTTTTTTTGTTGGGTTCGAATCCACACACCCCCAAAAGAAGGGGGTGCAGGCTCTCTCCGCTCTATAAAAAGACTCCATTTGGGAGTCTTTTTTTATATTGGGTTCGAATCCACACACCCCCAAAAAAGGGGGTGCAGGCTCTCTCCGCTCTATAAAAAGACTCCATTTCGGAGTCTTTTTTCTATATTGGGTTCGAATCCACACACCCCCAAAAGAAGGGGGTGCAGGCTCTCTCCGCCTCTGATTTAGACTCCTATTTTATTTAGGAGTCTTTTTTTGTTGGGTTCGAATCCACACACCCCCAAAAAAGGGGGTGCAGGCTCTCTCCGCCATAGACTCGCGGAATATTAGGGAGTCTTTTTTTATTGGGTTCGATTTTTTTCACACAGAGACGCGGATAGCACGGAGATCGCAGAGGATTATTAAAAATCTGCGTCTCTTTTTCTCAGGGCTCAGCGTGAGGGTTGTTCTTGTATTTCCTGATAAACGAAAAGGCTGGCATGGGGGGGACATGCCAACCTTTCCTCTAGGGAGGGAACTCCACCTTTGCAGGTGGACGACACTCGTGTTCACCAATAAATGTGTCTAATGGATAATATACATCAAAATTATCAGAATTACATTAAAATTAATTAAGAGTTTTTCGAATCGGTGAAAAACCGCATCCATTCTTCGACTTCATCGTCGGAGAGTTTCTTTTCGCCAGTCTTCTGCACGACTGCTCTCTCGCTCAACACCGTCACGACCTGCCGCGAGAAGACCTCCGAACTGATCACTTCCACGCCGTTTGCCAGAGCGCCGTTGCGCACGCGATGGTCCGAAGAAACCACCGCCAGATTTTTGCTGTCACCTGTATGGGCGTTTACAAAATGGATGATGGCGTCATCAGCAGACGAACCGATCCTGACAAAATGGACGTGGACCAGTCCGCTCTTGCGCCGGGCGGCAATGGGTTCGGGCGAACCGTCAAAGAACAACTCAGCCTGCCGGCGTGCCAGCCGGCAATATTCCTGGATGATTTCGATCAACTGCACCTCGTCATCCATGTCTTTGAGGTTGAGTCCGGGCATTTTGGGGATCAGGTTGTGACCGTCGATGATTAATTTTTTCATGCAACTTCACCTGAAAACATTTTACATCCATATTATGCTATGATTTAAACCAGGTTTTCGAACATGAAAAAGATACTCCCTTACCTGTTACTAAATGTCGTGGTCTCAGCGGTCACCATGCTTGGGGTGATCCTGATCTGGAATGCTTTTCATCCTCGCCCCGAAGCAAAAAACGGCCAGGGAGGGTTGATCACGGCTCCGACCGCGGCCGTTGTGTCCGTACTGCCGGCGCCGGGAGAGAAAAGCGTCGAGATCCAGTCGGTGTTCCTGCCGGGTGAACTCAATTATGAGAAGATCGCGCTCAAGAATGTGAGCGATAACCCCGTCGACCTGACCGGCTGGAGCCTGGTCAATGAAGAGGGTGAAAAATTTGTTTTCCCGGTGCTGACGCTTTACCCGGATGGCGCCGTGGAGGTCTATTCCGGCGTGGGGATTAACACGGCGGTCGAGCTTTATTGGAACGCTCCTGACGCGGTCTGGAAATCTGGAACCCGGGCGTCACTGCTTGACAGCGCGGGTGCCGAGCGATCACAATATCTGATCCCGTAAATTAAAAAGTTCACCATCCCATGCACTATCGGTTAAAATGGGAGGGTCTGCAAGAAGATTCTTGAGAATTCCAAAAAGAAGAGGATGCGGCTGAATGACTCAGGCATTATATCGAAAATGGCGTCCGCGCAAGTGGGACCAGGTGGTCGCCCAGGATCATGTCACCAAAACCCTGCGCAACGCCATCCAGGCTGACAAAGTCGGGCACGCCTACCTGTTTTCGGGTCCGCGCGGCACGGGCAAAACCACCACCGCGCGCCTGCTTGCCAAGGCGGTCAACTGCCTGTCGCCCGACCTGGCGAACCGCCCCTGTGACGAGTGCAAGAACTGCCAGGCGGTCAACGAAGGCCGCTACCTCGACCTGATCGAGATCGACGCCGCCTCCAACACCAGCGTGGAAGACATCCGCGATCTGAGGGATAAGATCAATTTTTCGCCGTCAGAGGGCAGATACAAGGTCTACATCATCGATGAAGTGCACATGCTTTCCACGGCGGCTTTCAACGCTTTATTGAAGACCCTTGAAGAACCCCCGGCGCACGCGATTTTCATTTTAGCCACCACTGAAGTACACAAGATCCCCGCCACGGTGCTGTCACGCTGCCAGCGGCATGAGTTCAGGCGCATCCCCGTGATGGAGATCGTCGCCACGCTGAAAAATCTGTGTGAGCAGGAAAAAATCGCCGCGGACGAGGATGCTTTGATCCTCATCGCACGCCAGTCCACCGGCGCCATGAGGGATGGCATTTCCTTGCTCGATCAACTGGCCTCCACCGGTGAACGCATCACCCTGGACCTGGCGCAGTTGGTTCTGGGCACGGCCACCAACCAGCTGGTGATCGACCTGGTGAACGCCATGCAGAACCGAGAGACCTCCCGCGGGCTTGAAGTCATCCATCGCGCTCTTGACGGCGGAAGCGATCCGAGGCAATATGCCCGGCAGGTGGTGGAATATCTGCGCAACCTGCTGCTCATCCGCATGGGCAACGAGAAACAGGTGGACGCTACCAAGGACGGCAAGGAGCTGATGCGCAAGCACAGCCAGTCTGTTGAAACGCCGATGCTCATGGAATGGATTCGCCTGTTTAACAACGCCATCAATGATCTGCGCACCTCCTGGCAGCCCGGCATGGCCCTCGAACTGGCCTTCGCCCAATCGGTGGAATGCCAGACTGAAACGACCGCCACCGTTGCGCCGAAGCGTGAAGCGGCTAAAGCCGAACCCATTCATGAAGAAAAAATTCTTGCTCCTGAAAAGGTCGCAGTGAAGACCCCGCCGGCTGAAAAAACAGCCGTTCAAAACCGGGCGGAAGAACCGGAGGCAACCGTAAAGCCTGTAAAAGCGGCAGGCGGCTCCAACGGCGTCACCACGCAGGACATTCAATCCAACTGGAACACCATCCGCGCGGAGGTCAGGAACCGGCGTTCGCAAACCGAAGCGTTATTGAACTCGCAGAAACTGATCCAGGTCAAAGATGGCACCCTGATCATCGGTTTTGCCAGCGAGGTGTTAAAATCCAAGATGGAAACGGCCGAAAACCTGGAAGTTACCAGGCAGGCCATCCAAAAAATCCTGAAGGCCGACCTGGCAATCACCTGCACGGTAGTCAGCGGCAAGATGTCGGCATCCCCCGTCGACCTCGATGTGGATTCGGATGGGATCGTCGGAACCGCACTCAATCTGGGTGGCAAACTGGTCCACCGCGAATAACTTTTAAAGGAGTCAAACATGGCAAAAGGATACAATCGACCCGCAGGCGGCGGGATGGGCGGTGGGGGCATGATGGCACAGATCAAGCGCATGCAGGAACAAATGGCCGCCGCGCAGGAACAACTGGCAATCGACACGGTGACCTCGTCGGCTGGCGGCGGTGCGGTGAAAGTGACCATGACCGGCGACCAGCACTGCAAGGAAGTGATCATCGACCCCGAACTCATCAAGGATGCCGATGCCGAAATGCTGCAGGATTTGATCCTCAGCGCGGTCAACCTGGCACTGGATGATTCGCGCAAGATGGCCGAGGAGAAACTCGGACCTCTCGCCGGCGGTCTGCCCGGAATGGGATTCTAGGTTCTCAGATCATGTCGATTCTGCCTGCCCCCATTCAAAACCTGATCAACGCGTTGGAACGCCTGCCGGGCATCGGACCCAAATCCGCGTCACGGCTGGCGTTTCACATTCTGCGCGCGCCCGAAGACCTGGCGAACCAGCTGGTGAACGCGTTGAGCGGGTTAAAAACGGCCACCGGCCAGTGCAGGATCTGTTTTAATATTACCCTGTCGACTCAGGAAGTCTGTGAAATCTGCGCCAACACCGAACGGGCTGACGGCACCATCTGCGTGGTGGAGGATCCCCTGGACGTGCTGGCGCTGGAGCGCACCGGCGGTTTTCACGGCCGTTATCACGTGCTGCAGGGGGTGCTTTCTCCGATTGAGGGGGTCGGGCCGGACGATTTGAAGATCAAGCCCCTGCTCGAGCGCGTGCGCAGCGGAGAGGCGAAGGAGATCATCCTGGCCACCAACCCGAGCATGGAAGGTGATGCCACCGCCTTGTATCTGCGGCAGCAGCTGCTGCCGATGGGGGTGAGGGTGACGCGCCTGGCGCGCGGTCTGCCCATGGGCGGCGACCTGG
>CAZNAF010000118.1:0-4221 GCA_964570925.1 uncultured Anaerolinea sp.
GGTGGAGGAACGAATGAAACGATCGAATGAAGAATTATCCGGACTGCTCACCGAAGATTGGCAGTACAAACCCGAACAGGCGCAGCGCATGGTCGAAAAACTCAATGGCATGGATCAGGCACTGCAGAATGCGTTTGAATCTTATCTCGAGACCGGCGAATTCTCAAAAGCCCCCGCCTATTTCGGTTTGAACGCGCCGGATATCGCCGCCGCCTATCCGTTTAAACCGCCGGCCGTGTTCACCTGCCTCGACTGGATCAGGCGAGATCCGCAGGCGGCGCTCGACGCACTGGTGGACGAATACAAAAAGCCGCTGCCCGCTTCGTTTGACGCGAAGGAATACAACGCCTTTCTCCAGACACACAAAAAAGCCACGCAATAAAGGACTTTATCATGCAGGATCTTATTGGACAGGATTTAGGTAGATATCACATCATTGAACGGCTGGGCGAAGGGGGTATGGCCACGGTCTTTAAAGCCTTCGACACCAGGTTGGAACGTGAGGTGGCGGTCAAGGTCATCCGGCGGGAGGCATTCAGCCCCGAGGTGGTGGACCGCATGCTGCAGCGATTTGAACGCGAGGCCAAGGCGCTGTCCAAGTTGATCCATGCCAACATTGTTCCCATCATCGATTATGGTGATGAAGGCGGATCTCCATATCTTGTGATGCCGTTGATTGACGGCGGTACGTTAAAAGACAAATTAGCCAGCCAGGTGTTCTCGGCGTCAGAAGCGGCGAGGATACTGGCGCCCATCGCGCGGGCGTTGGATTACGCGCACTCGAGGGGCATTTTACACCGGGATGTGAAACCTTCGAATATTTTGATCACCAATAGTGGCGATCCGATGCTATCCGATTTTGGGGTGGCGAAGATCCTCGAGGAGGGTGAGGCCGCCACGCTGACCGGCACGGGCATCGGGTTGGGCACGCCTGAATACATGGCTCCCGAGCAATGGGTGGGCAAGGCTGTTCCTGCCAGCGATCAATATTCGCTGGGGGTGGTGTTCTACGAGATGATCACCGGCCACAAACCTTACACGGCCGAGACTCCGGCGGCGGTGTTGCTGAAGCAGGCGAACGAACCACTGCCAAGACCGAGTGAATTTGTCAAAAATATACCGGCTGTTGCAGAACAGATTTTATTTAAAACCCTGGCAAAGAAACCCGAGAACCGTTATCAAAGCATGGCAGAGTTTGTTTCGGTATTGGAGAAATTGTTTTTTGTAAGTAGCCCTGCTCATAACCAAATAGAACGATCCTCGCTCAGCCCATCAAGAAGTCAGTCAACCATCACTTTTGATGGATTCAATTCTGAAATAACAAACAAAGGAAAAATTACACCACGAAACAGATTATTTTTGATTGGGGGACTGATTGTTTTGGCAGTCATCATAACAGGTATTTTGGTAAATAAAATACAGGAAAGAAAGATTTCTCAATACGCTTCAGCAGAATCCATATCAACCCAATCCACTCTGAACCAAGAAGTTGAAAATCCTACCATCACCCAAACAACAATCAATCCGTCTGTAACCCTTGTCCCAACCCAAAGCAGCACCCTTGCTTTTACAACCTTGTTTAAAGATAGTTTTTTTGTGGACAGCCTCTCACAATATGAATTGGTTGGAAATGTTAGTTGGAATGAGAATTCACAGGATATTTATCTTGGCAATGGCATATTGATGGACAATAAGATGCTTTTACCTTATCGTCAAGGGTTCGATAATGACTTTATGATTCAGGGAAAAATAACCATTCCTCAACGTCAATATGAATGGTATGAATCTGCTGCGGTATCGATTATCAGCGGTGACCAGGAATACTGGGCAACCATCCTATTTGGGAATACAGGTGATAATGTCCATAAAATATCCTTTATGTGTAATGATGTCTGGTCTGATAATTTTGTCGAATTCAATCCCACACCTGGCGAATATTGGATTAAAGTAAAAATCAATCGAAGCTCTTCTCTTCTACAGATGAAGGTTTGGGCAATAGATTCAATGGAACCCGGTTGGCAATTATCGGAACATGTCAATCCAGATATGGCAATTGATCAGATTGGATTCAGGCATTATGGTCGAGGTGTGGAGGTTGATGAAATTAAAATATTTAAGGATAGATAAAAATTAATTCATAATTTATTAATGAGGATGTGTGCATGCAAGAACTAATCGGACAATCGCTGGGCAGGTATCACATTATAGAACGGCTGGGTGAAGGGGGCATGGCCACGGTTTATAAGGCCTTCGACACCAGGCTTGAGCGTGAAGTGGCGGTCAAGGTCATCCGGCGGGAGGCATTCAGCCCCGAGGTGGTGGACCGCATGCTGCAGAGGTTTGAACGCGAGGCCAAGGCGCTGTCCAAATTGATCCATGCCAACATCGTCCCCATCATCGATTACGGCGACGAAGGAGGTTCACCCTATCTGGTAATGCCATTGATTGATGGGGGCACGTTAAAAAACAAATTAGCCGGGCAGGTCTTCTCAGTCGCTGAGGCGGCAAAAATTTTGGCGCCCATCGCACGTGCCCTTGATTATGCCCATTCAAGGGGCGTCTTGCATCGTGACGTGAAACCATCGAATATTTTATTGACCAATAGCGGTGATCCAATGTTGTCTGATTTCGGGGTGGCGAAGATCCTCGAGGAAGGCGAAAGCGCCACGTTGACGGGCACGGGCATCGGGTTGGGAACACCGGAGTATATGGCTCCCGAGCAATGGGTGGGTAAAGCCACGGCTGCCAGCGACCAATACTCGCTGGGGGTGGTGTTCTACGAGATGATCACCGGGCACAAACCTTATACCGCTGAAACGCCTATTGCAGTCCTTTTGAAACAATCGAATGAACCACTTCCACGACCGCGATTGTTTGTCAAAGATTTACCGGAGGAAGTGGAACAGGTATTATTTAAGACCCTCTCCAAAAATCCTGATGATCGTTATCAATCAATGGTTGACTTCAGCACGGCACTTGTGCGTGTGGCTGGTACTGATATGACCGGGTCGCCTTCCAAAAAAGAAACTGAAAAGAACTCAGATCGGTTTGCCACTGTCGATCAACTTGATGTCACGAAGGGCGTAAAGCCTGTAAAGGTAGAAGAAGTTACTACTAGACAAAAGGCAGGCGGATCGGATGTAAAATCGGGAGTATACCTTTCATGGAAGTTCCTGGTGATCTTTTTTGCCGCCATACTTGTGGTGGCAGTTGGAATTCTAAGCATCACCAATGGCTGGTTCTCTCCTCGCAGTGTACCTCAGGAGGCGACAGAAGCGTACACCTCCCGGGTTTCGGAAAAAGATGGAATGGTATTGATCAATATTCCCGCCGGTGAATTCTCGATGGGGGCTCGCGATGGAATTGGTGATGCGAATGAACACCCTCAGCACAGAGTATATCTGGACTCTTACTGGATTGATCAGACTGAAGTGACGAACGTGATGTACTCCAAATGTGTCAGTGATGGAGTATGCACTCCTTTGGTGAACCAAAAGTATTACAGTGATATTCAGTTTGACAATCATCCGGTCGTCTATGTTAACTGGTATCAGGCAAAAACCTATTGCGAGTGGGCTGGAAGAAGGTTGCCCACTGAAGCCGAATGGGAAAAAGCCGCCAATGGAACAGATGGTAGAATTTTTTCATGGGGAGATGGTGAACCCACGACAAACCTGGCGAATTTCAACAATAATGTTGGTGGAACATCTATGGTTGGAGCATACCCCGAGGGGAAAAGTGCTTACGGTGTTTTGGATTTGGCAGGAAACGTCTCCGAATGGGTCGCAGACTCGTATAGTTCTTCTTATTACAGCCAAAGCCCCGATAAAAATCCCCAGGGACCCGAAGAAAACAATTATCGTATCTTAAGAGGGGGAAGCTGGATCAGTGATAGCAATCGGTTGAGAGCCACGAGCCGCGTACGATACATTGCTGATTTTGTCGACTACAACAATGGTTTTCGATGTGCATTATCGGGGAAATAACTTTTAGTTTTCCTCTTGAGTTGGGTGACAAGAAAATCGAAAAAAGCAGAGGAAAAGATGCAGGAACTCATTGGACAGGATTTAGGCAGGTATCATATTATTGAACGGCTGGGCGAAGGGGGCATGGCCACGGTCTACAAGGCCTTCGACACCCGGTTGGAACGTGAGGTTGCGGTCAAATTGATCCGCAAAGAAGCCTTCGGTCAAGAGGTATTGGATCGCATGCTGCAGCGCT
>CAZNAF010000119.1:0-4186 GCA_964570925.1 uncultured Anaerolinea sp.
ATGGTTCATACGTGGGCCACGGGGGGGTACCAACACCGAACGGGATGGTAAGATCAAGCAGTTTCATTTTATTCTCCTTTTTAGATTTCGAATCAAGTTTGAAGATCGACTTTTTGTACGGATAAAACCTTGAAACTCATAAAAGAATCAGGAGAATCTCCTGATTCTTTTATTTTAAACCTAAGGCAGTAGGATTGGAAATACCATTTGAATAAGGATTCCGGCTGCGAGAACGGATGCAACCTGTCCGGCTGCGTTTGCGCCCAAAGCGTGCATGAGGATGAAGTTGTTATTGTCAGCCTCAAGTGCAACTTTCTGTGCGAGACGTCCGCTCATCGGGAAAGCGCTGATGGCAGCGGCACCAATCAAGGGGTTGATCTTTCGACCGGAGAGCACACAGACCAGTTTTCCAAACAGAATACCACCGATGGTATTGAGTGCGAACGCCACCAAACCTAATACCAGAACACGGAGTGTTCCGGTGTTCAAGAATTGCGCGGCCTGCATTGTTGAGCCGATGGTGATGCCGAGGAAGATGGTGGCGGTGTTCGTGATGGCCGATTTTGCTGTTTCGGTAAGGCCTTCAACAACTTCAGACTCTCTGAGCAGGTTACCCAGCATCAGGGTGGCGATCAACGGAGCCGCTTCAGGCAGGAAGATAGCCGCGAAGATGGTCAAAACGATCGGGAACAGAATAACGGTCAGTTTTGATACCGGTCGCGGAGTGTATTCCATGTGAATCTTGCGTTCGGCTTTGGTTGTGAACAACCTCATAAGGGGTGGTTGAATGATGGGCACCAGACTCATGTAAGAGTAGGCGGTCACCGCGATGGCCGCTGCCAGGCCGGGAGTTTCAAACAGACTTCCCAGTTTACCATTCACATAGATGACGGTTGGTCCGTCGATGGCGCCAATCATACCAATGGCGGTGGATTCTGCCAGGTTGAATCCCAGGAGCAATGCGAGGATCAAGGTGGCGAAGATGCCAAGGTGAGCCAGAGCGCCCATGACAAACATGATGGGCTGGCTCAGCAACGGACGAAGGTCGATCATGGCTCCCACACCCAAGAAGATCAGTAGTGGGAAAAGTTCGTTACTGATCCCGGCTTTATACAAAATTCCGAACAGCCCTTCTTCGCCGATCATATTGGCAGATACGGGCAGGTTGCCCAGAATGCAGCCAAAACCGATTGGGATTAAAAGGGTTGGTTCGTAGTCTTTAAAGATCCCCAGATAAATGAGCACCAGAGCGATGGCAACCATCACCAACTGCTGCCAGGTTATATCCAAGAGACCGCCGAGCAAACCTGAAAAGTCAAAGCCTGCCATGCTAGTATCCTTTCCTCCTACTCAATTTCCATGAGAGGCGCGCCATGGGCGACGTTGGCGCCAACGGTCACATAAATTTTTCCAATGGTGCCATCGCGCTGAGCGCGTAGTACATTCATGGCTTTCATGGCTTCAATGACACACAGTTCGTCGTTCACCTTGACTTTTTGTCCGGTGCTAACCTTGATGGCGTTGACTGTTCCGGGGAGGGGTGATTTTAATGTGCCTGGGCCTGTGGCTTCAACTTTTGCGGCCGCAGGGGCTGCGGCTTTCACCGGGGCAGCGGCTTTAACAGGCGCTGCGGCAACCACACCAGCGGATGAATCTTTGGTGCAAACAGTAAAGACTTCATTATTTACCTTGACCTGAACTTCTTCCAGACGTGGATCATCCATAATTTCCACATCGTATGAGTTGCCATTCACACTGATTTCGTATTTCATCTTGTTCTCCTGATGTTTGAGGATTGGTTTAACCGTCGCTGAAGATTGAATTGACGCCAGGAATTTACTTCTCCGGCAGAGGTCAGTGATTGAACGGATTGGGTTTCAGCCTGGCCGCGAGCGATAGCTAAAGCGATGGCTGCAATTACCTCAAGGTTAGATTTTCCTTCAGGTAGTGCCTCTGAAGCTGAACTGGTTTCTTCATCAGTTTCATCTTCTTTTTCTGGTTTATCAACAATAAACTTGGTCATTAAACCAACCACGACGGCCAGAAGGGCAAGGACCAGAAGCAGCACAACAATTCCAATCCCCGAAATTTGTAGAGCAAAAACTAAAGTATTACTTTCCATTATTGGCATCCTTTCCGGTTAGAGTGGAATGTTGCCGTGTTTCTTTGCGGGAGCGTTGGTCTGTTTATTGCGTAACATCTCAAGAGCAGTGATCAATCGCTGGCGGGTTTCGCTGGGTAGAATCACCTCGTCCACATAACCTGCGTTAGCAGCCTTGTATGGATTCGAGAATTTGTCTTTATATTCAGCAACCAGTTCGGCACGCAGTTGTTTGGCTTCTTCAGGAGTCTTTTCTTTCAAAGCGCGTCCGTGCAGGATGTTCACTGCGCCGTCGGCACCCATGACTGCCACTTCGGCCGTCGGCCAGGCGAATACCATGTCAGCGTGCAGGTGTTTGCTGCCCATCACGATATAGGCGCCGCCATAAGCTTTGCGGGTGATGACCGAGATTTTTGGAACGGAGGCTTCAGAGAAGGCGTAGAGGATTTTGGCGCCGTGGCGGATGATGCCGTTGTGTTCGGTGTTGGTGCCGGGCATGAATCCTGGGGTGTCAACTACGGCGATCACCGGGATATTAAAGGCGTCGCAGAAGCGCACAAAGCGGGCGATCTTGTCGGATGCATTGATATCCAGAACACCGGCCATGCTAGCGGGTTGGTTGGCGGCAATGCCCACGCTTTCGCCGTTTAAGCGGGCGAAACCAACAACCGCGTTGGTGGCAAAATTGGCGTGTACTTCGAAGAATGAATTTTTATCAACGATCTTATTAATGACATCCAGAATGTTATAGGTCTGGTTTGGATCGGTGGGAACAAGCGTATCTAATGATTTATCGGCTCTGAAGACGTTATCGTCTGAGGCAACGATGGCTGGGGTTCCAGTATTGTTATCGGGGATGTATTCAAGAATCTTCTTGACGATGGCAAACGAATCCTCTTCACCTTGTCCGACAAAGTGAGCCACACCGGAAATTGAACTGTGTGTCACGGCGCCGCCAAGGGTTTCGAAATCCACTTCCTCGTGGGTGACTGCTTTAATGACTTCAGGACCGGTGATATACATGTTGCCAGTGCCCTGAGTCATGATGATGAAGTCGGTCAATGCAGGTGAATAGACACCGCCTCCAGCGCAGGGTCCCATGATGACACTAATCTGCGGAATGACCCCTGATGCCTGAACGTTGCGATAGAAGACCTCGCCGTACGCCCAGAGGCTGTAAACACCTTCTTGAATACGGGCACCTGCACCATCATTGATGGCGATCACTGGCACGCCGGCATCCATTGCAAGATCCATTACGCGGGCAACTTTTTGTCCGCAAACTTCGCCGAATGATCCGCCCATGACGGTGAAATCTTGTGAATAGACACATACTTTACGGCCATTGATTTTGCCAAAACCGGCTACCATGCCATCACCCATGATTTTGTCTTTATCAAGGCCAAAATCAGTATGGCGGTTGACGATCATGCCGTTCAGTTCCTGGAATGAACCTTTATCGAGGAGGGCTTCGATGCGTTCGCGAGCGGTGCGTTTGCTTTTTTCATGTTGCGCTGCGATTCTTTTTTCGCCTCCTCCCAGTTTCATTTGATCGCGAAGTGACTTTAATTTTGTAATTTGGGCTTCGTGATCGCTATCAGATTTTGGTTTATTTTCAGCCATTACTACCTCCGAAGTTAATTATTGGAAAAATATTTCTGACAGATATTAGTGTACGATCCGCTGTCTGACATTTCAAGTGATACTTTTAGCATACTCGTTGGTTGATTGTCATGTTTAATTCTGATACTAAAAAGAAACATGCAGGCGTTTTTTCATACCCACATGTTTCTTTTTGTTGATAGAGATGTCCTTTCTGGCTCTACTCGCGCTTGTATGGTTTTAACAAGGCGGCAGGGTAAGACGCGTTTCGGCCTGCCAGGGTGAGTGCCAGGATGGTTACAATGTATGGCAGCGCCAGGAAGAGCTCATAAGGCAGGTTGACGCCTGTCAGTTGCAGCCTGGATTGTAGTGCTTGAATGCTGCCGAACAGGAGGGCGCCCAGCAGCACTTTCAAAGGCTGCCAGTTGCCGAAGATGATCAGCGCGATGCAGACCCAGCCACGACCGGCGACGATACCGAAGG
>CAZNAF010000120.1:0-4165 GCA_964570925.1 uncultured Anaerolinea sp.
CACCTGTTGGGTGACGCGGCGGGTCACACCGGTCGTGCTCCAGCGGAAGTCTTCATCGCGGGCGTCACGGCGGGTGGCATTGCGCCTCCCCTGGTTGGAGATTAATTCGTCGCTGATGTCTGCCAAAAAACGCGAGGCTTCGCTGTATTCCCACGAACCGAACCCGGTGCGGCGTTCGGCGCGGAGAAGGTAAAGCTGGTTTTTGGCGCGGGTCATGCCCACGTAGAGCAGCCGTCTTTCTTCAGCCATCTCCTCCGGGTCGTCGCGCGAACGGCTGTGCGGCAGCAGACCTTCATCCAGGCCAATGATGAACACCTGGTTGTATTCCAAACCCTTGGCGGCGTGCAGAGTGAGCAGCGTGACCGCGCCCTGCGGACGTTCGCTATCTGAAGACGCCTCGGGGATGGTATCCTGGTCAGAAACGAGGGCCAGGTTCTGCAGGAATTCGGTAAGGCCCTTTTCCTGGAAGTCGTATGCCAGGCGGCGCAGCTCCTGCACGTTTTCCCAGCGGTCGTTTTGTGCGTCGCTGTCTTCTTTGACGTATTCCTCGTAGTTGGTGTCGTGCACGATGCGGTCAAACAACGCCACGATGGAGGTTTTGTTCTTGACCTCCTGCCACTCGTTGAGCAGGGCGCCGAAATCGGCCACGATGGGCACGGAACGTCCGATCTGAGACCAGTAGGGCGAAGCGTCGCCGTTCCTGCCCAGGTCAAGGAGCACCTGGCCGGCGCTGATCCCCGCCATGAAAGCCGCGTTTTGCAGCGCGCTGACGGTCTTGTCGCCGATGCCTCGCGGCGGAACGCCGATCACGCGCAGCAGGCTGACCTCGTCCGAGGGATTCTCGACCAGGCGCAGGAAGCAGATCATGTCTTTTACTTCCTTGCGGCCGTAGAACTTCTGCGCGCCAATTAACCGGTAGGGCAGGCTGGCGTGCATGAAGGCTTCTTCGATGACGCGGGATTGGGCATTGGTGCGGTACATGACGGCAAAATCGTCGGCGGTCGCCTTGCGCGATGAGAGATACTGCTGAATGGTATCCACCACGAAGGCGGCTTCCGCCAGGTCGTCCGTGGCTACATACTGGATGATCTTGTTGCCGGTGCCGCGCTCGGTGAAAAGATGCTTGGGGGTGCGGTTGCGGTTGCGATCAATCACCTGCCGGGCGGCATCCAGCACGGTCTGGGTGGAGCGGTAATTCTGCTCGAGTAGGATCTTCTCGCACTGCGGGTAATCCTTCTCGAAACGCTGCACGTTGCGATAATCCGCGCCGCGCCAGCGATAGATGGACTGGTCTTCATCACCCACCACGAAGATGTTCTTGTGATAGGCCGACAGGTGTTTAAGCAGTTCATACTGCGCCATGTTGGTGTCTTGAAACTCGTCCACCAGCACGTGTTTGAAGCGGTGCGCGTATTTCTCGGATATCGAGGGGTTCTCGCGCAGCAGGCGGGCCGCCCAGAGCAGCAGGTCGTCAAAATCCACGGCGTTGTTGGTCTGCAGCAACTCCTGGTAACGGGCATAAACCTTTGCCACCACCTCTTCACGGTAGGAACCGCGCGGCATGTCGCCGGGCAGCAGCAGATCGTTCTTGGCGGCCGAGATGGCGGCGTGCACGCCCGCCGGACGGTGCGCTTTATCATCAATGTTCAGATCGTGCAGGGAACGTTTGACCAGGGTTTCCTGATCACCGGTGTCGAAGATCACGAAATTGGAGCTGAAAGGCAACGCCGCGGATTCGCGCCGCAGGATGCGGGCGCACATGGCGTGAAAGGTTCCCAGCCAGATGCCCTCAAGGCTGCGCTGCACCAGGGTGACCACGCGGTTTTCCATCTCGCGCGCGGCCTTGTTGGTGAAAGTCACGGCGATGATGTCGTAAGCCGGCACGTTCTGCCGCTCGATCAGGTAGGCGAGGCGGCGGGTCAGAACGCGCGTCTTGCCCGAGCCGGGGCCGGCCAGCACCAGGATCTGTCCGTCGGGTGCGGTGACGGCCTGGCGCTGCTGCGGATTGAGATCGTCGAGCAGGAAATCGCCCATGGTTACTTCACGTCCAGACGGAAGTCATAGATTCCGTCTTTGACGGGGTAGTTTTTGCCGCATTTCGAGCAGCGGATCAGCGGGGGGGTGTCTTCCAGCGGGGCGCTGCAGACAGGGCAGGCAAAGCGACCTGCGCTTTCAACGTCACTTCTCGCGCCGGCGATGGAGGCGCGCAGAAAAACGCTGGGGCTCAGCTGCCACAGGTTGCCGGTCAGGCCGGCCAGGCTGTCGAAAAAGGCCAGCACTCCGGTGGGGATGGCGCGTTTTAAAAAGCCAAGCCTGAAGTGGCTGACGGTGATGGCGCGTTCGATGGTGAAACCGGCCTCTTGCATCCATTGCCTGACGGCTTTGGGGTGGAAGTCAAAATTAAGCTCCAGGTATTCGACCGGCTCAAGGGAGTAGGGGGACCATTTCTGCCTGCCGAGCAGGTAGCGCAGCATGGATTTTAGGTTGCGCTTGTTGGCGAATTCAAGGATGAAGACGGCGTTCTCGGCGAGCACGCGCCTCACCTGCGCCAAGGCGGCGGGGGCGTCTTTCATGTGATGCAGCGTGCGGATCATGGTGGCGCCGTCAAAGGCGCCGTCGATGAAGGGCAGGCGATAAACGTCCGCGGCGACGTAGCGGTAGCGGGGAGAGTCTCCCAGTCGCGCCCGGGCCTGTTCAAGCTGGGTGCGCGAATAATCCAGCAGGGTGATCTGATCGTAGCCGGTGTAACGAGGGGTGTTGCGTCCCGCGCCGGCGCCCAGTTCCAGCAGGTGGCCGCCCTTTGCGGGCAGCAGCTTTTTGAGCGCGAGGGCTTCGCAGGCGTCCTCGTAGGCACGACCGCCCTTCTCCCAGAAGGAGGTCTGGTAGTCGGAGCCTTCGTAATTGCAAACGGGGGGAGTGGTCATGGTCAGTTCTCTCGCGGGTTAAAAGTGCGACCGGACAGGTTTGCCGGCGGCGCCCAGAGATACCTCCTTACCGCTGCTTCCTCTCGGACCTGACGGGGTTCGCAGGGCTCTGCCGCGCCGGTCCCATCCGGGCGCGGGGTTAAGGATACCACGGAATATTTGAGTAAGAAAGGTAGATTGTGAGGCGAGAATTGAGAATGGAGAGTAGAGAGTGGAGAGTGGAGAGTAGTAAAGGCAAGTAATGAGTAATGAGTAATCGGGCGCTCAGGTTGTGGGAGCAGAGTAACCTGCAACGAGGATTCAGTGGCTCAAGCCGTGGGAGGTGAGGGCTGGGAATTCGTTTTTATACACGAAGGTGCAAAACGGGCTGATTTCGAGTAAAACGCAGATCGTTCTATGCCGGCTGATTCGTATTCGTTTCAGAAAAAAATAAGGAACGAATAAAACGAATCGCGGGAATTGAATTGATTTGTGGAAACAATTCAATTCAATTCAAATGGACAATGAGTGTGAAGTTGGAAAAGAGCAAAACCGGCAGGTGGGTATATTAGAACGTTTTTTCTGGTTTGTCAAGAGGTTTGTGAAATCCAGTTTTTGTGAGGACCTGTCGCTTCTTATGGAACAAGATAATCAAAATACTTAATACCCTTCTCAGTCTACGGACCCAGGATTGCAAGTGACAGTATAATTAAGGCGTTGCTTGAATTAATGGGGTAGTCAATATCAATCAAAGGTGCAATAAATGCCGAAAAACACAACCAAAACCTCCAACGGGGCCAACCTTGGCTTCGAACAAACGCTATGGAAAGCCGCGGACAAACTTCGTGGATCAATGGACCCTTCTGAGTATAAACACGTCGTGCTCGGATTACTGTTCCTCAAATACGTCTCGGGCGGCTTCGACGAACAGTACCAGAAGCTCGTCGCCCAAAAATCCTCAGGCGCGGACCCCGAGGACCGCGACGAATACAAGGCTGAAAACATCTTTTGGGTGCCCCAAAACGCGCGTTGGGCTTTCTTGCAGAATAACGCCAAACAGCCCACCATCGGACGCCTGATCGACGAGGCCATGGACGCCATCGAAAAGGAGAACCCCTCACTAAAGGGCGTGCTGCCAAAGGACTTTGCACGCCCGGCCCTCGACAAGACCCGCCTGGGTGAGTTGATCGACATACTCTCCAGTGTGGGCCTGGGTTCGAAAGAACATCGTTCCAAAGACACCCTCGGGCGCGTCTATGAAT
>CAZNAF010000121.1:0-4084 GCA_964570925.1 uncultured Anaerolinea sp.
ACAAGGAACCTGCCAAGCCGAAAAAAGCGGCTGTGTAATTTTTATTGAATGATTTGAAACCCCGCAATGACTCGCGGGGTTTCATTTATTTAAGCCCGGCCATGACTTCAGGAAGCGCCTCGATCAAATCCCCGGCCAGAAGGCTGACTTCGCCCCCTTGTTTTTTCACAACTGCGGCTGCCGCCTGTGCATGAATTAAAGCGCCTACCTGGGCGGCCGCGAAGGGCTCCATGCCCTGCGCGATCAATCCAGCGATGATCCCGGCCAGAACGTCTCCCGTGCCTGCTTTTGCCAGCGCGGAGTTCGCAAACGGAAGGACTGCCAGTGGTCCTTCTGGTAAAGCCACCAGGGTAAGCGCCCCTTTCAAGACAATCACCTGATTCCATTCCCGGGCAAACCTGCGCGCGACCGCGAACCTGTCTTTTTGTATTTCGTCAATTGGCAATCCGGTCAATGCCGACATTTCACCCGGATGCGGTGTCAGCACCGCCCTGGCCGGCAGTTGGCACCACCATTCTTTGGTCTTCGACAACAGCCGCAATGCGTCGGCATCGATCACCAAAGGCGGGAACTTCTCCGCCCGCCTGAACGTTGTCTTTGTCGATCCGGGCACAAAACCGGCACCTGCGGCAGTTTTCTTTCCACCGGTTTCAAAAAGCAGCCTTTGCAGAAAACGAAGTGTGGTTTCTTCCCTGCCAATCCCAGGACCGAGCAGCAGGCAACTGGCCGCTTCCAGCTTCATGGCGAGTGTAGGCGCCGCCTGTTCCGCAATCACCCCGTCTTCGTCATCAAGCAGTGTAAAGATGCTTTCAAGGTTATTGACAGCCACCGCTTCATAAATGCGTTCGGGAATGGCGCATTCCACCAGTCCGGTTCCCACCCTGTAGGCAGCCCTGGCTGAAAGAGACGGCGCGCCCGCGTAATTAACGCAGCCTCCGCACACGATCAGGTGTCCGAATGTACCCTTGTGGGATTCGGCGCCGCGTTGGATCAGATTTGCGGCCACAAACACCCTGTCGATGATGGAATCACCCGACTCATACTCTTTGAGGATCTTTTTAGGGATTCCCAAGTCGACGGTAATCAGTTCGCCGCAGAACGGATAAGCCGGGAATTTCATCATCCCTTCCTTGACGGCTTCCATGCAGACGGTCAGGTCAGCCTCTAAGGTTTCGGGGCAGACATCTCCGGTGGTGCAATCGACCCCGGAAGGACAATCCACAGCCACGATGATTCTATCGTCAGCCTCTTCGGCCACCTTGCGCAATACATCAGAATACGGCGGCCGCATCGGACCCCTGAAGCCTGTCCCTGACAGACCATCCAGGATCAAATGAGACTCGTGTAGTTCCTCCGCCAGTTTTTCGATGGAGAGGATCTTTCCTCCCCGTGATTGCAGTTCATCAACGAGGGATTGCATAAGGTCTTCCGATTTGATCATCACGGCTGAACAGTTCCAGCCCAACGTTTGCAGCGTGATAAGTGCAATCAGCGTATCGCCACCGTTGTTGCCACCGCCCACCAGTCCGGTCGCATGATTCATTTCACGAGAAAAAAAGCGGTCATGCACCACTCTGGCCATGTTCTCACCGGCTTTGAGCATCATTTTTTCATAAGAATAACCGTCCGCGTTGGCAGCCGATTCAAGTTCTTTCATCTTTTCAACACTGATCAATTTCATCGCATGCCTCCATGTTCTCCTAGATTATACAACCCCACCAGAAACATGCCCGTGAGCGATTACGGTATAATCATTTTCATGCGGAAATTTCTTTACTTCATTGTTTTCATGTCGGGTCTGGTCTCTCTGGCCGTGGAATTTGCCGCCTCCCGCTTGCTGGGGAATTATTTTGGCACCAGCAACCTGGTATGGGCCAGCATCGTTGGGTTGATCCTCATCTACCTGACCGCCGGTTATTTCATCGGCGGCGCCTGGGCGGACCGCTCTCCCAAACACGAGACCCTCTATAAGATCCTGTGCTGGGCGGCGCTGGCGGTAGGCTTGATCCCGCTCGCATCTCGTCCCATTTTGCGCCTGGCCAGCGAGGCCTTTGATCAATTGTCGCTGGGTGTCCTTTTTGGTTCGTTCACGGTGGTGATGGTGCTCTTCATCATTCCGGTAACCCTCATCGGCACCGCTTCGCCCTTTGCCATCCGACTGGCCATCACCGACACCGCCCAGGCCGGAAAAATTTCGGGGCGCATCTATGCCATCTCTACCCTGGGTTCCTTCCTTGGTACCTTCCTTCCCACCCTCATCCTCGTGCCAACCATCGGCACCTACCGCACCTTTTTGGTGCTTTCCAGTCTGTTGTTGGTATCGGCTCTGACCGGGTTGTTGCTGACCTCAGGGTTCAAGAAATCCCTCCGCTACCTGTGGATGCCCTTGGTGATCGTGGCGCTCTTCATTTGGGGTGTTCCCGGCACAGATAAAGCCACCTCCGGGCTCGTTTATGAGACCGAATCCAGTTACAACTACATCCAGGTTCTCGAACAGGATGATTATTACCTCCTGCGTCTCAACGAGGGACAGGGTGTCCATTCCATTTACAAAGAAGATCAGCTCAATTTCAACGGCCCCTGGGAACTGGTCATTGCCGCCCCCTTCTTTAACGAATCCCCGGTCAAACCGCAAGACATCACCGACATCGCCATCATCGGCCTGGCCGCCGGCACCACGGCCCGTGAAGCGGCAGCGGTCTTTCCCAATGCGGTCATCGACGGCATCGAGATCGACCCAAAGATCGTCGAGGCCGGACAGAAATATTTTGATATGAACGAACCGAACCTGAATGTCATCATCCAGGACGGGCGCTGGGCAATTCAGAACAGCACCAAGAAATACGACATCATCAGCGTGGACGCCTACCGCCCCCCCTATATCCCCTGGCACATGACCACCAGGGAATTTTTTCAAATCCTGAACGATCATTTGAAGGATGACGGTGTAATGGTGATCAACGTCGGCCGTGGTGTGGATGACCGCCGATTAATCGATGCGCTCTATTCCACCATTCACAGTGTCTTTCCGACCTTGTATGTTTCCGACCTTTCAGATTCCTTTAATACCATCCTTTTCGCTACTAAAAACGAAACTTCACTTAATAATTTCCTTGAGAACTACATTCAACTATATAAAGATCCAGAAACGCCACCCTTTATTCTTGATGTGATGTCCACCACTTACGACGGACTGAAAGAGACCAAAGGCTTGGATATCGTTTATACCGATGACCTCGCACCTGTCGAGAGTATCACCAATTCCATGGTCATGAGGTTTCTGTTTGCCGGAGATGTGGAGACGCTGCAATGAAAACAAATATAAAGATTTTTTCCGTCCTCATCACCATCGCGGTCCCCTTGCTTCTGTTGATGACCTCCATCCGGATATTACTCAACCCATTTTTTTTGGATTATGAATACAACCTGCCGTCCTTTCCGGCTGATGAATTCGGGTTTTCCAAGGCTGACCGCCTGAATTGGGGAAAACTCTCCCTGCAATACCTGACCAACGACGCCGGCATCGAATACCTGGCTGATCTCAAGTTCGAAAATGGCAAACCCATCTATAACGAACGTGAACTAAGCCACATGCTGGACGTGAAAAATCTGGTGCAGTTGATGATCAAGATCATGATCCCGCTGGCGGCATTTCTGCTGGTGGCCTGGCTGTTGGCGTGGCGCATCGGCTGGCTGCCCCAGTTCTGGAAGGCCGTCTCGCAAGGCGGTTGGACTACACTGGCACTAATCGGATTGGTGCTGGTGGGAGTTGTGCTTGACTTTGATGCCCTCTTCGCCGGCTTTCACCGCATCTTCTTCACCGGCAGCACCTGGTTGTTTTATGTCGACGATACCCTGATCAGGCTCTTCCCCGAGAAACTCTGGTCGGACGCCTTCACCTTCATGGGGGCGCTCACCCTGGCCGGCGGTGTGATCTGCACCTTTCTCGGCGCCAGGCTGGCCCATAAAACCCATTAATATAAATGGAAGATGTCTAGTTCAAAAAAAATAACGCTGGATTTATGATCTCAGCCTTTTATCGAATCCCAACAAGAATTCGGACAAGGCAGAAGACAGTACCTAT
>CAZNAF010000122.1:0-3960 GCA_964570925.1 uncultured Anaerolinea sp.
GCAATTCCCAGGGCAAACATGCCCGCAAAGACGATACCGATGGAGGTGTCTTCACGCAAATGTGTTTTCTTGCTGATCGCTCCAATGCTTAAAGCTGAGATGACGGCAGTGCCCAATGCCCACCAGAAAAGTGAACCTCTGGCGTTTCCACTCACGAGGTAGCCGACAGCCACACCAGGCAAAATGGTATGAGAGAGGGCATCGCCGAAGAAGGCCATTCCCCGTAAAACAATGAACGCACCTATGACAGCGCAGACGATTCCCACCAGAATGGAGGCAACCAGGCCGCGTTGCATGAAACCATAGGACATGGGTTGAACGAACCAGGTAACAATGGACTCGATCATTCCTCGCCTCCTTCACAACAGGAATTATCAAGGGCCATTACGGATTCTCCTTGCTCGATCATTCTCAAGCGTCCGCCGTATGCGATTTTTAGATTTTCCGCCGTTAGCACGTGTTTTGAAGAGCCGAAACTGATCATGCGCCGATTGAGCAGCAGAATGCGGTTAAAATGTTGGGCAGCCTGGTCCAGGTCGTGAGTGGCAGTCATGATGGTCACTTTTTCTTTCTCAAGTTTTTCCATCAACAACAGCAACTCCTCCTGTGCGGGATCATCCAGGCCGGCCAGGGGTTCATCCATCAACATCAATTCGGCTTCCTGGGCCAGCGCCCGGGCGATGAACATGCGCTGCTGCTGTCCGCCGGAAAGCTGGCTGATCTGCCTGGCAGCCAGATCCTGCATTTCAACCGTTTCAAGTGCGTGCCAGACAATGTTTTGATGATGCTTACCCGGTGGAACGAGGGGTTTCATTTTGGCAGTGCGCCCCATCATGACCACGTCAAACACACTGACCGGAAAATGCCAGTCAACCTGGGTGCGCTGCGGGATGTAGGCGATGCAAATATGACGACTGCTCGTGGAGCCGTAGACGTTTACGTCTCCTGAAGAGAACGGCATAACCCCGGCAATAACCTTGAAGAGGGTGCTTTTCCCCGCACCATTTGGTCCGAGTAAAGCCACCCTCTCTCCAACATGCAGATGAAAAGAGACATCTTCCAATACAGGATGGTCATTGATCTTTACGGATAAATGTTTAACATCCAGAATAGGTTGATCGATATCATGGTGAATTTTAGGATACATATAATAACCCGCCGGACCTCGTTTTCTTCATTGTAAACCATTCACAATGGCGTTGACCAGCGTTTTCATGTATTGGATATAGGTGTCTGTATCACTGCCCTCGTCTCCGAGCGAAGCAACTTGAATGGTCACCAACTGAACACCTGTATCGTTGGCAACTTGTTCTGCCAAAGCCGGATTCACCGTTGAACCGATAAAGACGGCTTTAACGTTTTGAGTTTTGATGCTATCTTCAAGTGCTGAAAGTTCCTGTGCAGACGGGGATGCATTGGTGCTCAAAGAATCCACAACCAATCCTGAGAGCGAAAATCCGTATCGCTGGATGAAATATCCCAGGCTCTCGTGATCAGTCACAATTTTGCGGTTTTCAACCGGGATATTAGCTACTTCTTCACGGATCCAGGCGTCAAGATCGGTAAGCTGAGTCAGATAGTTTTCTGCGTTGGTTTCATAATATGCAGCGTTCTCAGGGTCAATAGCCGAAAGTTCCGTTTTGATGTTTTCCACCCAGACCATCACCATATTCGGATCCGTCCAGGTGTGGGGGTCGCCGGCGGCATGGTCGTGACCTTCTTCTCCGTCCTCATCGTGATGAGATTCAGTAAAGGCCAGCACATCCACCCCGTCTGACACCTCAACAACCTTGCCCGAGGCGTTTGATTCGATGACGGGTTCCAGCGAATGCTCCAATTCCAGGCCGTTCAGAAAAAGGATGTCAGCGTCGGCAATGGCTGCGGCGTCTTGCGGACGCGGTTCAAAAGTATGGGGATCGGCTCCAACAGGAAAGAGAACGGTGAGTTGAATTCGGTCGCCGCCAATCTGTTTCACCACATCGCCGACAATAGTTGTTGACGCGACAGCGTTTACCATTGTTCCTTGAGTGGCGGACTTTGAACATGCCGTCATTCCAAAAAGAAAGACGAACAACGCTATAAAGATTGAAAAGAGTTTGGATTTCATTTTTCTCCTGTGATATTGATATTCATTTTCAATAAATTTGACAAAAAAAGATTCGTGATCTTACCGATGACTGTTGAAAAACAAAAATAAAGAGATCTAAATGGACAAAACCACCAAAGCGAGCATGTTTTTATGTAGGCTGAAGATCAAATCCTATTATTAATGGCAGTCTCTGCAAAGACCGTGTAACTGCAGCCAGTGTTCCTGGATCAGGAAACCGCTGTCTTCACTGATCTTTTGGATCAACGGCCCCAAATCGTCGCCTGAAAAATAAGCCGCCTTGCCGCATTTTTTGCAGAGCATGATGTGTTCATGACCTTTGGCGGCGCGCATGTACATGTGACAGCCTTCCATTTGATGGACGCGCTCAACCAGCCCCAATTCGGCGAGAATATCCAGGGTGCGGTATACCGTAACCAATCCCATTTTGGGATATTTTTCTCTTGCCCGGTCAAAAATATCCACCGGACCCAAAACGTGGTCAGAATTCACCATCAATTCCACAATAGCCTGGCGCGGTCCGGTTATTCTGCAGCCTTTTTCTTCAAGCAATTCAAGCCAGCGATCCACTTCTGACATGACACCTCTTATTGAAAATGTATTTCATTATCATTATATCGAAAATAATAAACCCGTCAAGAGACTGGCGGGTTTATCGTCAACTTATCCTGTTTGTTTTGAACTTAATGGATGGAAATGCTGCCGGAGCCCTGCCCCAGTATCTTGATCAGGATTTGAACGTCAGCATCGTCGTAATTGTCGGTCTGCCAGGCGCCGATCGAGAATGAAGAACTGTCAGAACTCTTGCGCAGCCCGTCAGGAAGGCTCAAACTGCCTGAGCCGTCGTCCATCACTTCGATACGCAGGGCGGCATCAGACGGCACGTTGACGCTGGTAGAACCGCTGCCGGTATCCAATGTCATGGTCAAAGACGTCTCTTCAGGAAGGTCCAGTGTAACGGAGCCTGAACCGCTTTCAATATCGGCGGTGTAGGCATCATCGGTTTCCGGGAGCTTGATATCAGAAGAACCTGAGCCAAAATCACCGGAGAAATCGGTCAATTGAATGCCGCGCAAATCCACGTCGATCGAACCGGATCCGCCGTTGATCTCAAACTCGGTCGGCACGTCAGGGTTGAGGGCGATATCCCATTTCAAATGGTCAAACGAGAAATCCCAATACAACCAGCCCGTATCCTGATAGGATTCAGACATGCGTACGGTCTTGTTCTCTGACCCGGTCACATCAAAACGCATCGTGCCGCGGTGTGTAATGTTTGCCAGGATGAGATTGTCGTCGTTGGCATCAAGGGCACTGACGTCTACAGGTGATGAGGAGGTGTCAAAGACATATTTCACCGTCTCGGTGCTGCCAACAGGTTCTGAATAAGTATCCGTGCTGGCGGCCCCGCTTGATTCCAGGCCGAGTTTAGGCCCGGTTACCAAATAGGCAACCACTGCTGCGACAGCCAGGAGGCCGACAACAGATCCGATCCACGGAAAACGCCGGCTGAAAAGGATGTCGAGCCCCAATACTATTAATAACAACGGCCAGAACTGAATGATGGAGCCCAGGCTGAACATTGGGATGATCCCAAGATTTCTTAACAGCCAGATAACGCCGACGCCCACCAAAATGATCGGCCAAAAAAACGAATGATGATGCGGATGTCTTTCTTCCATAGCAACCTCTTTTTTTCTTTACTGTGAACAATATACGTTTCAACCGTCAATTGGTTGCATGAATAGTAAAAGATCAGCCGGGAAATTCGATCTTAAAACAGAAGCGGCAGTCTTCTTCAAACCACATCGGGAAGTTTGTTCCCCACATGTTATTCCACAGGCAAAAATGCA
>CAZNAF010000123.1:0-3953 GCA_964570925.1 uncultured Anaerolinea sp.
ACTGGTATTCAACCTCGGGGGCATAGGGGTCCCTCTCATAGGATTCGATCCCCACGTATCCGGCCTCGCGCAGGTACCCCTCCATCTCGCCGGTCTCGAAGTAGAGAAAATCCATGTTCACGGGCTGGTCGAGGAATTCCTCGACGTGGAGCATATCGCTGCCAATATGGAAGGTGAGCAGCAGCAGGCCGCCGGGTTTGAGCACGCGATGGATCTCTTTGAGCGCCTCCACCACCCTTTCACGCGGAATGTGGATGAGACTGTAAAACGCCGTGACGCCCGCCCAGGAATCAGCAGGGAAATCGAGTGCCAGCATGTCGCCCTGGTGGAATTCGATGCGCGGGTGCAGCTTGCGCGCCTCCTCGACGAAACGCGAAGAGAGATCCACGCCCAGCAGGTCATTGAGCGCGCAGTGGTCTTGAAGCCAGGCTGCGATCATGCCGGGTCCGCAGCCCAGGTCACAGACGGGGCCTTTACCGCGCACATCCTCCGCGAAACGCCGTAGCATTTGCTGGTCCATGGGTTTTTGATCCTGCTCATTGAGAAAGCGGCGTGTGTAATCCGCGGCGACCATGTCGTAACCGGATTGGATGTTTTTTTGGAAGGAGTCCATACTCTATTATCCCGCGTTCTGGATTTTAAGCGGGTTCGGAACCCCGCCTTTATATACATATGATCTGACTGCGTATGATTTTTCAGACTGTGCGTCTTTATGGATAATTATGATACAGTATTGGAAGCAAAAGGGGACTTCTTATGGGAAAAACCACAGGAATATCCGATCATCATCGGCGATCCATACGAATGGCCGGATACGATTACGGGTCCGAGGGTGGATATTTTGTCACGATCGTTACGTATGACCGAAAATTCTTATTTGGCAAGATTTATGACGGTGAAATGGTCTTAAATAATTTTGGCAGGATTGTAATGGGAGAATGGTTTCGTACACAACAAATACGACCCAATATTGAATTGTTCGAAGATGAATTTGTCGTCATGCCCAATCATATCCATGGAATAATTTGGATCGTTAAACAAAAATTTGGATTAACCCATTCTGAATATTTAAACACAAAAAGTTTTTCCACCGTAGGGGCGCATTGCATGCGCCCTGGGGCGTATGACAATACGCCCCTACGATCAACCTCCCAAACCTTGGGGGCTATTTTGCGAGGGTTTAAGGGTATTGTTACAAAACGTATCAACGATTTGCGTGGGACCCCCGGATTACCAGTTTGGCAACGAAATTATTATGAGCACATCATCAATTCTGAAAAAGACTATTACGCTATTTCGGAATATATCATCAATAATCCGGCGGGGTGGGAAAAGGATTCGGAATTTTTATCGCCACCGTAAGGGCGCATTGCATGCGCCCTGGGGCGTATAACAATACGCCCCTACGAAATTTTTGCCGACCTTTATTCATACTTCAACGCCGTGACGGGCACCAGGGTGGCGGCGCGCAAGGCCGGATACAACCCTGACAACAAACCGATCACCGTGGCGAAAGCCAGGGCGAAGAGGGGCAGCCAGAAGGGCGTGGAAGCCACGCTGGAAAGCGGCGCTCCCCCGGTTTCCGAGGCCTGACTGGCGTAATACGAAACAGCCACGATGTTCAACAAGGCGCTGGCCGCCCAGCCGATCACCACCCCGCCCAGCCCGCCGATGAAACCGATGCCGGCCGCTTCTCCCAGAAAAATGCTCATCACGTCTTTGTTGGTGGCGCCGATGGCTTTCATCAAACCTATCTCGCGCGTACGCTCCAAAATGGCCATGGCCATCGTGTTGGCAATGCCGATGGCGGCCACGAGCAAGGCGATGGCCCCCACCCCGCCAAAGATCACCTGCAGCACGGTGAAGAAGGAATTGATGCCCTGCACGGTGGCCTGGGGTGTGTAGGCCATGAAACCCATGTCGTTGATCTGTTCGGATATGTCGATCACCTGTTCGGGCGACTGCGCCTTGACGATGACGTAGGAATAACCTTCCTTGTTGCGGTTGATGCGCGCGCCGCGCACCCACTCATTCCAGGCGGTCAGGTCGTCCATGCGTACGTAGATGGCCCCGTCCGCTTCGGCGCGTGTTTCCTCCAAAACGCCCACGATCCTGAGTGGCACGGTCTTCTTGATCTCCACGCCGTCCTCGGACCATTTGGAGATCACCATTTTCAGGTTCTGGTCGAACAGATCGGGTGGTTCCAGGGGAGGGTCGTCAGGCCTGGCCTTGGGATCGTAAAAGTTGCGGTTGATCCACGAGCCCACCACGGCCGTACCTTTGGAAAGCTCGGTGGTGCCCTGGACGGTTTTAAGACCCATGTCGGCCAGGTCGGTTACGCCCACCCCCATGATGTTGCCGTAGGAGTGCAGGCTGCCGAGGATCATATCCGCGCCGGCGTTGAGATAGTCCTGCGGGATGACCTTGGCGACACCGGGTAGGGCTTCAAGATCCTTGATGGCGTCCGGTGTGAGCAACTGCATTTCCGTCACTTCACCGCCCATCCCTCCGCCGCCCATCATGACCATCTTGTCCATCGAGACGCCCGGGTAGACCTGGATGCTGGAGAGGTCGCTGATGCCCCACAACTGCTGGGTGGCGTTCTCGCGCAGCCCCACCGCCAGCGAAACCAGCACCACCACGGCGGCGGTGCCGATGACCACCCCCACGGCGGTTAGCAGCACGCGGCCTTTGCGGCGGCTGAGGTTATAAAAGATCAAACTAACCAGATCAAGAAATCGCATGGCGGAAAACCGTTCTTTATCCTTTTGGCACAACCACAACCGGCATATCTTCTTCCACCGGCATTTCTTCGAAGCCCGGCATCACCTCCGGCTTTGGAACGGAACTATCCAGCCCCAGCAACCCCTTCAAGAAGCGTCCCACCTTGCTCCAATAGGTCTCGGGGGCGGGTTCCAGCCCCATGCCGCCTTCCATCATCGGATCGGGCGTCATGATCGGTTCAGGCATGACCTCCAGCGTGAGGGTCTGTGTGATCTCGCGCGGCTCGTTAAAATCGTCTGTGTAGTTGATGACCACGTCGACGGTCAGGGTGCCCTCCTGCGCGGGGATGACCTCTGCATCGAGGGTGAAGTACCCGCCTGGGTCAAGCGCCCCCACCAGAGACACGTTGTTGCTGACCGCGGCCTCCGGCGAAGTGACCTTCATGTTCCCCAGCACGGTGGTCTTTTTGCCCAGGTTGGTGACCTGTATCGGCAGCGTATTGGGCATGCCGGCTGTCATGATCCCCGGGTCGCGGTAAAAATTGACCTCCACCTGGGGCAGGGAATACACCAGCAGGGTGATCACCTGGTCATCCACGTATTTCACGCCGTTGGAATCGGTGTACACAAAGGAGGTCTTGAGCGTGTAAGCTCCCGGCACGGTAGTAACGTTGACCACCAGTTTTTGTTTAATTTCTGTGGAAGCGCCCCTGGCGATATCACCCACCACGATAATATTGGAACTACCCAGAGGGGCAAAATTTGTCAGGTCGGCCCCTGAACCGCTCGTGGAGGGCTGGGGAGTACCCTGGTCGTTGACCGTGCTGGCCCCGCCACCCAAGACCATGATGACCGATTTGGCGTCGTTGTTACCCAGGTTGTTGACGTCCAGGGTCAGCTCAAAGATCGAACCAGGCTGCAGGGGATCGATATCCGTGCTGTTGCCGGTGATGACCAACTGCGGCCGGTTGCTGGCTTTGGGGGTGGATGTGGCACCGCCGGTGGAAGAATAAGCCAGCGGGATGGTCAGGGAGAAGGTGTTGGTATAGATCTTACCCGTCGAGTCGGAATACTCGGCTGTCACCGTGATGGTGCCCGCCTCAGACCACCACAGGTCATCGCTGACCAGGAATTTTTGGTAGAAGGTGATACGTCCGCCCGGCTCTATGTTTTGAATGGACTGCATGCCGCCCGTGCCGATGGGGAAGAAGCCCTCACCGCTAAAGGTGA
>CAZNAF010000124.1:0-3936 GCA_964570925.1 uncultured Anaerolinea sp.
AAGATAAACACCTGGGTGAGGGGGGCACCCAAGTGTTTATCTAACCAAAGTATACAATAACTCCAGAGCCGTTTCAAGGTCTTAAGTTAAGAGTTTTTTAACCATTTTTGGGTGATGAAACGCTATTTGTTAACTTTTTAACTCTTATTTTGAGAGATAAGATTTGGTATCTGATCCAGGCAAGATCGTTGTAATTGGGAAAAGGGGAAGGACGTGAAATTAAATGATTAGTGCCCCGGGAGGGACTCGAACTCTCAACCTAAGCGTTAGGAGTGCTTTGCTCTATCCTATTGAGCTACCGGGGCAACGCAACTCATTATAGCATTGCTAAAAAATCACTTCAAGGGTTTAACGTTTTGTTCGTTAAAGCGAATTGCGAATGGAGAGGACCTGGTCGGCGTAACGATATCCAACGTCGTAAGGGCCGTAAGACTTGAGCGCTTCGCGAACATCCCCGTGTTTCTTGATCAAGCCTGCCAGCATACGTACACCAAAATCTACATTGAAGGCGGGATCCTTTAATTCTTCAATGGTCGGCCTGGTGGCAAAGCAGGGCCCATTGACACACTGAAACCCTGCCGCGATGCCGTCTCTGGGCATGATCTGCATCAGCCCCACAGCGCCAGATGTGGACATGATCTCAGGCTGCCCGCCGGATTCCTGCAGCATGACGGAGGCGACCAGTAGAGCATCTACGCCGTATTGAATGGCAGCGGGTTCAATTAAATTACACCAGGGCTGTACCTTTTCAGGGTAGCGCTCAAGGAACTGACATTGAGGTGACGATTCCGGTGGCGGCTGTGTGGCGGCGTTGGCGATAAGGCTGGGATTGACCAGACGGTGAAGACCTACCAGGAGTGCGATGCCGACCAGGATACCGGGGATAATGGCTTTTTGTGTGTTCATCTTGTGACCTCCGTTTGTTTTAGGTCAAATATAGCACAAACGTTCTAAAAAAACAATAATTAAAAGAAAAGGACACGGCGCGCCGTGTCCCTACGAATATTATTTTGATAATAATTATCGTTCCATGCTGACGACCTGGTGTTCCCACTTGTGCCAGCCGTTGAAGCGTTCCTCAAGGATCTTTCTGCCTTCTCCCGGGCATTTTTCTCCCATTAGCTCCAGGTCGGCATCCACCATGATGCGCACAAGTTCATGGAATTTCACCTTTGGTTCCCAGCCGATCTGCTTACGAGCTTTAGAGGGATCACCAAGCAGGTAATCCACTTCGGTGGGACGGAAGTAACGCGGATCGATCTCTACGTATTTCTTCCAATCCATGCCCGCGTAGCCGAAGGATTCATCGAGAAATTCACGGATACTGTGAGATTCACCTGTGGCAACGACAAAGTCATCAGACTGGTCCTGCTGCAGCATCATCCACATCGCTTCCACGTATTCAGGCGCGTAACCCCAGTCACGTTTCGCATCCAGATTTCCAAGATAGAGTTTGTTCTGCTTGCCGGCCTTGATCGAGGCCAATGCGCGTGAGATCTTCCTGGTCACGAAGGTCTCGCCACGGCGGGGAGATTCATGGTTGAACAGTATGCCATTGGTGGCGAAAATACCGTACCCTTCACGATAGTTGCGCGTGACCCAATAGGAATAAACCTTTGCTGCGGCATAAGGACTGCGCGGTTCAAAAGGTGTCGTCTCGCTTTGCGGTGGTTTTGCTCCGCCGAACATCTCGCTTGAAGAGGCCTGATAGAAACGTTCTGGGTGACCGCTGCGGCGGATGGCTTCCAGGATGCGAGTTGTTCCCAACCCGGTTATGTCACCGGTGTACTCGGGCATGTCAAAACTGACGCGCACGTGGCTTTGGGCGGCGAGATTGTAGATCTCATCCGGTTTGACGTTGTAAATCACGTCCATGAGGCTTTCAATGACAGAAATGTCACCGTAATGCAGATAGAGATGAACAGGTTCCCCGTTTTTATGTGGATCGTGATAGAGGTGATCGATCCGGCGGGTGTTAAAGGTGCTAGCCCGGCGAATGACGCCATGAACCTCATACCCTTTTGATAACAGGAGTTCCGCTAGGTAGGAACCATCCTGTCCGGTAATTCCGGTAATTAATGCTTTTTTCATTAAATCTTTTCTCCTGAAGCCCGTTTTTCTCATTTCGAGCAGTATTGGTAATCAACGCAAATGCTAATTATAGTGGATAAAAACAATTTTTTAGATAATGAAAATTAAGTTGTCGGGTTTGTCGATCCCAAAACAACTCCTTGTCCTATTAGAAAATCAATACTCCCTTTGAAATCAATAGCGTCATGATCGGAAGAGAGGCATCCATGAGCATATGTAATAGAATCAAATAAGGCAAGGTTGTTGGGCGGCGGTCCATGATGAAACCGGTCCAAAGTGCAAAGGGGAAGAACTTAAAAGCTAGCCAAAGGTCATAGCGCAAATCCAGTTGAAAAGAAAAAAACATATGTTGGAGTGATAATACCAAACCGACCAGAAAAATCACCACCCATTTGTGCAACCCTCGAGCTTTTAATCGGGTCCCCACATAGCCCCAGTAAACTGTCAATTCAGCCAACCCCTGGGTAACCGGCATCAAAAGGATCAGGGGGTAGATCGCAAAAACAGGTAGAGACTGAAGAAGCATTGTATTGGGGACATTTACATCATTCCAAATCGCCTTTGCCATCAAGGTGCCGGGCAGCATGGCAAAAATCCCTGCACCTGCCATAAAAAGCAGGCTCCATTTTAGATCACCCTTAAAGGTGGAACGATTTAGCAAAATCATCTGTCGCCAACTCAAACCTTCTTTCTTTGCAAAATGCAGTAGAAGCGTGATACAGACGATGTTCGTGATCGTAACGAACCACAACCACCAGGCGGAAGAAGCCCGAAATGCCGCAGGGTTACCAGCAACGCGGAAGGACAGAGCGGTCAGCAGGAGCAAGGCAAAAGAAAACCCTGGGCGCAAGGCCAACATTCCCCAAACACGTCTCATAGGGATCTGACCTGTTTTTATTTGTTGTTGTAATGCTTCCGGTGAATTCTTTAGTTCAATTTCGTCCATGGGTCACCCGATTTATAACCTTCCTTCAAATTGATAATTTTAAGACCTAACATTATAACCGCTGCGGCTAATTATTTTATAAGAAAAGATCCCGAATTGTGAAAATTCGGGATCTTGAAAATAATCTATCTCTGTTACTTCTTTTTAAAAAAGATCTCCTTCTTTTCCTCATTCAAATCCACGATGACGGTATCACCTGAGACAAATTCACCCGACAATAAACTGACTGACAACGGGCTTTCTACATACTTTTGCAAGGCTCTTTTTAGTGGACGGGCGCCAAAGGAGGGGTCGTATCCTTCACTGGATAACCACTCACGGGCAGACTCGGTAAGTTCCACCTTCAAGCCATGTTCCTCCATGCGGCTGCGAACATCCTTCATTTGCAGGTCGACGATCTGCATCATTTGTTCCTTGGTTAAAGGCGAGAACATGATGATCTCGTCGATGCGATTAAGAAATTCAGGTCTGAAGGTGCTCTTGAGGGCCTTTTCGATCTTCTCATGGGTCTGACGGTCTTCATCCGTGGCAGTTTTCTGCAAAAATCCCAGCGTGCCCCCCTGTTTCACAAATTCGGTACCAAGGTTGCTGGTCATGATCAAGACTGTGTTCCTGAAATCGACCACTCGCCCTTGACCGTCGGTTAGACGCCCGTCATCCAGGATCTGCAGGAGGGCGTTCCAAACCTCGGGATGTGCTTTTTCGATCTCGTCAAAGAGGATCACGCGGTAGGGTCTGCGCCGGACAGCTTCGGTGAGTTGGCCGCCTTCTTCATACCCCACGTAACCTGGAGGAGCGCCGAAAAGACGGGATACGGTGTGTTGTTCGTGGTACTCGCTCATATCCATACGTACCAGGGCATCTTCATCATCAAACATGAATTCTGCCAGGGCTTTGGC
>CAZNAF010000125.1:0-3881 GCA_964570925.1 uncultured Anaerolinea sp.
GCGGCGACCTGGAATACGCCGATCAAAACACGCTCCTGCGCGCCCTGGCGGGACGCCAGGATATGGGGTGAGTTGGATCAGGGCTGATCGTGGGGGACGGTGCCGCTGTGGATGGCGACGGTGCCAAAATTGAAGACCTCAAAACAAACGTCGTGAAAACCGGCGTTTTTCATTTTATCGGCCAGGTCTTCGGCCTTGAGAAAATTTTGTGTGGAATCAGGCAGGTAGGTGTAGGCATCTTTCTGCCCGGTCACAAGGCTGCCAATGAGCGGCACGACGCGGTTCATGTAGAAATTCACCAGGGGAGAAAGAATATTGCGGCGGGGACGGGTCATATCCAGCACAAGGACCCTGCCGCCCGCTTTGCTCACACGCCGCATCTCGCGCAGCGTCTGGTCGACGTCGGTCACGTTGCGCACCAGAAACCCGGAGACAACTGCGTCAAAACTAGCCTCTGTAAAGGGTAGTTCCATGGCATCGGCGGCAGCAAGAGAGACCTCCGGCCAGTTCCTTCCGGCCTGCAGCATGCCCGGGGTGAAATCCGCGGCGGTGAGAGAAACCTGGGGGAAGCGCTTGCGTATCTCACGGCACAGGTCGCCTGTTCCCGCGCCCGCATCCAGGATTCTGGCATGAGGGCTGATGTGCAGGTTGCGCACCAGCCTGCGCCGCCACGAGATATCCATGCCGCCTGTCATGAGGCGGTTCATCAGATCGTAGCGTTGGGCGATGCGCGAGAAAAGGTCTTTTACATAAGCGGCGCGTTGCAGTTTGTTGGTTGGGGTCATAGAGCCCAATTATAAAGCAGGATCAGCCCTTCGGTTGGATTGCTGAAGCTTTGTACGCACACGAATGAGGGCGTTCTTGACCGGCGGCAGGCGCAAGGCAAGCAGCAGCAAAACGATACCTCCATAGATGAATGGCTCCTTGAGGTTGCCCTGCAGGCTGAGCACATTGCCCTTTTCGATCAACAGAAAATGACCCACCACGAGGGGGGCGATGATGTAAACGGCGCGGTGCAGGCGCTTCCAGTTCTTTTTGAGCAATTGTTTCATTTTCTTAAAGGAGGTCACCGCCAGCGCCAGCAGCAGCACAAAGGCCGCAACCCCGATCCAGATATAGAGCTTGTTGTTCACGTCCAGCCAGATGATGAGGAAATTGAACCCGTAATCCAGACCGATGAAAATTAATAGGTGAATGGCGGCAAACATGAACCCGTACAATCCGAGGTTTTTTTTGAATTTCCCCAGCGCGGGGATGCCCAGGATGGCACTCAGGGGCGTGCAGGCAAGGGAAAGAATGAGAAAGATCAAGGCAGCTTTGCCGGTGTACCTTTCTATGGTCTGAATGGGGTTCGCCGTCAGGTTGCCCGTGAAATAGCTGACCACGAAAACCAGCAGCGTGATCCACGCGCCCAGGTGGATGGCCAATCGCGGCCAATCAGTCTTCTTTTTCATCTTTAATAATTCTCCTTGAGGTCCATGCCTTCATAAAGAGTTGCCACTTGATCCTCGTAACCGTTGAACATCAGGGTTGGTCTGCGGTGGGTCTCACCAATGCGTCGTTCGCTGCCCTGAGACCAGCGCGGGTGGTTCACCTCGGGGTTGACGTTGGAATAGAAACCGTATTCGTTCGGCGCGATGGTGTTCCAAAGGGTTTCAGGTTGCTCCGCCACCAGTTCGATCTTGATCACCGCCTTGATGGATTTGAAACCGTATTTCCACGGCACCACCAGGCGAATGCCGCCGCCATTTTGCGGAGGCAGTTCCCCGCCATAAAGGCCTGTGGCCAGGATGGTCAGGTCGTGCATGGCTTCGTCCAGACGCAAGCCCTCCTGATACGGCCAGGGATAAAGACTTGATTTTTGACCGGGCATTTCCTCCGGCCTGTATACCGATTCAAAGCGTACGTATTTCGCTTCTGCGGTCGGGGCTGCGTCTTCCAGCAATCTTGAGAGCGGAAACCCGATCCAAGGGATGACCATGCTCCAGGCTTCCACGCAGCGCAGGCGGTAAATGCGCTCTTCCGGTTGATACTTCTCGATCATGTCGGCCACGCTCATCGTGACGGGATTCTCCACCAGCCCGTAGATCTCCACGTCCCAGGGGGAGGTTTGAAAATTCTTGGCCAGTTCGGCCACTCCCTGCGGCTGGGTGGTGAATTCATAATAGTTGTTATAGCCGATGATGTCGTCATATACGGTGGAAAAATTCCCCAGTTCGTCACGATAGTGGGTTCGATTTAAGGTGGGGGTCGGCCCCGGAGTGGATTGTGTGCCCTCCGCCGTGGGAGCAAGTGGCGCACAGGCGGCCAGCAGGGCGCCTCCGGCGGCCACTCCGGCCGCGCGCATGAAATCGCGCCGGGAGAGATATTGGTCAAGCGGGGTGATCTCAGACCGGTCGATGTCACTGGATGAGTACGTCTTTTTCATGGTGACTCCTTGAACCTGTTTCAGTAAATATGATAAATAATATCATATATATATTAAAAATTCATCAGCACAGGTTATACAAACGGAATACCCCCCGCCGCGGATCCAGGGCCTGGCAGAAACGCATTAAGGTACAGAGGGATTATTGGATGTCGCCGAGATTAAGGCGCATGCTTTCGCCCAGCGAATCGAGGGTCAGGGTCACGGTTTCCACGGTGGTTGTGGCCGAAGCGCCGGATTCAACGACCTGTATGACGGATGCACGCAGCCACTCCGCAGTGGAAGCGCTTGAGTCCTCCGTCAGCACCAGGTCCGCGACGGCAGAAAAATAATCCGCGGTCGATCCGACGTCCGCCGAGATCTGGATCGCAGAAACCAAATCGACCTTTTGCGGGTCATCCCGGCGGGAAAAAACTTCCAGGGAAGGGAAATTGAGGTTGTTCTTCGGGGTACAGTACTCCCGTTCATAGATCAGGTAATTACCGGCCCACCCTTCTTTCGCGCAGGTCAGGCCGTACTGGTTGACCAGGCTTTCCAGATCTGGTTGCATTTGGTCCGCGCTTATTGGCAGCAGAGCAGGACTCGTTTTGAGATCCGCCACGGCCTTTTGTCCGGCCGCTCGAGCAGAAAGCCGAATGAAGGTACCGACAGCGAACCAGGCGACGGCGATAAGGATTACGATGAGGTAGGCATTGCGTTGTTTTTCGAGGCGCGCGGTGTTCGTGGCGGGTCTCAGGTAGGCCTGCTCGGGTTGCGCGGGATTATAGGTCACCTCCACTTTGCTGCCGGGTGGAAAACCGGCCACGATCTCCGCGGCCTGGCTTTGACTGGTGACGGTGTACTCTCCGTTGAAATTCGCGTAGCGGCTGCCTTGATGGGGGCTGCCCTCCACGGAATAGGTATAGGTGATGCCGGGTTCGTAGCGCACCGTGCGATAGCTAATACGCGTGGATTCCTGATATCGGCGGGTACTGCGTGTGAGCACTTGCGCGCTTTCCACAACGCCTGAGGTTTTCTGCCAGCCGGAAATTTGCCGGCAGTGCCTGATGTGCGCGCTGGCAGACAGCCACAAGAACACGCCCAATCCGGCTGCGATCAAGGCCGGAAACACCCAAAGGAAAAAATAATCCATGCACCCCTCCTTTGAACATGCACAGTGTAGCACTGCGCTGATAAGGTTTCAACAGGCATTCTCACGAGAGGGCGGGGGCTCGCGGGTTTGTTGACACCCCCCTGCCGCCGTGATAAAATCTCTTGCGCTTGTAAATAAGAAACAAGTGAACAACGCCCCCATTGTCTAGCGGCCTAGGACGTGGCCCTCTCAAGGCCAAAACACGGGTTCGAGTCCCGTTGGGGGCACTTATTTATTAAGGATATGCCCTCTTCAATACCCATCGAGGGTACAGGTGCCAAAACACGGGTTCGCCCCCTGCGGGGATAATAAGTCCCGTTG
>CAZNAF010000126.1:0-3861 GCA_964570925.1 uncultured Anaerolinea sp.
TCCATCCCTGCTGCTGATATTCAGACCAGGTTATTGCCAGCGCGTCGGCAAACGAAAGCGGTTTCCAACCCAGCACATCCCTGGCTTTTTGGTTGCTGAAACACCAGTTTAACTCCACCATGTCAAAAAAGTCCTGCGTGAAAATGGGCTTGCCGCGCAGTTTCTCGCCAAGGGATGAGATCACCCGCAGCAATGGAAGGGGGATCCTGCCAGTGGGCGGACGCTTTCCCAGTACCCTGGCGACCACCTGCCAGATTTCAGGGAAGGTCAGGTTTTCATTGCCGAGGATGTATCCATCGCCAGGTTTTCCATGTTCGTGCGCAAGGTTGATCCCCTCAACCGTGTCATTGTAATAAGCCAGGCATAATTTATTTTTGCCGCTCCCCATCACTGCTACTTTTTGTCCTGATGCCATACGTAACAAGGTCTGATCCTGCATGCTGGGGTGACTCGAGGCAAATGAGCAGCCGAACCCAAAACCCGGATAAACGATCTTAACAGGCAATCCATTTTGAGTATATTCACGTGCCAATTCATCCGCTGCGAACTTGGTTTTCTGATACAGATTGACGTATCTGGCGGGATCTATCGGTCTAGTTTCATCTGCGATTTCTCCCGGTTGAGTATTCCCCAGCACCGAAAGCGAACTTACCTGGATAAAACTACGGATGTCACTTTCCATCGCCGCCTGCAAAACGTTGCGGGTCCCTTCACGGTTAATGCTCCACCACTCGGATTCTGCATGGACGCCGCCCACCACTGCAGCCATGTGTGTGACCTTCTCACAACCTTGCATCCCTTCGATCACAGATTGCTTATCGGTCACATCACCAAAAACAAAAGTGACACCTGGCAATTCCAAACCTTCACGGTTGCTGTTCTTGCGTACCAAAACCCTTTGTTTTTCACCCTGTTTACTCAGTGATTTTATCAATACCCGACCTATCGAACTGGTGCCACCTGTAATGAATGTCGTCATTAATTCTTCTCCATTTCCGCACGGCTTTTGATCGAATCGCTGATACCATAAAGAAACTGCCTGACATATTCCCTGGCGATGGAATCCAGATCCTCAGTATCAACACCTTTGTCTTCAGGATCAGATACAAGAAGAAGATTTACCAACCCCCATGAAAAAAGCATTCCGAACAAAGTCTGAATTCTGAACATTAGTTTTTTTGGTTCAAGCGTACAAAATTTACTCAAATACGAAGCCACGTTAATGGAGCCTCTTTTAATAATATTTTCTGTAAAACCTCTCGCGATATCGCTTGAGTGAAGTCCTTCAGAAAGGACAATCTTGAGAAGATTGCTGGATTCTTCATGTTGGAAAAGAGACAGGTATGTTTTCGCCAGGTTGAATAATCCTTCCTCCAAATTGGATCCTTCATTTGAAAGGAAAGCCTGCATCGAAGAATCCAACATGGTGAAACCGGCCGGGTTTTCGAGTACAGCAGCGAATAGCTTTTCTTTGGAGGGAAAATAGAAATAGATGGCCGGTTTTGATACCCCCACGGCTTCGGCAATCTCATCCATCGTTGCGGCAGCATACCCCTTTTGACTGAAAACACTCATCGCGCATTTCACGATATCCCGCCGGCTCTGTAGTTCCTGTTGGTCAGGAAAATCAAGATCGGGTCTTTCCAGAGTTTCAAAAAGTTCTCGTTTGCCGGGGTAAAAGCGGTAAATCGTCGCCGGGTTGACGCCTGCGCGCTCCGCGATTTGTGTCATGCTTGTGCCGGCATAACCTTTTTCTGTGAATAGTGAAAGCGCAGCTTCTTTGATCGCTTCTTTTTGATCGGAATACTTCGTTGTTTTTTGAGTCATTCAATATCCATGTAAATATTTGTTTACTAATTAGTATATATTTATTTATTCCCACTGTCAAGTGTTGGCGGAAAAAGTTATTTAAAATTGTGTTTATCTCATTTTGTGTTTCTGGATGTTTTTTACAAAACAAAATCGCGAATCTATCTACTGGCACGCTGGTTGGGTTCGTACATGAACCCTCATTTTGCACTTTTCATTCTTTGAGAATCACACATAATTCCTCGTCACCAATCCGATGCGTGGATTTAATCGAAGATTAACTTAATCACTATTGATTTTGGCAAGTTCGAAGTGTAATATTCATTTATCACGAATAGAGGGCACACCTAAGGTTCGTCCGAAGGTTACTCCCTCTTTTTTTGATTCAAATACTAATCCATCCGCCAACCTGCCGTGTCTCTTCCCTAATCACTATTCCCTCATCACGCATTCCTCATCACACATCACTCATTACTCATTACTCATTACCCATCCCTGATCTCACGGTCACTCATCACTCCTCTTCCATTACAAACGTCTCCCTTGCGAAGCGTTATAATACGCATACCTCGCACTGACTGATCAGATCGGAGACGATTTGCCCCCACTCATCCAGTTCGACCGCGTTACCTACCGCCACCCGGGCAGCCCCGAATCCGCCGCCGCCGCGCTGCAAGACATCTCACTCACCATCGAACGCGGAGAATGGGTCGTGCTCCTGGGCGCCAACGGCTCGGGTAAGACCACCCTGGCGCGCCACTGCAACGCCCTGCTGCTGCCCACATCCGGAAGGGTGCTGATCAACGAAAAAGACACCGCCAAATTGGATTTCCTGCCGCAGATCCGCTCGCAGGTCGGCATGGTCTTTCAAAACCCCGAAGACCAGATGGTTGCCACCCTCATCGAGGAGGACACCGCTTTCGGCCCCGAGAACCTCGGCGTCCCCTCCGCAGAAATCAAACGGCGCGTGACATCGGCGCTCGACACCGTCGAGATGAGCCAATACAAGAACCGGCCTCCCCACCTCCTGTCGGCGGGACAAATGCAGCGGGTCGCGCTGGCGGGCGTTCTGGCCATGCAGCCTGACTGCATCATTTTCGACGAATCCACCGCCATGCTTGACCCCCGCGGGCGCGTCGAGGTCATGGAGCAGATGCGCCTGCTGCACGAGCAGGGCATCACCGTCCTCTTCATCACCCATTTCATGGAAGAAGCCGTCCGCGCCGACCGCGCAATTGTCCTTTACCAGGGAAGCGTCGAATTTGACGGCAAGCCCAACGACCTCTTCACCGACCTGCCGCTGCTGAAACAATGCGGCCTCGAACAGCCCCTGACCCTGCAGCTACTGGACGCGCTGCGCTGCACCAACCCGCTCCTGGCACACCTTTCGACCAATTTCGAGAAAGCCCTCGTTGAAATCCCCACCTTCCCGGGCAAATTCTACGTCCTCACCGCGGATGGAGCGACCTCCGACACCGACCCCCTGGTTTCGATTGAAAACCTCGGACACGTCTACCTGCCGGGCACACCGCTCGAACACACCGCCCTTGCAGACGTCTCGATGCAGGTGACCGCCGGTAAGGCTCACGGGTTGGTCGGAGCCACCGGTTCGGGCAAATCCACGCTGCTGCAGCACCTCAACGCCCTCTACCGTCCCCAGACGGGATCGATCCGAGTCGGGCCTTACGACTTCTCCGATCCCAATCTGGATATCAAGGCGCTGCGCCGTTTCGCCGGCCTGGTCTTTCAGAACCCCGAGATCTATTTCTTCGAGCAGTATGTAGGGGATGAGATCGCCTACGGTCCAAGGCTGCTTTACGGCAAGGAAAGGCTGCGAGAACGAGTGCAGGCTGCCATGTCGCTGGTGGGCCTCGATTTTGAAACCTTTAAAGACCGTGTCACCTTCACCCTCAGCGGCGGCGAGAAACGCAAGGTGGCGCTGGCGGCCACCCTGGCCATCCAGCCGAAACTGCTCATTCTGGATGAACCCACCGCGGGGCTCGACCCCGTCTCGAGGCACAACCTGCATCTGACCCTGAAGAAATTCCAGGC
>CAZNAF010000127.1:0-3855 GCA_964570925.1 uncultured Anaerolinea sp.
GACGCGATGAAGTTTGCCATTGATGAAACCAACCGGCGGCGCAAGAAGCAGATGGATTACAACACGGCGCACAACATCGAACCTTTTTCCATTATCAAGGCGGTGCACGACATCACCGAGCGGCTCTCGTCCGAGCATCCGCTGGTGGCGGAGGGCAGGGGCGAATACAAGGCCGGCAAGGGCGCCGGGGCAATTCCCGAGAAGGAACTCAAGCGCCTGATCAGCGAACTGGAATCGAATATGAGGCAGGCAGCCAAAGACCTGGCCTTTGAGCAGGCCGCGGCCTTCCGCGACCAGATCATCGAGCTGCGGCAGATCCTGGCCGAAGAATCCGACCTGCCGCCGTGGAAGAAAGCCAGACTGCTGGCCGGCGAGGTGGATTGATGATTCGGACATCAAGAAATTAGTTGGAACCTTTCAATCAGAAAACAAAAAAACTTCCACCTTGACAAGGTTAGTAAAAACCTTGTCAAGGTGGGGGCTAGGTCAAAACCACCCTTGTCAGGGCGGCCAGGTGAAAAAATGAGTGCGATATTATTCAGTAGATAGGAGGGAGAATTTATCGTAACGCTTTTCGGCCGTGTTCCATTCGAACTTGACATCCGTGACCATGGAGCGGCCAGGTCCGCGGCGTACGTGCTGGAGCAGAGCTTCCAAGTCCCCGCGAGGGCCCTCGGCGTGGATCTCCACCTGTCCGCCGAAGCGGTTGCGCACCCAGCCATTGAGGCCTTTGCTTTGGGCAAAGTCGTAAACGAAATAGCGAAACCCCACCCCCTGGACGTGGCCGTCCACGATGATGTGAACCGCGCTCTGTTGCTGGACGGGTTCAGCGCTCACCGGTCGTCGTCCTCGTCATCGTCTTCCTCTTCATACTCATCGAGGGATTCGAACTCGTCCTCATCGAAGTCGTCTTCGTCTTCCTCGTCGTCGTCAAACGCTTCACCGTCTTCCTCAACGGAGCCAGGTTTGAAGTTAAAGAAATTCAGGCCTTCCACGCCGCTGTTCAATTCCAGGTTATCGAGGGCTTTCTCGATCCATTCCATCTCTTCGTCACTTTCAGACTCGTGCCTGAGTTCGCGCAGCCTGCCTTTGACCTCGCTGCCGCCGATCTGAGAAAGGGACCAGATGACCGCCAGACGGATCTCGCTGTCTTGCTCGTCTTCGAGAAGGGCAAAGAGCCGGTCAAGGGCGTCGGTCAGTTCCAGCTCGCCCGCGGCGCGCACGGCCTCAAAGAGGATCTCCGCGTCCTCGGAATCAAGTTTTTCGAGCACCATCTCGGCCCACTGTTCGTCAGCAGACCGGCCCATGGCGCACAGGGAACTGGCCACCCATAGCGAATCAGGGGATTCAAAAGCGGCGCGGATGATGGCGGGCACGGAGGGGTTACCCGAATAACCCAGGGATTCGAGGGCGCGCATGCGTACCTGCACGAGGTCCTCGCCGTTAACGACTTCCAGCAGGTTCCTGACCACGTTGATCAGCGCGGCGTCGGGAATTTCCTCCAGTTCGCCGAGATACACGAAACGTCCGAGCAGCGAGGCGGCAGTGGCCCTCACGCCTTCGTCCTCGTCACCGCGCAGCATCTCCACCATGGCAGGGATGACGCCCGCGTTCTCGCATTCCCATAAAAGGCGTATGGCGAGGACGCGCACGGAGGGATCGGGATCGTCCAAAACGACGCGGGCCATTTCATCGAAACACACCAGGGTGTCGTTTTCGGTAAGGTCTTCGAGGTCTTCAAGCAAGGAGCGCCGTCGTTGTAGTGGGATCTCGCTCCAGAGTGCAGCGAACCCTTTGAGGTCCTTTTCAGAGAGGTCTGAAAATCCTCTCAGCAGGCGGGTGGGAAACGGCCGGGACTGGTCTTGCAGGGCGGAGAGTACCTCCGGGAATTTAACGCGTTCAAGGTTTTCTTCCATGGGTGAGCTTTCTAATAGATCGAAACCGGGTTGAGGATGTCGTTGATCAACAAAAGCACCATTAGACCGATCAGAAGCATAAAGGCGATGCCGTGGATGCGTCCCTCCAGTTCCGGTCTGACGCGTTTACGGAAAAGGATCTCGGGGATGAGGAAGATGATATGCCCGCCATCCAGGGCGGGGATGGGCAGCAGGTTGTTGAACCCCAAGGCGATGGAAATGATGGCGAGAAAGTTGAGGATGTTCAAGCCCCTGAGAGAGGGATCGACGGCGGCTTCCTGCTTGTCGAGGGTTTGCACCTGGGCGTAGATGTCATAAATACCTTTCACACCGACTAGGGGCACGTCGCTGGGAGCGACCTGTCTGCTGATCAGGCGTACGGGCAGCATGAAAAGATGGACGCACTGATCCATCGTGGTAATTGCGGCCATCGGTAAGGCCTGGAAAAAGGTGATGGGCCTCACGGGGTTGGAGATAACCACACCCATTGCGCCTTCTCCCTCGGGAGGATCCTCTCGCGCCATGAGCGTAACCTCAAAGGTTTGCTGATCGCGCAGGATCGAAAGAGTTACCTCGCTGCCCCGGTTGGGATAAAGCAGGGCGGATAATTTATCGAGGCTGTCCACCTCTTCACCGTTCAATCCGGTTATAATGTCACCGACCTGTAATTCCGCCGCGGCGGGCGATGCGGGGGCAATTTCGGTGATCTCCACTTTCGTAAGATCAGGTGCACCGGTGCGGGTGAACAGATAGGTAAAGATCAGCATGCCCACAAGCAGATTGGTCAGCGGGCCGCCCAGCAAGGTGGCCAGGCGCCGCCACGGATTGGCAGCAGGAAAACTCCCTGGTTCCAAAATGTCTCCGGCTTCGCCTTTCATGCGGCAGAACCCGCCAAAGGGGATCCAGTTAAGGGTGAAGTCAGTGCCGCCGGCCCGGAACAGCCTAAGTATTTTAGGAGGATAGCCTAAACCAAATTCCTCCACGTCGATCTTGTTGGCGCGTGCGGCGATGAAGTGTCCGAGTTCATGCAAAAAGACCAAAGCCCCAAAGGCCAGGATGAACTCCAAAATGGTTAAAAAGGTGCTTCCTACATCAGTCATTCTTTCTCCAATAAAGTTGTCGCCCAATATTATACGATAAGAGCGGGCCCTCCGGGGCGTGCCAGGATGATCTCTTTGATCCCGTTGATCGCAGCCAGGCGGCGTTGGACCTCATTCAGGCTGGAAGCCGTGCACAGGACATGTACGTTCGGGCCTGCGTCGATGGTATAAGCCACTTCAAGGCCGGTTTTCCTCCATGAGTCGACCGATTTCATGATCTCGATGGTAGCCGGTTCCCAGTAGAAAAGGGCAGGGCGGGAGGTCATCATGACGGCGTGCATCATGTTGCTGTCTTCCTCGATAATGCGTGCGAAAGCGTCGAAATCGCGTGCCTGCAGGGCAGTGCGACAGCGTTCCACGCGGCGGTCGGCGTCAGCCACACGCACTGGTTGAAAGGGGCTGGTCGCGGCTAGCTTATGTCCTTCGCTGGAGCCTGTTTTTTTGTGCGTATCGGCGACGACGGCGATGCAGTCCACCAAGTCCCAATGGCCGGGGGGGGCGATGGTGACCGCGAAAGAATCAAGGTCAGAGCTTCCACGCAGCCATTCGACGAAACCGGAAGGAATGGAGCGGCAGGCGGACCCTGATCCACGGCGGGCGAGACGGCTGAGGTCTTTCTCACACATTTCGATGCCCAACGCGTGAACGGCAGCCAAGGTAAGAGCGGCGAAGGCGGAGGCCGAGGAGGCAATGCCCGCACCGGAAGGGAAATTGTTTTCACTGAGGATGTGGGCGCGGGTGGCAATACCTCGCAATCCGCGCAGCAGGTTGAGGTGCGCGGTGACGCGCTGTAAAGGCACGCCGGTCTGGCGAATGCCGTTCAGGTCGAAAATATCGTT
>CAZNAF010000128.1:0-3828 GCA_964570925.1 uncultured Anaerolinea sp.
CCTGGATGGTGTAGAAGACCACATCGGCCCCCAGCGCGCAGTCCTGATAATCCGTGCGATTGATCTCGCCTGACTGCGCCACGGCCTTCGAAGCGGCGCACTGGTTGTGTTCAGCCCACCAGGACGTCCAATCAGGAGCAGGCAGGAATTTGACGTTGTAGGCTGCGTAACCACCGCCGAGATAGGGAACGATCTCGTCCGCGTCACCGTGAAAGGCGATGACCGGCATCGGGCGGGAAGGAGCGCATTGTTCCAACGGATAGGAGTAAGCCCCCGCCACGCTGCCGACCGCGGCGACACGTTCAGCCAGGCTGCAGGCGATCACGTAGGTCATTCCGCCGCCCTGAGAGATGCCGTTGACGTAGATACGGTCGGGGTCGATGTTGTACTTTACTTCAAGATTATCGATCAGATCTGAGATGAACTGCACATCACGCTGCGGATCCTCCATGGTGGATATGGAGGCCGATGTACGCCACCGTTTCGGTGAAAAATCCGCGGCCGGGTAAGCAACGAGAAACCCCTCCGCATCGGCCAGTTCGTTCCAGCGGCTGGTGAACTGAATATCCGAGGGTTTGGAGCCGTATCCGTGCAGGGCGATGACCAGGGGAGCCGGCTCGCTGCGGTTGTAGGAATCCGGTACATAAAGGAGATAAGTGCGCGTGTCTTCAAAAGAATTGATGAAGCCGGATTTCTCGTTGGAGCTCCAATCGCGAACCTTGAAATAAAGAAAAACTCCAAGGATCAAAACAATCAAGATGAAAAAATCTCGAAAATATTCCTTTTTGCGTGATCCAGCTTGTCCCATCCTGTCTACTCCTTTTCCCCAATTTTCAGGTAAAAAATCCTCAGCGTGGCAATGGGTGTTCCTCGAAAAAGTCCCACATCAATTCCGTGGCGCTGACCGTTTGAGAGGTGGTTCCCACCAGCCAGGCAGGCAGGGGGTTGCCGCCAGGCCAGGTATGCCCGCCGCCCTGAATGGTGTAAAAAATCACTTCCGCGTTTTGGCTGCAATCCTCGTAGTGCACGCCAAAAACCTCTTCTTCCTGCGGTATGGAGGTCTTTTGAGTGCATTGGTTGCGTTCCGCCCAGGCTTCCATCCAATCAGGAACGGAGGGAAAGGGTATGTCAAAAGAACGGGAAGGACCCCCAAAATAGGGGACCACCGGGTCCGCGTCGCCATGAAAAGCAATGAAGGGAACAGGACGGGAGGGGCTGCATTGCTTAACGGGGTAGGTGTAAGCGCCCGCCACCCCGCCGACGGCAGCGATACGCTCGGACATTTGGCAGGCTAGCAAATAGCTCATGCCGCCGCCGTTCGAAAGACCGTTGGCATAGATCCGGTCAGGGTCGATATTATAGTTTGCTTCAAGCTGGTTGATGAGGTCGGAAATAAAAAGCACATCCATCTCTGAAGTGCCGCTGGTGGAGGGCAGCCCTGTGGTGCGCCAACGCTTGGGAAAGTCCGTGCCGGAGGGATAGACCACCAGAAACCCCTCCTTTTCGGCCAGTTCATTCCAGCGGCTTGTGTGCGCCTGGTGGGCAGGCCACTCCGCGTATCCGTGGATGCTGATCACCAGGGGAGCGGGGGTCTGAGGATCGTAAGAATCGGGCACGTACAAGAGGTAGGAGCGGGTTTCAGACGAAGAAAGAACTTCGCCCGCATTATAAATTTGAAGGGATCTTTTCCACCAACTGTAGACCAGCAAAGCCAATAGACTGGCCAACAAGATCAGCAAATTGAGGATCAAATAAGTCTTACGCGGCATGCTTCGGTTCATCAGAAATTTAATTCCAAAATGAGATTTAAAAAACGGACGAATCTTTTCGCCCGTTTGCGGTTTATGAATTGGATTATTCGGGTTTCTTTTTTGTCTCGTTTTTCAGTTTTTTCTTTTCCTTTTGGGTCAGTTTCGGTTTTTTCTTCTGTTCCTTTTTTCCTTTATCGGCCTTGCCACTACTTTCTCCCATAAGAACTCTCCTTCTATGAAAAGGTTTTGCAACGTTTACACAAGTATAGCACTATCAGGAAAAACTGAAGGCGTCCAACAAGCACAGGGTTTTAAAAACTCCATAGATACTGCGGGGAATTCCAAGGCTGAAGCGATTGACTAATAGCGTTCCGCCGTGATAATGGATTGAGTCCCATTCACCCTGGCGCGCACTTTCCCGCGTGTATCCTTGAAATACATTTGTTCAAGGTCAGGCGGCGTGATGTATTCCACCAACCGGAATCCCATCTGATCAAAAAACGGTTCCACCTCGGTTTCAGCCACACCGAACTGAAAGGTTTCGCCGTATCGTTTCAATATGGATTGCATGCCTGTTTTTCCATAAACATCAACCTCCGTTTGAAAAAAAGAAGCGTTGGCGAAATCACAGATCAAACGGCTTCCGGGTGGCGTCAATTGCGATAAAGAAGACAAGGTCGCGCGCACTGCCCCCGGTCGAATGTATTGAAGCACGCCTTCCATCACAATCAAGGTTTTTAGGTCTGTGCGAAACCCGGCTTTCTTCAATTTTTCGGTGATGGTTTCGAGTTCAAAGTTCACAGGCAAAAAGGTCACATAATCAGGCAGGTTGATACCCCTGGCTTTGAACTGCGTGGTTTTGATGATCTGCGTAGATCCGGCATCCAGTTCAAACACCCGCGCGCCCGAAAGCTCATCGGCAAAACGGATGGCTCGCGTATCAAACCCGGCGCCAAGGATCAACACCTGTTTGAAGCCTTCCCGAGCGATGCCTACGAACCAGTCATCTATATATTTCGTCCGGGCGACCACCCAGGCATACATCCCTTTTGGCCCGCAGATCTGCGCCAGCCTCGCTCTGAGAAATTCACTCTTCAAGATCAATTGAAATTTTCGAGGCAGCAAAAGCGGCGCCACCCAATCATCACTTTTCAGCAAAATGTCTTTTTCGAGGCTGGAGATCGCGCGGCAGGCGCACGTTAAATCTGCTGTTTTTGAGGCCTTTGTTTCAATTCTTCGAACGTCCATAACTCTCCCATCAATATTATTGATATTATACTCAATAATACGAAAAAATCAATTAAAAAGTTTCAAATATTTTTATAGAAAAATTAAAAAAGCGCATTTCGGTTTGAAATGCGCTTTTACTTGCCACATGAAACGGATCACTGTTCCGTAAATTCCCCGTCGATGACGTCTCCTTCAGGCTTCGGGTTCTCACCCGTCTGCGGTTGCGCCTCCCCGGAGGGTTGCTGGGGCTGGGGATTGGCCGCCATGACCTTGGCGTACTCCTGTTGTAATTCTTCCGTCAGGCTCTTGATGCGCGCCAAGTCCTCCCCGGTCATGGCCTGGCGAAGTTCCTGCGCTTTGGCCTCCACTGCGGATCTTTGGTCCGCGGGGATCTTGTCACCGGCTTCCTTGACGGCTTTTTCCACCTGATAGGCGGCGTTATCGGCCATGTTGCGTGCCTCGGCCAGTTCCTTGCGTTTCTGGTCTTCGGCTTCGTGAGACTTGGCTTCCTGCACCATGCGGTCAATGTCAGTTTTCTGCAGGTTGGTGGAGGCGGTGATGGTGACCTTTTGTTCGCGGCCGGTGGCCTTATCCTGCGCGGTCACATTGAGGATGCCGTTGGCATCGATATCAAAGGTAACCTCGATCTGAGGGATGCCGCGCGGGGCGTTGGGGATGCCCTCCAAACGGAAGCGTCCGAGGGTCATGTTGTCCGCGGCCATGGGGCGCTCGCCCTGCAGCACGTGGATATCCACGGCGGTCTGGTTGTCATCGGCAGTCGAGAAGATCTGCGACTTGCGGATGGGAATGGTGGTGTTGCGTTCGATCACGGGGGTCATCACGGCGC
>CAZNAF010000129.1:0-3697 GCA_964570925.1 uncultured Anaerolinea sp.
CCAAACAGGTCTTGTTGACCGAAGCGGAAAAGGAAGCCCGCAACGACATGGCCCGTATCATCCGCCAGATCGAATCCGAAGCACGCTCCGAAGGAGAAAAACGCGCCCGAGAGATCATCACGGATGCAATCCAGCGCGTCGCCTCGGAACACGTGGTCAGCGTTTCCACCTCACTGGTGACCTTGCCCAATGAAGAGATGAAAGGCCGCATCGTTGGCCGCAACGGACGCAACATTCGCGCTTTTGAACAAGCCGCTGGCGTTGACGTCATCGTGGACGATACCCCCGAGGCTGTTACAATTTCCTGCTTTGACCCGGTTCGCCGTGAAATCGCCAGGCGATCTCTTGAGCGCCTCATCATGGATGGCAGGATCCATCCCGCGCACATCGAAAAGATCCTGGCCGATGAGGAAAAGGAAGTTGAAAAAGCGATCATTGAAGCTGGTGAAGGCGCCGCCTTTGACGCGGGCGTGGCCGGCATTCATCCTGAAGTACTGAAACTGCTCGGTCGCCTGAAGTTCCGCACCTCCTACGGACAAAACCAGCTTTCACACGCCGTGGAAGTGGCCAAGCTCTCTGCCGTGCTGGCCGCCGAGTTGGGCGGCAACGTGGAGGTCGCCCGCGCCGGAGGTCTTTTGCACGATCTGGGCAAGGCGCTCGACCACAACACGGAAGGCACCCACGCCCAATTGGGAGCCGAATTTGCCAAACGCTTTGGCGTGCATCCCAAGGTGGTCAACGCCATGGCTGCTCACCACCACGAGGTTGAGCAGGAATCCCTCGAGGCGGTCATCGTCGAAGCGGCTGACGCCATCTCGGGTGCCCGTCCTGGTGCGCGCCGCGAAGACCTCGAACAATACATCAAGCGCCTGCGTGCCCTCGAAGAGATCGCCAATTCCTACAAGGGTGTGCAGCAAAGCTACGCCATCCAGGCTGGCCGCGAAGTGCGCATCATTGTGCGTCCCGAAGAGATTGACGATCTGGCATCCACCCGCCTCGCGCGCGATATCGCCAAAAAGGTGGAAGAATCCATGCAGTATCCCGGTCAGATCAAAGTAACCGTCATACGTGAAACCCGGGCGGTTGAATTCGCCAAATAACAAAACCAAAGACCTGTTCATTGTGAACAGGTCTTTTTCTTTTAACCACTTAATATTTTCTGTGCCAGGTAGGTCAACCAGGCCGAGGGCACCTTCTTTTGCCCGAAGTCCCATTCCTTCCACGCCAGCCAAACGGATTCCGGCGTGAAACGTCCTTGCGCGTCGGCCTTGGACGCGAGAATTGCCTTCATCTGATTCAGGCGTTCATCTCCCTTCAGCCACGGGAATTGAGCCAACACCCAGGTGACATGCAGCAGGTCATACCACACCAGAGGTGCCTTGGTCTTGCAGAAGTCGTTGCCCATGTAGAAAATGTATGGGTGAAAGGCTTCGCGTTCCGCCCAGCACTTCAAAATGGATTCCGCGCCTAGCCGGCTGGCCTGGCTGTCGCGTGTGGCAGGGTTGGCTGCCAGAAGTTTTAGCATGATCAGGTTGGCGTTAGGGCAGGGGTCGCACTTGCGTCCGGGGCCTCTGAAGGTTCCTAATTTTGTAGACCCCGCGCAAGGCCATCCATTTTCTCTGACCAAATGCATCAGAAAATCCACCCCCCTTTGCACGGACGCTTCTCCTGCCAGCTCGAACCTGGTCAGCGCATAAAAGATCAGCGGGGCGTCGCATAACGCCCACGCCCATACATCCTCTCCGCTGCCCCCGAATTTTTCAGGGATATTGGTGAGCACCTGGAAGGGGCCTTCCTCCTCCTGGTGGCTGGTGATCTTCTCAATGATCGCTGAGATGCCCGGGTCATCCGCCCGCAGTCCCAGGTCCGCCAGGAACTCCAGCTTATGGATCGGGTGGCCTGCGCTCTTGTGGCTGATCAACACCGCTCCCGGCCATTCCGCCACTTCGGCGATCACCTTTTGTACTTCTCGGCTATCGACCATCCTCCTCCTGGCAGCCTGGACATTAACGCTCTCCTCTGTTTCGCCCATCAGGTTCAGCCTTGTGTGATATTCCACCCACCCGGAAGACTCCAGCAGCCAGTTAATGGTTTCCTGAACAAGCATTTGGCTCTCCTTTTCCATTTTCCATAAAAATGGTTTTCATAATTATTTCACAATTTCCTCAAGCATTGAGCCCTTTCAGCTATTGACTTTATGCGGTTTTTTTGCTATAAATTTACCTATGGTATTAGTCTACACCCCTAAGCACAGCCGAAAGCTTTCGCCAATCCGTTGAAGGGATTGAGGCGCTGATTCGGTTTTACGGGTAGTAAAACATGTTTTGAAAATCTGGCCTTCCCCTTCATGGGGAGGGCCTTTTTATATGCAATTCATATCGGGATTCTCAATCTGCTCTTGTTGTGGATTGTTTGAGATCAAATTCTTTTTGAGGAGAAGAAACATGAAAAACAAAAAACTGGTACTTGTGATCGTTTTGGCAATAAGCGTCTTCATGCTGAGTGCATGCGGCGGCGCCGCCAAAGAAGCTGAAGGCTGTTTGGGCACCGCGGAAGATGCCATCGTGGACCTCGAATGCCGCGAAGTCCGCATCGCGGTCGAGAACGCCTACCTGCCTTTCAACTACATCTCCGCTGAAACAGGCGAAGCCGGCGGCTGGGACTACGATGCGTGGAATGACATCTGCACTCGTCTGCACTGCACCCCCGTCTTCGTCGAATCCGCCTGGGATGGCATGATCCAGTCCGTGTCCGAAGGTCAATATGACGTCGGCGCTGACGGCGTGACCAACACGGAAGAACGCCAGAAACAGGTCGCCTTCTCCATAGGCTACCAGCAGATCCAGCAGAGACTTCTGGTCCGCAAAGGCGAAGACAGATTCTCTACCATTGAAGACATCGTTGCCAACCCCGAACTCAAACTCGGAACGCAGGTCAGCACCACTAACTATGAGACCGCCGCGAAATACCTTCCCGAAGACCGCATCCAGGCCTTTGATACCTTCCCCTTCGCGGTGCAGGCCCTCCTCGCCGGGGACCTTGACGCCATCATCATCGACGAGATCGTCGGTCTGGGCTATCAGGGTACCAGCAAAGATCAGCTTGAGTTGATCGGCCCCTCGATTTCGAGTGACGAACTTGGTTTCATTTATCCTCTGGGCAGCGACCTTGTGGGTCCTGTCGACCAGGCCCTTGAAGCCATGAAAGCCGATGGCACCCTTGATGCGCTGCAAGCGAAATATTTCGGCCCTGATTTCACCATTACCTACGACGATATTCAATAGATAAAACCAACCAGTAACGGGCTCCCTGCTATTTTGAGGGAGCCCGTAGAAAGAATCATCATGCCACAAAAAACCACCGCTGCCGCGAGGCCTCCCATACGAAACTCACCCGAATATCGGGAATACGTGGCGTATAAACTGCGAAACGCTCCCTGGTATTTATATGCAATTATCGCGATAGCTATTTTCACAGCTGTCACCATTATCATTAATAAGCCTTTTCAAAAGGCGTTTTTGTTTATTCAGGCCGGTCTCGGTGTCACCATCACCACCACCTTGATCGCTTTTGTTTTTGCCCTCGCCCTCGGACTATTGACCGGTTTGGGCAGGATCTCGAACAACACATTTGCCAGGAACCTGGCCACCCTTTACGTGGAACTGGTGCGCGGCATTCCCATGCTCGTGTTGATTTT
>CAZNAF010000130.1:0-3681 GCA_964570925.1 uncultured Anaerolinea sp.
GGTTTGGAGGGATCGTAAAAATTAAAAGGCGGATTTGGCTGGGTTAAAGCCAGGTTTGTGTTATAGAATGTTCGAATTGTACCGATATCTTCCCAGAACCCTTCAAAGTCGTATCCGTATACATTATGTGTTTTTATGGCAGCGGGGATGATCTCACCGCCAAAATCATCTGCTTTGATCTGATCAAGCAAATTGATCAACACTTCTGTTTTGAATAAGTAGATGCCCATTGAACCCAGGTAGGGTTTATCAGCGTCCTTGCGACTTTCAGCGTATTTTAAGGTCTCTTCGTCTTTCGGCTTTTCGAAGAAATCGGTGATCTTGTAATTATCACTACGTTTTAAAATACCAAACCGGGGAGCGTCATTCCTGCTCACCGGTTGGACGGCAACGGTAATATCTGCATCCAGACTGAAATGAAAGTCAGCCATGGTTTTGAAATCCATACGGTAAAGATGATCGCCCGCGAGGATCAATACGTACTTTGCCCTGGTGGAGCGAATCTCTGATATTTGTTTTCTAACCGCGTCGGCAGTGCCCTGATACCAGGCGGTATTTCCCATGGTCTGTTCAGCCGCCCAAATTTGTACCCAGCCCTGATGGAAAGCATCAAAATTATAGGTCCTGACAATATGCCGGTGAAGGGAAAGGGAATTGAACTGGGTCAACACGCCGATACGGAGAATTCCGGAGTTAATACAGTTGCTGATGGGAATGTCAATCAAACGGTACTTTCCGGCCATAGGAACAGCCGGTTTTGACCGTTGCTGGGTCAACGGAAACAGTCTGGAACCTCGTCCACCCCCCAAAATAACCGCCAAGATGTCTTCCATAGTCGCCATTTTTTTACCCTTTTGTTTTTTTATTTTATGGAAAAAACCGTAAAAAACCAATTGCATTAGAATACAATAATTCTCCAACAACGTCAATTGGTATTTTTGGTTCTTATACTTCTCTAATAATTATATCCTTTCGGTCAATCAATCTGTATAGGTTGGGTTTTCAGGCCCTTTCTGGATAAGAAGAGCACAAATGCACAAAGGATGGCTCCAAAAAGATAAGGTGAACTGGAACCGAATAGCTGAAAGAATGCACCTCCAATTACAGGTGCAAAGGAATTTGCTGCACTTAAAAGACCTGCTGAAACACCTAAAGTACCTCCGATTTCAGCTGCGCTCACTTTTTGCGAGATCAGACTGTTGATCGAAGGCTGAAGAATTCCCCCGCCGACGGCAGCCGGGACCATTGATATTAATAGCCAAGTCAATCCAAGCCAGCCCTTATTGGTTTCATCCGGTATATCGATCTGCAGTTCAAATGTTGGGGGAGTCTCACCGGGTAAGTTTCTGTTTGTACTCATTTCCGCAACAATCGCGCTTTTTGAATACCAAGGAGGAGGGATTCGCGGTGTGAAAGCGGTTAGAAGGAAGCCGGCGATCAATATTGCCAAACCAATTTTTATTAATTTAACTTCTCCAAACCTGCGGCTCCATTTACCGATGAAATATCCCTGAACGGCAACAACGATCAACCCCACCCACACAAAAACGATGGAATTCCCCGATGCGTCCAATCCAAGACGATTGAGAGTGAACAGAGAGAGAAGTTGCTGAAAACCGCCGAAGGCAATCTGATATAGAAAAATGGATAACAAGAGAAAACCCACAAAAGGTTTTCGCATGGTTTTTATGAAACGCTTTAGAGAAATTTCATCAGGAGATGATAATGAGACTTCTTTATTTGAAGGACGGGATTCTTTTAATAGAAAACCGGTCAACATGATGGAAACTAATGAAAATCCAGCGGCCACAAAGGCGGGAACATGAAAGTTATTTCCGCTGGCTGCCAAAGACACAAAGGCAATAATGGGACCAACGACGAAACCCATCCCGAACGCAGCGCCGATCAAGCCTAATCCTCTGGTTCGATTCTTCTCGCTGGTGATATCGGTGATGATGGCTTGCGCAGTGGAAATATTGCCGCCGGATAATCCATCAATGAGCCTGGCTGCAAAGATCAATGCGATGGAGTTGGCAAATCCCAGTAACAAGAACCCTGTTAATGTGCCAACCTGGCTGAGAAGTAGCACGGGTTTTCGCCCAAAACGATCGGATAGTCGTCCCAAGAGGGGGGCTCCGACCACCTGCATGGCGGGGTAGGCTGCTCCAAGAAAACCGATCGTGGCGGCATCAGCTCCGTAGGAAGCTGCATATAATGATAACAAGGGAATGATAATCGTTAGACCCAAGAGGTCAATTAATACGATCACAAGGACTGGAAAAATTCTCTTGAAATCAAGAGAATCATCAACAGATTGAGTTTCTTTTTTATTTCTGGCATTCATAAACGGACTCCTTTAATAAAAATGCTCGTTTATTATGTCAGTTGCATCATTTTTTGAATGGCCTTGTATAAGGTTTTAATATAGTGAAGTGGAAACCTGTTTACTCCAGTGCGGTAACACCTGTGTTGATCCAACCGGCCAGATCAATATCCCGCTTGATCCCGGTCGGCACGATCTCTACCCAACCCGGCACAGCCGTTCCATTCACTTCCAGCGGTCTGGCAAGCGGATGTGTGAGTATCTCATCGAGGCGCTCCTCGCCGACCAAAAGGAAGAGCATATCTTCACGAACGCCGCAAAACGGTTTTCCGTTGATCGAAAACCCGAGACCGCCGAAAACGGGTCCTTCGGTTATATCTTTGTTGGCAAGGATGGTCTTGACACGTTGGATCAACTCCTGGTTTTCAGGCATGATTCCTCCTGTTATGAATAATAAATTGGACGCGCTTTTTTGCGCATGAAACCGGTCAGGATCAAGCCGGCTACGAAACCACCGATATGAGCCATATAGGCCACGCCATCTGAAGCGGAAGTGCCGGCAAGGGTACCCATTCCGCTGACCAGTTGAATTGCGATCCAGGCGCCGATCACCAGAATGGCGGGCAGGTTCACCACCCAAATGGTCAATAAAACCCTAACCCGTCGGCCCGGGAAGAGGATCAGGTAGGCTGCCAGTACTCCGGCAATGGCTCCTGAAGCTCCCAATGTTGGGATATCGCTGTACATGGAAACGATAAATTGGGCAAGAGCGGCGGCAAGGCCGCACAGGACGTAAAAGACCAGGAATTTGAAATGTCCAAAACGGTCTTCCACGTTGTCACCGAAAATCAGCAGATAGAGCATGTTGCCGCCGAGGTGGATCCAGCCGGCGTGCAGGAACATGGAGGTGAACAGGGTGATAAAACCTCCCACCGGGTTGGATAAAAAGCGCACCGGTATGACGGACCAGGCGTAGATGAACTGCTCTCCGCCTACCAGTTCCAAAAGGAACACAAGAACGTTCGCAGCCACCAGCATGTACGTGACAAAGGGGAACAGCCGCCTTTGAGAATTGTCATCTCCAATAGGTAACATGGTATCTCCTCACCATTCAACGTTAATAACAAGAGTATATGACGAAATTTGGCGGACGGCAATCTGAATCGAAACTCAAAAAGGGCGGAAAACGAGTGGGGTCGTGAAGCATCCTGACAATCCCCGAGCGGTTTGTGCGAGAGGGACAGGAGAAATGCTCGAGTCTAGATACCTTAAACCAAAACGAGTGGGGCACCGGTCCACTCGTTTTGGTCTGATTTCTCAGAAACATCTTACCTTGAAAGAAGGAGAAGAATCTTGTC
>CAZNAF010000131.1:0-3617 GCA_964570925.1 uncultured Anaerolinea sp.
TCATGATGATCGGCGATTTCCTGGATAAGAGGAGGAAGTAAATCCTCAATTCCAGTGATCAACTGTTTACCCGCCTGAGAGGGCGGGTTTTTTGTTTAACCCCAAAGAAAGGAGGTGCAATGATAAAGATAAGGATCCTGGATACCTGTCCGCACTGCAATGGAAAGGCTTATCTGCCAGCAGGTCAGGATGTGGACTTCAAAGGCAACACCTATACCCGACATCTTCCCTGTCCCCACTGTGAAGGCACGGGTGTGGCAGGCCGATGGGTTGACCTGACTGAGTTCGCCCTGCTGCTCGACCAGGCGAAGTGTCCGCACGAGCATGTCTCCCGGACTGGCGGCTTCCACTTTAGCGCTGGCGAAGTGTGGGACGACATTCAGGAAGTTTGTGACGACTGCGGGGAGATACTCACCTGATACTCCCCATCAATAAAGGACGCTTCTCCTAACCAGAGAGGCGTCCTTTTCTTTTTCCCTAACCCAATGAAGGAGGTTCCATGACAGAGAACATCATCCTGTCACCAGTTCCAGATCTGTACGATCTGGCAGCCTCAGCAACCTGGTCCGTGCGCTACCTAGACCCATCAGGTTACGAGTGCCTGCTATCGCTTGAATCTGGGTCAGGTGTGGATGTGCTGCACAAAGCGCAGGCGGCCATCACCAGGCTCAACGAGTCCGGATGCACACCGCTCAATAAACTGTCGCTAACTAGCGCTAAAGACGAGCCAGCTAAGGCTGAGACTCACATCTGTCCCATCCACAACGTTCCCATGCGCGAGTGGAAGAAAAACGGGCGCACATGGTACTCCCACAAGCTGGAGGATGGCACTTGGTGCAAGGGAGGAAAGTCGTGACCAGCATCTCACGCACTTTGAAGGTGCTTGACAGCGGCGATCCCTTCCGCAAGGATGTCAAACCCCAGATCCGTCTTGAAGGCAAATGGCTGCTCAAGGCTGGGGTTATCCCAAGGTCAGGCTTTATGATTGAAGATCCTCGCCTATTCAAAAACATTGAGAATTAACCCAACGAAAGGAGTTTATGCAAGTGCCTGACCAATGTCGCGCTTGAGGCGCAGCCCGAAGCGCGAAGCGCAGAGGCGGTGTGTAAGTAGTTTTTAGCTCGCTGCCGCATTTACTGAGAATTCGAATTACTGCCACTTTCATTGTTGCTGATTTGTTTGAGTTGTTGGTCGCTTTTTACAGCGCCATACGCTGAAGTACCCCCTAAAATTGCCGTGACAATTAATTCATCGACCGGGCCAGGAATAAAGCCCCCCACAAGGGTATACAGGCTCGACATAAGGAGAGGAAAAATTATCCACTTAGGCGTCTCAGGTTGTTTTCTAAGCCATAATACAAATGTAAGCATTGCCCCCGCCGCCATTACTATTGTGTCATCTATTGGGCTTGGCAAGAAATTAGGCGATATCGAGTAAATAGTAGCCCCAATTAATGGCAAACTCACGGAAATCCATGATAAATTTCCCACAATCGCAAGAAAAATACCGCCTAGCAAGAAAAATACTGCGAAAAGTATTGACGCAATTACTATGCCTGTGCGAATATCCCACCCAATCCAGCCAATCAAAAAACCAACACCTGGTAAAACAAACATAGAAATGTAAGCAAGCACAGAAAGGCATGTTTTTGTTTGGTCCGGCATTTTATCTTCCTCCTGATATAAAGCGCACTAACATTTAGTTGTTCCGACTCGTGATAATAGCAATTATAAGCTCTTTTCATCACAATACTTTTTCTGATGATTTCCTCATTGATTCGGCATTAAATCACCTATGATAACTTTCAAAACCTTACGTTTCGTTAGGCTGCTGCAATAAACACCATGGATGTTAACCTTCGCTATTTTTTTGTACTATAAAAAGGGTCTCCCATTCTAAGGAGTGATTGATCGTTATTGGAACCTTTCTTGATTTTGACCCGCTGCCATTAAAATTCCATTCACTGCAATTATTATAAACAAAACCGCCCTCCATCACTGGAGGGCGGTACGCATTTTATAATCTGGTTTACCCCTGCATCACAGGTCTAAACTTATACCCGTATATACGACTCGGTCCGCAACGGAGAGGTTAAGGTTGTGGTTTAGCAACTATTTTAACCGATGAGGGTGAGTTAGTTATTGGTGACTGTTCCAAACTTGGTAAAAAGGGGGTATAAAAAGAATTCCGGGTCGACCGGCAAGTCAACCCGGAAATTCGAACAGGAGACACATGAGCAATATGCGCCTCAACCTGATTTTACCAAAAGTCGAACCGAACCAATTTGAAATACCGAAGAAATGTCCGCAAAAAGGATGCGGCGGAATACGGTTTATTCCACGCCAAGAAGTGGGGAAAAAGATCGTGGATGCGACCTATCCAGAAGTAAGAGCCTGGCGGTATGAGTGCATCTGTGGTGGACACGTATTCCGTGTTTACCCGAAAGGAGTGAACCACAAGCAAATCTCAAAACGGGTGAATGGGATGGCAGTCATGCTGTATCTGCTGGGGTTGAGTTATGGGGCGGTGGAAATAGTGCTGAGTAGTCTGGGAATGGGCATTGGCAAAACCAGTGTTTACCGGGCAGTTCAGGAAGTTGCGAAACAAGTACCGGGTATGAAACAGGAAAAACGGTTGGATGGCTACAAGACAAAAGCGGTTGGAGCCGATGTAACCAGCGTTCGTTGTAATGGGAAGTGGCTAACGATCGGTATTGCGGTCGATGCCACAAATGGAATGGTATTGAGCATGGATGAACTACCTGGCGAAGATGCGGAACAACTGAAGGCCTGGCTTGAGCCCATTCTGGATGCAGTGGATGCGGATGTGGTGGTAACCGATGATGCAGATGCTCTCAAAAAGGTGTGTGATGCGACAGGGCGCTCACAGCAGGTCTGTAAAAGCCATGTCGGTCGAAACACAGACGCACTGGTGGATGAACTCACGGCACTGATTAATGGAGGGCTAGATCATTCCCTGGCTGCCATTCAGGTTACCCTTGAACAGGCAATCCATGACCTGACCACCCTCAAAGAGTTGATCCATTCCCGTCCCCCAGAAGCTCAATCCCAACTTGAAGAAATTTATCTGCGTTATGCTGCTGCTCGAAAACCCGGGAAAGGCAAGAAATATGACGTTGCCTATCGCATGCGCAATCTGTTCATGGATCGCTGGAATCTCTGGCCGCGATTGACGTTCTATCGACTTTGGAAGGATGAATATGGAAATGAAATTATTGACGGTACCAACAACCATTGTGAACGCGCCATCGGCTGGTGGATCAAGGAGCGCTATCGCTCGATGCGCGGTTATAAACAAGAACAAGCCGCCCTGGGTGTTAGTCGCCTGATTGCCTTTGCCGGTAATCATTTATCCCGTGGCTTGTGTTTGGCCGATTTGATGGCATAAGCACCTCTAATTCACCCGCCGCCATCAATTCTGTGTGCTCTTCCATCCTTTACCAATTCTGGAACGATCACGTTATTGAATGCCAGGTTTTCCGTTTAAATCTTCAAAATTCAAGAAGAGCGATTTTTCACGCTCTTCATCTTTGAATTTTAAGCTCCATCGATCTTCCATGAACTTGAGAAGCGCAAGCCCTCTTGTTTTGATTTGAT
>CAZNAF010000132.1:0-3551 GCA_964570925.1 uncultured Anaerolinea sp.
TTCAGGGTGATCGTAAAAAAATAAAGAGAGGGTTAAAGGCAACGTTGACAAGGTTAGAAAAAACCTTGTCATCGTTTTTTTGGAGGCGACGATGGGACGCGTGCCCCGAAGGGGTAGTGCGTAGCCTCCATGATCAAGTTAAATAAATTGAGGCGACGATGGGATTTGAACCCATGATCAGGGTTTTGCAGACCCTTGCCTTGCCACTTGGCCACGTCGCCTTGCGAGAAGTATTTTATCAGAGGGGGCGGGGAATGGTCAAGCCAATCCCCCTTTTTGCCTAGGCCTGCAGCGCGTTGTAACGCTCCAGCAAGGCTCCGAGTGATTCCTCGTGATGGATTGCGCTCACCGCGTCCGCGAAGATGTGGGCCACCGAGACCAGGTCGATGCGAGGGTGGTTGCGCACGTGCGCGTTCTCCACCGTGTCGGTGATGAGCAGTTTCTCAATGGGGCTGGCCTCGAGGGTCTTCAGCCCTTTCTCATCCAGCAGGGAGTGGGAGATGCAGGCGTAAACACTTTTGGCGCCATGGGCGATCAATTGCGACGCGGCGCTGCTGAGGGTGTTGCAGGTGAGCGAAAAATCGTCCACCAGAAGGGCGTTCTTGCCTTCCACGGAACCGATGATCTCGAGCACCTCGGCCTTTTCACCGACCTCGCGGCGGATCTTGTCACCGATGGCGTAGGGGGCTCCCAGCAGCCCGGCGTAAAGGCGGGCGTTCTTGGTGAACCCGGCGTCGGGCGAGACCACCACCAGGTCCTCGATGCCCAGGCTTTTCACTTCCCTGGCGAGCACGGGGATGGCGGAGAGATGATCCACCGGTTTCTTGAAAAAGCCCTGGATCTGCGGGCTGTGCAGGTCCATGGTGAGGATGCGGTCCACGCCGACCGTTTCGAGGCAGTCCGCGCACACGCGCGCGCGGATGGAGACCCTGGGTTCGTCCTTCTTATCCGCTTTGGCGTAACTGAAATAGGGGATGATGGCCGTCACTGATCGGGCGCTGGCGCGCTTGAAGGCGTCGATCCAGAAAAGAAGCTCCATGAATTCCTGGTTCGGGTTGAGCGCCACAGACTGGACGATGTACACATCCTGTCCGCGGACCTTTTCATGGATCTTCACGTAGGTGTTGCCTTCGCTGAAAGAGATCGCCTGGGATCTGCCCATTTCAATGCCCAAAAAACTGCACATCCTCAAGACAAATTCCTGGCTGGCCGAACCCGCGAACAAGCGAATGGGGGTCTCATGATCGGGCATTTTCTATCATCCTCCCGTAACAATTTTGTTTTTAAAATCAGCGTAATTGAATATTACCATCAAGATCCAAAGGTGGTCAAATGGAACTCAACTGAGGGGCGTTTTTTCACGTTTTCAACATAATTGAGTATTTAATCATCAATCAATTTTATATAAGGAATTTTCAGGTTCATCTACTCGATCTTTAAAAGGAAGATAAACATCTTGAATCATGGCGTCCAATCAGATGTATAATGAAAAAATACAATGCCGGGAATCCCATCAAACCAACACAACCAAATATCAATGGAATCCCAATAACTTATATTCGTATTCTTGGGGAGGGATATGAAAACCATCAGCAGGTTCCTGTTGCAGTTCCTTTGTATCATCGTATTGGTCTGCGCGCTTTTTGCGTGCAATCTGCCGGCCAAACCGGATGCAACCGTGCAATCCACCACCCCGCCGCCTGCCAGCCTGGATACACCCGCGCCGGTTGAGGAATCGACAGACGAGGCAGTGCCGTCGGACGGGGTCACGCTCGCCGACCTGGTGCCTGTGACGGGTTCTGTGTTGCATTGGATCGACGAGAGCGATTTCGTCTACGTACCCGCGGGCGAATACATCATGGGGCAGGACGAAGAGACTCCCAGCGATCACGCACCGGGCCACACGGTGCAACTCGATGGATTCTGGATCCATCAGGCCGAGGTCACCAACCAGCAATATGCTGCCTGTGTAGAAGCGGGGGCCTGCACGGCTCCTCATGAGGAGAAGGACACTCCTTATTGGTACAGCAGAGCAGACCGGGTCAATGCCCCTGTGGTGGGGGTCGACTGGCTGCAGGCGTCTGAATACTGCGCATACATAGAAAGCCGACTTCCGACCGAGGCGGAGTGGGAGTACGCCGCCCGCGGCAATGAGGACACCACCTACCCCTGGGGAGAGGATAAACCAACCTGCGGGCTGCTGAACTATAACGACTGCCTCACACCCTCCATCCCGGAGGATGTGCGCCAGTATGACCTCGGGGCCAGCGAATTTGAAGCGATGGATCTGGCAGGAAACGTATCGGAGTGGGTCAACGACTGGTATGCCGAAGATTACTACACCGACGCAGCGGTGAGCAACCCGGTCGGTCCCATTGACGGCACTCAAAAAGTGTATCGCGGCGGTGCGTTCGATTCCAATAAAGACGAGATCATTTCCTTTGCACGCTTGGCGGATGATCCCAACAACCATTCCGCCAACCGCGGTTTCCGCTGTGTGCTGCTGGGGGATTACAATGAATCCACAAAGAAGGTGCCGCGGCAGTGTTCTGTTTTGCCCATTGGGGTGACTCAGGCCGATTCAGGACCCACGAGAACTCCTTACCCTTGTAGTCCACCTGTAATGTCTGCAGTTTGTAACCTTACCAATAGTGGTAATGCTCACACTTCCCTCGGTGTCAGTCAAACCAGTTGTGGAGACAACACAACCCTTTCTTTGGAGATAAACAATACATTACTTGATTGTGATTCTGCTTATAAAATTAATTCCGGAGATATTTCCTACGGCTGCATTGACCCCAGCCTGATCCAGGGTGCTGAGGTCGAAGTGGAATATTGTCAGTCAGCCGATCTGCCATATGTTCCTTATGAATGCCCGTTTGGGTATGAACTCGCCCCTTCATTGTTCTGTGAACCAAAAGGCGAGTGGGTTGAGGAACCGCCCTGTTCGATAGGTTATGACGAGATCGATGGAATGTGTATGCCGAATTTTGATTTCTATTCAGGCTGCCCGGAGGGATATTACACGGCTATGCTGAAGACCTCAAAGGGCTATGCATGGACCTGTGTCCCGTTGGATGCGCAATGTCTGATGCCAGGTGCACAGTCAAAATGTGAACAACCGCTTTGCCCTGAAGGTCAGACCTATGACCCGGCCAATGATTGCTGCGAAGCACCCGACAAACTGAAATCGATCTGTCCTTTAGGTCTGAAAAAGATTGTAGACCCTCAGCAAAATATCAGCTATTGTGGGTCAGGCAAAAAGTCGGAGATGGGCTGCGGCTCCATGACCGTTAAGGTTCCTTACTGCCCGACCCTCACCCCCACCGCCACCCCCGTAAAAAGTGTGAACTGTTATACGGACGTGGCCGGTATGGTGCATTGCGATTAATTTTTGACCTAAAAACGAATTCCATTATGAGGCTGTCCTTTTTCTGAGGGACAGCCTTTTCTTGATGGGTGACTGCTTATTCCAGTCTGGCTTCCGCGGCGCGGGCGTGGGCGTCCAGGCCTTCCATGCGGGCGATGCGCGAGGAGGTTTTGGCCACTTC
>CAZNAF010000133.1:0-3509 GCA_964570925.1 uncultured Anaerolinea sp.
ATGGACTGCATGCCGCCCGTGCCGATGGGGAAGAAGCCCTCACCGCTAAAGGTGACCGTGTTGTTGTAGGCGCTGACCTGTCCGCGGTTGTCGATCACCAGGGCCAGTTCAAATTCGGTACCGGCGGTGACGCGCTTGTTGCCATAGCTGAAGGAATTCACACCCAACTGCGGACGGTTCGATCCGGCAGCCGGGGCAGTGACGGATACCGCCAGGGAAACCGAAGTGGCAAAGCTGCCGCTCTCGTTGACGGTAAGGGTGACAATATCATTCTGACCGGCTGTGGCCGTACTCGGGATGGTCACATCCACGATAACGGTAACGCTGGAGCTGACCCCAACGGAAATGGGGTTGGCCTGGCCGGTAATGCCCGTCGTCCAGCCGTTCACCGAGGCGGCGCTGAGGTCCAGCGTGGCCGCATTGACGGTGTCGCCGTTGACAACGGTAACGGCGTAATGTAGCACCGTTCCCGGCGTGCCGCTTTGTTCGGTCGGTGTGGCGGTGGCTGTAATGGGGCTCGCGGCTGCTGTCACGACTCTCGCCGGCAGGGCCAGGAAAAAGGTGGACAACAGCATACAGGTCATGAGCAGGATCGAAACTGTCTTTTTACTTTTGAAGTTCATCAGGATTTACCCCTTTTCTTGTGGCTGGGCAAGCATATCGGTTGCCTTTTTATATTCGGCTTCCGTGACGGTCCTGCCGTCCAGCAAAAAGATGGTGTCGGTGGCGAATTGCAGCATGCGCGGGTCGTGGGTCACCACGATGACCGTCTTGCCGCTCTTGTGCAGGTCTGAAAGCAGCTGCATGATGGAAATTCCGCTGAAACTGTCGAGGTTGCCGGTGGGTTCATCGGCCAAAATGAGCGGCGGGTCGTTAATGAGCGCCCGCGCCACGGCCACACGCTGCTGTTGACCGCCCGAGAGTTCTGTGGGCTTGTGGGTCATGCGGTCCGCCAGACCGACGCGGTCGAGCAGGGCTTGTGAGCGGGTCTTGCGTTCAGAGGGGATCACCCCCGAAAAGCGCAGCGGAAAGGAGACGTTCTCTTCGGCCGCCATGCTGGCGATGAGATTGAAAGACTGAAAGATGAAGCCTACCTTGCGGCGCCTGAAAACAGCCAGGGAGTTCTCGTCCAGCTTCTGGATCTCCTCACCGTCCACCAGGATGGAGCCGGAGGTCGGCCAGTCCAGCCCGCCGATCAGGTAGAGTAGCGTGCTCTTGCCGGAACCCGAGGGGCCCATGATGACGGTGAAAGAAGCGCGTTTGATCTCCAGCGATACGCCGTCCAGCGCCCGGACCACGGTCGCGCCCATTTCAAATTCCTTGTGCAGGTCTTTCACACAAACAAAGGTTTTTGGTTTCATAGCCTGACTGTCTGATTTTTTCTAGAAATAAAACCCCGACCCCATTGAAAATCCGCTCAGGGCACGCGAGAGGAATCCTGGCACGGCCTGCAGCAAGACCAGCAGAAACAACGCGACCGCCGCGGCCGACCAGGCTTTTTTCTTTTCCAGACCGGAAAGGGGCGTCACGCCGAGCAGCAGCAGGATGATCTGCCAGACAAAATAAAGGTCGAGCAAGCCCAACAACGCGGCAGCGAAAGCGGCAAAGCCCTTCACGTCCCCGCCTATAAAACCCGAAAGACCGGGGGCGGCTATGAGGCTTTTGGTGAAGAGCATGGCCAAAATTTGCACCACGTGGCGCAGGCCGATGGGCAAAAAGGACCAGCCTGCCAAATTGTAGGAGCGAAGATTCGCGGCGCGGCTTCCGGCCAGCGTGAGGCTCAGGTGCAGCAGGCTGGAAAGCAGGAACCACGACAGCCATAACCCCGCCCAACCCGAAACCATGGGCAGCAGGTAGAGGAAAAGCGGCGAGGTCTGGCTGGCCTGACCGTTCATAAAGGCAGCCTGCTGGTCAGATGAAAAGTAATCGAAATATTCCGGGGTGCTCTGCGCCATCAACACTTCATTACGCTTTAGCGGGGCCGCCACCAGAACCGAGAGCAGGATCAAAGCGGATAGCAGCAGCAGCGGGGTAAGCCAGACCGGCTTGTCTTGGGTGGAAATTTTTTGCAGGGTCTGACGTGGTTTCAAAAATACCGGTAAAACCCATTCGAAATGAAGGGCGTTCTTTTTTTGCGAATTGTTGTTGCTTGATTCAACGTTGTCCATAGGTCTCCTCAAAAGAATGTGGATTTTCAATAGACGCCCGCAAATGATTATAAGTTCCAATTCAGGAATTGTGCAGATTTGTCAAGATGCTATAATCGGTCAAAAACAGGCAGGCAAACAAGATGCGCATCAGGGTAGGGCTCGAAAACACAATTGAAAATGGCTCCGTGGCCTGGGTGTTGGATCATCCAGGCGTGACGGCCAGGGGCAGGGACGGCAGCGAGGCACTCATGCGCGTGCCCCAGGCCCTGGTGGCTTACCAGGGTTGGCTTGCCAAGCATACGCAGGATTCATGGCTGGCCGACCTGGGAGATTTCGACGTCAGGATGGTGGAACTGCTCGACCGCTGTGTGGCCAAGGACGCCCCTTGCAACTGGTTCACCGACGACCAAAGGCCGCTCGACCCGCGCGAGTTGCAACAGGGGCGGCAGGTGCTGGCCTGGCAGCGAGCCAACTTGTTGCAGATGGCGGGTTCCTTCACTCCCTCCGAATTGGCGCGCGTGGTTGAAGGGGAAGCCTTCACTCTCCAGTCTGTTTTGGAAGGGATCGCGGAAGCGGAACAATGGCTCGTGGAGGCGGCCGGTCTGACCGGGGACGCAGACCAGTCCGCTGATGTGTTCACTCAATTGAAATTGGTCAGAGACAGGTTAACCAGGTGTCTTATCGACTGGCCTGCGGAGGAAGCGGTACGCGAGAGGGAGGTAGAGCCTTGGTCGGCGCGCAAGCTGCTGCGTCGCGCCATCCGTGAAGAGCGTGAACGCATGGAAGATCTGTTAAGGTTGATGAATTATTTCTAGAAACAATCATCGTAGACATTTTTGTTTTGGGAGGGTTTGGAACCCTCCCCTACTGAAACCATCGCCGTTCAATAGATAAAACACGGGTCCCCCGACAAAACTGAAAAATTATTTCTAGAAACAATCATTACTGACATTCTGCTGTTGGAAGGGTTTGGAACCCTCCCTGACGTTTATTAAAACAAAAACGCGCCCGGCGGATCCGCGAGCGCGCTTTCAGGGAAATTGGGATACGATACGTTTAATCATTTGGACTTGGATTCCAATCCGACCAGGCTAAACGCGGCGAACATCACGCCAAAGAAACCGACCACGAGATAAACTACCATAGACATTTCAACCTTCCACTTTCCGTGCGCTGCACCAATTTGACAGTTAAAACACCCGTTCCAGAAAACAGGTTCGTTATTTCATATACGCTGAAAAGGTGAAAAAAGTTCCATCTTTACGATCCGAATCCTGGTTGGTGGTGTTGCTGCCTTAAGTATCGACGATCGGGGATATAAAACGAATTCAGTCCCCATTAAATCGACATGAAAAGGCC
>CAZNAF010000134.1:0-3502 GCA_964570925.1 uncultured Anaerolinea sp.
CCCGGCCTTTGGCCGTCTTTTTCTTGATGTTCTGATAAGCGTGCCAGGCAGTGAGCATGGCGATCGGCACCCCGGCCGGAGCGTAGGCCCACTGGCCGGCCTGATAGACATTGGGGAGAGGCGTGAGCACGGATTTTCCCACGTCGGTAAGTTTGTAGATCACGGGGGGCTCCGCCTCAAAAGACCAGCCCGTGATCGCGCCTTCCGAGCTTCCGCTGACCTTGTTGATGGTCACCGGCGTGGCTGAGAGCCTGGAGAGGACGTCGTCCTTCAGCCCAGGATAGATCGATTTCGAAAAGAGGTCAATGATGCGGTTTTCTACGCGCTCTTTAAATTCATCATACCAGCCGGCGCTTTCCACTTTTTTGGTCAATTCGTAATCAAAAAGGCAGCTGATCATCACACCGGTCTGTCCGTTTGGCGCCAGGGTGCTGTCACGCAGAACGGGGATGGATACTTCGTAGGTATTCAGATCACAAAATCTTTCCAGCCACTTGATCACCTCGGCCTTTGAAAGGCGGTCAAAATCCGCGAGGAGGCGTGTTCTTTCCTCCCGGAGCGTTTCTCCCAAGCCCTGGCGGGAAGGGGTGAAGAACAAGTGCTCGCCGCCTCTTTCTTTGAAAAAGGAAGGTTCGCGGTTAACAGAAAGGTACAGGATGAAGACCGATTCCGCGCCTTTCGAGGCCAGCATGTGCTGTTTCTCGTCTTCGACTCTCGCGCTCACACGGGCATCCAGCCCGGCGGGATTGAGGATCTGATACAAGGTCTTCAGGTCGGCCGCCCAGATCAAATGGTCGTAAGCATAAGAGTTTCCGTCCGCGTCGAGGATCACGGACTTGGAGGGGAGCACTTCCACGATCTGTTTATTCAGTACGATCTGGCCGCCCCAATTTTGAACCTTTTCGTTCAAAAGGTTCTTGAGCGCCCCCGTTCCACCTTTGGGATAGAAATAATCCAGATAGACGTAAAAATAACCCAGGGCAAAATAGGTGGGCGTTCCACGGAAAAAGTGTTGGATCAGAATGTCCATCAAGGATTGATTTCGCGTCAGCCCGTTCAGATATTCTTCCATGGGCATTTTGTATTGGTTGAATTTCCTTAAGGATTGCAGGAATTTAAAGGTCCAAGGCAATAATTTCTTAACCACGTATTCCTTGTCATTCAATTTATTCCCGAAGTAAGGGTTGTCAAATTCATAGACCACGCGGGTGTATTCGGATAGTTGGCGAATACCAGTGATGATGTTCCTGATCTCCAGTTCATTCTCCGGATAAAGGCCCATCAGGATCTGCTGATATTGCTGCAGGTCATCCATGGAATTTATCTGCATCAGCTTGTCTTCAATACCGATGGAGATCTTGTTGGGCAGGTATTGCCAATCGATTTCCAACTCGCTCAGAATTGGTTTCACGATACCTGAATTGACCAGGGCTCTCGGCCCGGTATCAAAGGAAAAACCGTTCAAATTCAACGTGCTCACCAGCCCGCCGGTACGATCGTTCTTGTCGATCAACAAAACATCATACCCTTCACGGGCAAGATACGCCGCTGCGGTCAAGCCTGCCATTCCTGCGCCCACGATCACGACTTTTTGATTTACTTTACTCATACAATCCACCTAACTTAATACTGATCTCCCATAAATGATCCGCGGCCTGTTTATCCAGCGCGGGAGGGGCGGGTTCCTCTTCCGTAGTGAGGTTGAAGAAGCGTCCTGAGACCCCGTCCAGATGCGGAGATACGCCCAGAGTATACAGGGCTTCCGCGGAATCATCCACGGGTTGCGCGGAGCGGTCCACAAAAATTTTCTTGAGAAATTTATACAACCTCCCGTTGTTCTGCCCGCTGTTGGTTCTCACGTTCCCGGGATGCATGGCATTGATGGTGATCCCGCTTCCCCGAAAGAATTCATCAAACTTGATCATCGAAAGTAACTGCGCCAGCTTGGCCGACCCGTAACTCAGCAGCCCGGAATAACGATGCTTCTCCCAAAAAAGGTCATCAAAATGAAGCCCGGAGACCATGAAGCGGTAGGCTTCAGAATTCACGTATATTATGCGTCCTTTTTTCTGTTTTTTAAGCTTTTGTCTAAGGTTATAGTTCAGAATAAAGGTGCTCAGGTAATTCGTCTGAAACACACTTTCCATGCCATCTTCAGTGAGGGTTCTGGTCGTGTTGTAGATCCCCGCGTTGTGGATCAAAACATCAATGTCTCTATCCAGGAAAGATAATTCTCTCGCGGCTTGCTGCACATCGGATAATCTGTAGAAATCGGCAATGAAATAAGCGCAATCCGTGTTGAATTCCTGCTTAAGGGCGTCGCAGAGGTCAGTGGTTTTTTGTTCGTTGCGATTGATGAAGAAGAGGTCCGCGCCGTGCGCGGCAAATTTCCTGGCTGCCGCGTACCCGATCCCTGAGGTGGATCCGGTGATCACCACCAGCCGATGGCGGAAGTCATCCGCACAGCGCAGCGGCTTTGCGCTCAGGTTGCGGATCATGGCAAAGATATTGGACCACTTGTAATCATCTAGATATTGGTTCAACTTACCTCCATTGGCAGAAAATCCAGCCAGTTTGAGCCGTCGCGTACCTTTATTATAGATGATGAAGGTGAGTTTTTTAAAAAACGATACCCCTCACCCCATGATCAATTTTAAATTTTATAAATGCCTTGTCAAAAAAATGCACAAATCTTTGTTCAGAGAAAAACTTGAAATCTCTGGTTGAAATCTCATTTCAATGTGGCTATAAATAATTATCGCTTTTTTTGATACATCGGGAGGAAAACAATGAAAAACAAAACCTTTTTGATTGTGATCACCATGCTCGTGATCGTATCGTTGATCACTGCCTGCGACAAAGAAACCATCACGGCGCCTGCTGCCGTTGAAGACGCTACCGTAGAAACCGCTGGCGTAGAGCCAGAAGCTGAAGAACCCGCCGCTCCCGCGGAAGTCGCGCCCGAACCCTCCAATGAGGACCCCAACGCGCTGCCGCCCGAACCGCAACCTGTCAGCATCCCCTCCGCGGATGGCGTTACCCTGGAGGGTTACTACTATCCCGCCGCCGTGGAAAACGCCCCCCTGGTGGTCTTGATGCACTGGATGATGGGTGATAAGTCAGACTGGAACGAGGTGGCCGTCTGGCTGCAGAACCGCGGTCAGGCCAATCCCTTCCCCAATCCGGGCGACCCCGCCGAGTTCCGCTGGTGGGACCCATCCTGGTTCCCGACCATTCCGTCCGAAGATTCTTACGCGGTTTTGACCTTCAGCTACCGGGATTGTCTGCCCTTCGACCAGGGCGGCTGCCAAAGTATGGATAAGGCCGGACGCCTGGCCGATTCTTACGCCGTCATGCGTTTTGCGCGCGAACTCGAAGGGATCGATCCCGCTCGTATCGTGGCCGTTGGCTCGAGCATTGGCGCGGATGGGGCGGCAGACGCCTGCCTGGATGTCAACCTGGAGATCCCGGGTACCTGTAAGGGTTCCTTTTCGCTCTCACC
>CAZNAF010000135.1:0-3500 GCA_964570925.1 uncultured Anaerolinea sp.
ACGCCACCGTAGCTCAGTTGGCAGAGCAGCCGCTTCGTAAGCGGCGGGTCAAGGGTTCGACTCCCTTCGGTGGCTCTTATTGTTTAAAGTTATAAAAAAAAATGAGGAATATTTTGTAGGTTGAGATCTAAAAGGTCAAACCGATCATACTTTTTCAGCTTTCCACTATAATTAGTTCATGCCTAACAAAACAACTCCCCTCGTCATCGGCGTCGCCGGTGGGTCCGGCTCCGGCAAGACCACCGTGGCTGAGATCGTTCTGCAGCAGGTAGGCAGACAACGCATCGCCTTTTTACAGCACGATTCTTATTATCGTGAATTGACAAGCCTTTCACTGGCTCAGCGCTCATCGGTCAATTTTGACCACCCAGATTCGCTGGAATCAGAGATGATGCGCGAGCACATCCTGAGCCTCAAAGCCTGGCAGCCCGTGGAAGTGCCGGTCTATGATTTCACAACCCACAGTCGCACAGCCGAAACGATCCACGTGGAACCGCGCCGGGTCATTCTGGTGGAAGGGATCTTGATCTTTGCCGAACCACGCTTGCGCGAACTGTTCGACGTGAAGATCTTCGTCGATACGGATTCAGACATCCGTTTCATCCGCCGCCTGGACCGGGACATCACCGAGCGCGGACGCACCACCGAAAACGTGATCAAACAGTACATGAGCACGGTACGCCCCATGCACCTTGAATTCGTGGAACCCTCCAAGCGGTATGCCGATGTGATCATCCCGGAAGGCGGGTTGAACACTGTCGCCATGGACATGGTCATCGCGCGCATCGAATCCCTGCTTAAAGAAGAACGCAAAGAAGTATGAATTTGACCGGCTGGCGTCTCACCCTGGTACGCGTCGCGGTCCTCTTGGCCGTGATCGCCCTGACGGTGATACTGTTCCTTTACCGCAACGAAGTTCAAAAGCTATCTGCTCTGGGTTACCCGGGTATTTTCTTCGTTTCACTCTTGTCGAACGCCACATTGATCCTGCCGGTTCCGGGGGTTCTATTCACCTCCGCCATGGGCGCGATCTTTAATCCCTGGCTGGTGGCAGTGTCGGCCTCCAGCGGGGCAACCATCGGTGAACTTTCCGGCTACCTGGCTGGTTTCAGCGGACAGGGTGTGATCGAGAACCGCCAGTGGTACGAACGCGTTTCCAAATGGATGAAGAAGTACGGCGACATTACCATCCTCTTTCTTGCCCTCATTCCAAATCCGGTGTTTGATATGGCCGGCATGGTCGCCGGCGCGTTGAAAATGCCTCTTTGGCGCTTCCTGATCTTCAGCTGGATCGGAAAAACGATCAAAATGATCCTTTTCGCGTTTGGGGGAGCCGGGTTAATGAGCATTTTTAATTAAAACAGGGACGGATCAGATACATAGGGTTTATGGGTACTTCCTCGAGATTGCATTAAAATAGATTAATCAACAAGCTCCCTTTGATATGCGGTACGAATGTGGAAATGCGGGTGAATGATGGGAGAACCTAAACAGAAAGTAATGCTTGCTGAGGACAATGAGGTGAACCAGCACCTCATGGGACGCATCCTTTCCAGGATGGGTTATAAACCTGTCTTGGCTAAAAATGGCATTCAGGTGCTCAACAAGATGGACCGCGAAGATTTCGATGTGATCCTGATGGACATTCAAATGCCTGAAATGGATGGGGTTACGGCCACAAAATTGATCCGCGGTCATTACCCGTCTGAAAAGCAGCCTCTCATTGTTGCACTTACCGCGGAAGTGGAAGGCACTGAAAAGTATCTGGCCGCCGGGATGGATGATGTTTTGACCAAACCTGTTCAGCTTGAAGCCCTTGAAGCGCTGCTCTCTCGTGCCTCGAACAAGACAGACCGCGCTGTAAACACTGAAAGACCGCAGAAAACAGCTTCTGCCTTGAACGATTTTCAGATCCTTGAAAGGCAGGTTCTGAATGATTTCAGAACCTTGCTCGCGGAAGAAACCGATGAGAGCGTTTTAGAACTGATCGCATTATTCTTGACCGGTACTCCTGTTTTGATCCAAAAGATCGAGCTCGCCGCTGACCAAAAAGCGGATGAGGAAGTGCTCAAACTCCTTCACACCTTGAAGGGCAGTTGCAGCCAAGTGGGCGCTTTACGCCTGCACCAGCTTTGCGCGCGCCTGGAAACACTGATCAAACAATCCGGTCTGGATCCATTTCTGGCATTCATCCCCTCAGTCAAACAGGAATTTTCGGAAGTGAAAAAAGAGTTGGATGAATATGTATTGGAATTAAAGGAATCCCTGGACTCAGGAGGTTAACATGCACGAAAGAAATCAGATCCTGATCGTTGAAGACAGTGAGATCACCCTCTATAAACTTAAAGCCATCCTGGTGAGGTTGGGTTACGCAGTCACGCCCTTTGACAAACCGCAGCTGGCGCTGGATTGGTTGAGAACCTCCGAGAACCCTCCTGATCTTGTCATTACCGATGTGATGATGCCCGGCATGGATGGATATTCCTTCGTCAGGCAGATCAAGGCTAACCCCAGGTATGTCAAGGTGCCCGTGATCATGTTGACCAGCCAGACGGATCTAAAAGACAAGGTGGCCGGTCTGGAAGCCGGTGCGGATGATTTTTTGAGCAAGACCGTCAGCCCGAACGAACTCGAGTTACGGGTCAAGGCCTTGTTGTCTCGGGTTCAGGAGGTAAACCTTCCCATCTCTCAGTCCGCTTCGAAGATCTATTCTGTTTTTAGTCTGCGCGGCGGCGTGGGAACCACCACTATGGCCATTAACCTTGCGATTGCCATTACGCAACGGCAGCAAATTAAGTCCTGTGTTTGGGATATGTCCGTTTCAAATGGCCAGTGCGCCCTGATGTTGAACTTAAAACCAAAAAACACGCCTGCCATGCTGGCGGATTGGCCGGAAGGAAGCATCGAAGAGGGGTTGCTGGCTTCCATGGTGCTTGACCATGAATCCGGGATCTCCCTTTTGCCCTCCCCACAATTTTTTGAAGAAGGGGACCTGGTGACCCGGGCGACCATCGAGCTCGTCTGGCCGCCCTTGCAGCTCATCGCCCCGTACATCGTTGTGGACTCGGGCAATCATTTTACTGAGCCTGTGATCCCCATTCTCGAACGCTGTGATGCCATCATCCTTGTCTTGACCCCCGACCTGGCCTCGGTTAACGCAGCCTACCAAGCCATGCGCATCTTTTCCGAAATGGGCGTTGAAGGGGATAAGGTCTTTCCGGTGCTTAATAATATCTTCCCGCGCAGTTCCTTATCCGCCGGCAAGATAGCGGAGGGGCTTAAAAAAGAAATTTTTGCAGAGATCCCTTACGACCCCATTAACATGGTCAAAGCCGTGAACCAGGGCACGCCCTACATGACGTTATCCCCCAAATCTCCCGTGAGCCTGGCTTTTTCGAAAATGGCAGAAAAATTGATCGCCACGCGAAACGAATAGAAGCAATTATTTCGATCGACGATTCATCACTATGAGGTGGTTTCCAACCCATATATTTTTAATG
>CAZNAF010000136.1:0-3413 GCA_964570925.1 uncultured Anaerolinea sp.
CACCAGGTTGACTGCGTCTTTCTTTCAACCTTGGGAATTTCTCGTAGACCATTTCATAACGTTCTTCGATGACTTTCCTGTCTTTAACAGTGTAGGCGCCCATTTCGAGGTTTTCCCAAACGCTCATTTTGGCGAAGATTTTTCGTCCTTCAGGAACCTGTACGATCCCTTTGTTCACGATTTCCTGCGGAGTAGTGCCAGAGATGTCCTCTCCCATGTATTGCACCGTGCCGGTGGTTGGGTGCAAAAGCCCGGAGATCGTATTGAGGCTGGTTGATTTTCCAGCACCATTTGCCCCAATCAGAGCAACAATCTCTCCTTCGTTCAAGGAGAAACTTACCTCTCGCGAGGCATTAATCGCGCCGTAATGAACGCTGATTTTATCTATGTTGAGGATCATGAGGCCTTCTTCCTGCGGTATTTGTTAGCGAGCGCCGCGCCGCCAGGTCCAAGATAAGCTTCGATCACCCGTTCATTTTTCTGGATCTCAGCAGGTTTTCCTTCAGCAATCTTATTGCCAAAGTCAAGAACAGCAATTTGATCGGATATGCCCATGACAACGTGCATATCATGTTCGATGAGGATAATCGTGATATTGAACTGATCCCGCAAGCTGCGGATAAGGGCTGTCATCTCCAGCGTTTCCTGGGGATTCATGCCCGCGGTCGGTTCATCCAACAGGAGCAGAACAGGATTGCTGCTGAGAGCGCGTGCGATCTCAAGTCTTCGCTGCGCGCCATAAGGCAGACTGCCTGATATGGCGTTGGCAAATTCGCTTAAGCCCACGAATTCAAGCCATTTATAGCCTTCGGCGACCGAAATCTTTTCTTCCTGTCTACAGCGTTTTGTATTTAGAACCGCGTCCATCCAGTTTTCGCGCAGGCGAGGATGCTGACCTACCATTACGTTCTCAATGGCGGTCAGATTGGAAAAGAGACGAATGTTCTGGTAGGTTCTCGATAAACCCAGAGAACAAATCGCATCGGTCGACCTGCCGTTAAGGGCTTCTCCCTGGAAAAGTACAGTTCCATGCTCAGGAATGTAAAATCCTGAGATGCAGTTGAACAATGTGGTTTTTCCGGCTCCATTAGGTCCAATGATCGAATAGATCGATCCTTTGGAAACCTCGAGGTCGACATTGTTGACTGCGGTCAAGCCTCCAAAGATTTTGGAAACACCCTGAACCTGAATGATGCTATTTTCCATGAGTGGCCTCCTTTTTATCGATCTCAGGAGCAGGCTCGGTTGGTGGATCATATTTGGGACGGCTGGAGGGGATCAACCCATCCGGACGTGACAGCATCATGAAGACCAATAGAGCACCAAAGGCCAACAAGCGGAAATTGGCGAACTCACGCAGGATCTCGGGCAAACCCTTGAGGGTGAAAGCGCCCAGAATGGTACCGGGGATGTTTCCCATGCCACCGACAATGATGAGGCTCAATACATTAATTGAGGCCATCAAAGCGTGTTCATCAGGACCGGTGAATTGGTTACGGCTTGCATAAATGCCGCCGGCCAAACCGGCAAAGGCTGCGCCGATAGCAAGTGCAAGAAGCTTGTATTTGATCGTATCTACGCCGGTTGCTCGGGCTACCGTCTCGTCTTCACGGATGGATAGCCAGGCTCGACCGGTACGGGATTGTTTCAGCCGGTTATAGACAAACCCGGCCAGAATTACACCCGCAAAAATCAAATAGACAAAGTCCACTTCCGTGTTAAAGGGGATGCCAAAGAACATTGGTCCTTTGATGTTTTGAATACCGCGAGGGCCACCGGTGAAGTTTGTGAGCACATCACTTTTCAAGAGAATACGGATGATCTCACCGAAACCAAGTGTAACGATGGCCAGATAATCTCCACGAAGGCGCATGATAGGCAGACCCAGGAGAATGCCCGATAAAGCAGACAGCAAAACACCAAGTAAAAGGGCAGGCCAGAAACCCCACATGAGATTGTGCGGTTCAGGGGCATTGAGCAAAGCCATGGTGTATGCACCGATCGCAAAGAACGCGATGTAACCTAAAACCAGTTGTCCTGAGAGACCTACGATGATATTCAAGCCCAAACCGAGGATCACGTAAAGGCCAACAGTACCGAAAACGTAGTTCCAGTAGGAACCCCATTGCATCGGCAGCAAAATGGCCACAAGCGCCAAAAGGCTGATGCCGCCAATTTGCCAGAGCAAATGATATTTTCCACGACTGAGGTACTGGATCTTTTCGATCTGTTTTTTGAACCAGGAGATAATGTTCTTCCAGAATTTCTGAACGGCTTCTGTTCTGTTCAAAATTGTCAGCGCGCCACCGGCAACACCGGCTGCAACGAAACAAAGAACAGTCACTAACGTTCCCATCACAGGAGATAATCCAAACAGAGTGGCTTTGATAAAGTCAAAAGACAGGACTGTCAGGAAGTCTCTGATGAAAACTTTGTTGACCAAAATGATTGCCAGCAATACATCCAAAACGCCGGCCATAAGACCGGTGGTCAGGCTGGTTGTAAAACTGAGCAACAATTTTTTTCCGACTGAAAGAGAATGCTTTTTATTGAGAGCAGCAATACCGATCCATAATCCCATGAGCAGCGTATACGCGATATAGAACTTGGGAGCAGGAATTTCACCCGGATTCTTGATACCTGAGAGTTTGGCAATCAGAACACTGATCATGCTGTTGAAAGCGATCAGAATGAAAAAGATGTGCACAATCCCAAAGGTAACGCCGGTGCGAATGCTTTGACGGATGGAGTTTTTCATACTTTTTCCTCCGAAAGCACTTCACCAAGCAAGCCTGAAGGCCGGAAGGTGAGTACAATGATCAGAATAACAAAAGACAAAACGTCTTTCAACTGGAAGTTAATGCCTAATGCTGCCGGGCCCATGGATTCTACGATTCCAAGTAACAAACCACCGACCATAGCTCCCGGAATATTCCCAATTCCTCCGAGAACGGCTGCAGTAAATGCTTTGATACCTGGAATAAATCCGACGTAATAGTAAACAAGGCCATTGTGAATTCCCCACATAACACCTGCAGCGCCAGCCAGGGCACCACTGATAATAAAGGTGCGGCTGATGGTGTTGTCAACATCTACACCCATAAGCGCAGCGGTCTTTTTATCAAGGGCAACAGCACGCATGGCACGTCCCAGTTTTGATTTCTGCACAAGGATAAACAAAGTGATCAACAAGATGATGGAAAGGATAAAGGTAAAGACGCCAGTATAAGGGAGGATCACATCATTACCGTTGATAACAATCGTCCAACCTACACCGCGGCGCAAAATATCAGGATTTGTCACATCGCGCAGCTGCGGGCTGAACAGCAACTGTGCAGCATTTTGCAGGAAGATTGACGCTCCGATCGCGCTGATGAGAGGCACCAGGCGAGGTGCTTTTCGAAGCGGACGGT
>CAZNAF010000137.1:0-3406 GCA_964570925.1 uncultured Anaerolinea sp.
ACGCCCTGCTCCAGGCTGATCCAGAAGCGGGTCATGCGGTCGTCGGTGACGGTCACCTTGCCACTTTCACGTTGTTTAAGGAAAACCGGCACAACCGATCCGCGGCTGCCGACCACGTTGCCGTAACGCACGCAGGCAAAGCGCACGCTGCGTCCGCCGGCATAGGCGTTGGATTGGACAAACAGCTTTTCAGCGGCCAGTTTGGTCGCGCCGTAAAGGTTAACCGGATTGACGGCCTTATCGGTGCTGAGCGCCACGACACGACCAACCCCGACATTGATGGAAGCATCGATCACGTTGCTGCTGCCCAGGATGTTGGTTTTGATGGCTTCCATGGGGTTATATTCACAAGCCGGAACCTGTTTCAAGGCCGCGGCATGGATGACCACATCCACGCCTTCAAAGGCGCGCATGCAGCGCTCCTTGTCGCGGATATCGCCCAGGAAATAACGCAGACTGGGATGGTCATAGCCAGCCACACGCATTTCATGCTGTTTCAATTCGTCGCGGCTGAAAACAATAATCTTGGAGGGATGGTATTCATCCAGCATGACACGGATAAATTTCTTGCCAAATGAACCGGTACCCCCGGTAACCAACACAACTTTTTTTGACCAATCCATAGGTTATTCTCGATTCAGGGTGGATTTTAATTTCGAGATCACGATCAGCGGATACTGACCGTTCTCACCGTAATATTCAGGGTTCTTATCTTCCTGGCGGTAAAGCCAGCGCAGCCAAAGCTTACCAAAAAGCCAGGGTTGGATGACGGAACGCATAAAACGAACGCTGGCGCTGCGCCACACCTTGATCTGGTAATTAATGCGGCCGTCAAGCTGTTCTTTCAGCCACTCAGGCGTAATGTGCTGGGTGAAGGTGCCGGTGGGTTTACTCTTGGCAGGCTTCTGATCATTCTCCGGAAGCCGGATCTCCTTGCGGCGTTTGAAACGTCCCAAAATGCCGTTCACTCGATCCATAATGGCGATCAACTTTTTCATGCGCGCCATCAGGGCGGGAGCCGTCCAGGCATTGACCACCACACCGGTGCAATCCGGTTTCAAGACGCGGGCCAAACCAACATAGGCATCAGGTTGTTCCGCGGGCGGAATGTGATGCAAGGTATGCAGAGAGACCAGGCCGTCAAAGACGTCCTGTTTAAAAGGCAGATTGGTCACATCCGAAACCACGTATAGTCCCTTGTCTCCCAATCTCCTTCGGGCCTCTTCAAGCGCCACGATGGAGATATCCAGGCAGACGCGGTATTGATATCCCTTGGAATAGGTAAGATATTCAGGCCACTGTACCGGTCCGGAACCGGCATCCAGTAAATACTTGCCGGACTGTTTAATATAGCGGTTCACCCGCAAATGACACTTGTGAATGTATTCCCTGGCAACCGGGCGCAGGTCTTCATAACGGGCATTCTGATAAAAGCCGTCGTTCTCCATCTTCCAGCCAATTTCGTTGTAGAAATTGCTGACCTGCTGTTTTACTTCGGCTTCCGATTGTCCACTGCTCATGCGTGCCTGCCGTTATGGTTCATTTTCGTCCAATCCAGGGGTTCACCCGCCAGGTAGCGGAAGGTGTTCCCGTATTTCTTCTTGCCTTCCTTGCTGAAGACTTGAGAAAGTTTGTGGGATTCATAATCCTGCCAGACCTTGATGTGCCAGGGGAAAGGCAGAGGGAATGTATAAAAGAAATGATAGGCATATTTCCAGGCTGTTTCAATCTGGTCTTTGGATATCTTGAATTGTGAAGGTTTTTCAAGGATCATGCCCAACATCTTGAAATATTCCACCCATGACTCGGGATCATAGGTAAAACCGCGGTTGCGGTAATGGGTCTGCCCGGTGACGATCACAGGCGTGCCATTTAATGCCATTTCAAGTCCAACCGTGGTGGTATACACCAACCCTACATCTGCGATCGAGACCAGGTCATAAGTGTTGATCTGTTCCTCGGGGTGGATGACGTGGATATTCTCAGGCAATTCCGGCAGCGTCTGTTTTACCACGTCCAGCATGGAATACTCACGAGAGAGTATCTCACCGGGGTGCACGCGGATGATCAACTGAATGTCAGGCCTGCCGATGAAATAAAGGATCGTACGGCTGACCCATTCAGCCAGCGTTTTGGTAAATACCTGCCGGCCGAGCGTGAGACTGTCACCCAATACGTTGGTGGGCAGCAAAACAACCGGGCGTTTATCGAGATGCAACTGCTCGCGTACGCTTTCCGCGCCCTGGGACGGGATATTCTGCCATTTACGTGTGAAATTCTCGTTCGGGGTCGCTTTATGGCGGTACTCAAACAATGTTTTAATACGATTTTTTTGATCCCTGGTCAGTTTCGAGTCCTTTTGGGCCTCCCACATATCGGTGGTATCCTGGCGCATGATCTCGGCGTTCTGGGCCATCCAAAAAGCCTCACGCTGATCACTGAACTCGTATGTGGTCACCGGAATCTTCAGGTAGCGCGCTACACGGTAGACAATACCGAATTCCTGAACCGTCCCGTTGGGGACGATCACTACGTCCGGTTTATTGCTGCGCAGGTAAGCCAAAATGGATTGGGCGGCTTCCTGATTGCGTTTCAGTCGGAATTGATAGGTAGACCAGGTCGGGTCAACGTCCTCGATCTGCAGCGTATACTGCGTGTCGAAAACAGACACTTCCTTTACGGCTTCCTGCAGCGCTTTAGGTAGCACTGTATAGGGAGCACGATAATTCACGAAGGACACAGTTTTGATCACGTCGGAAGTGGCATCCAGCACCTTTTGCGCATATATACTTTGTCTGCGCAGGTCAAACTTGGTGGAATCTGTGAACCAGTCAAAATAGGGATAGTAACCCAATGTGACGTCGTGATTATCCGCGGCCAGGCCAAGCGCTGTAATGGTCGTCTGTTCGATCCAATAGTGCAGCGTGGCAAAGATGAAAACCTTCTTCCGTTCAACCTGCGCGGTCGGACGGACGTGTTTTACATCTTCAACCATTTCGGGCAGCGCTTCGTGGAGTGCTTTCAGCGAAAAACGTGAATGGATGGGATTGTCTTTCTGCCTCACCAACCAATACAGTTCAGCAGCAAGCGGAATACCTCCAAGGAAACGCTTTAAAGTTTCTTTGTTCGATTTAGCCATAATACATCCATGTTTCCAGTTGGAAAGTAAACCAGGTTGTGGAACCCTGAATACAACTCTATATTCAACTGTTGAATTATAAACCTCGAAGCCTTTATGGTCAAGTGAGCCTCATTTCTATCGCTTCGCCGGGGTTTGTTCAACGATCTGCCAGTCCAGGCGAGGACGGGTTACACCCTGACGCGGTTCGACCCAGTGCATACCGGGCGCTCCGGTAGGATTAACGTTGAACACTACCGCGTTGGCATCCTGGAAATATCGTTTGAC
>CAZNAF010000138.1:0-3369 GCA_964570925.1 uncultured Anaerolinea sp.
GGGGTTTCACCCCTCCCAACAAACCTTCGAATTCTCTTTTTAAAATTTCAGGCGTTTTAAACAAACCGGATGGCTTAATATTCTCGCCAAAGAAGCGGTTGACCGCGCCGGGGATGCGTCCGGCCACCGGATCGATGGGTTCCACCTCGCCGCGATAGCGTTCGGGGGAGCGTGAATCGATCAGCAGGATGTTTTGATCTCCGAGCATGGTTTTCACGTCGGCGGTGCTGACCACCATTTCCTTGCGCGCTTCGCCGTAAAAATCCCCGCGCGGATTGCGCTTATCACCTGCTTCAAGAGGCCGGTTTTCGGCCAGCCAGAGCGGCAGGTTGCCATCCAGCATGGCCACGGCTTCGTGGCCGTAGTATTTCAGCAGGAACCACAAGCGGGCTGCCATGCCGCCGTTAGTGGCGTCGTAAACGACCACCTGGCTTGCGTTGGTGACGCCCCAGCCGCGTAAGGTCTCGATAAAGGTTTCTTCATCAGGCAGTGGATGCCGTCCGGACTCGGGCGTGATGGGAGAGGCCAGGTCGCGGTCCTGGTGGGCATAGACCGCACCGGGTATGTGCCCCAGACGATATTCGCTTTCGCCTTTGGTTGGATCGGCCAGGTCAAAGCGGCAGTCCACGATGACCCAGTCCGGGTCGCCGAGGTGGTTTTCAAGTTCGCTGATGGAAATGAGGGTGGTGTACATAAGTAACCTCGCTTTGCTCGGATTCGTGAATCGTTATTAGTGATTCGTGATTCGTCAAATACCAGTTACCAATCACGAATCACAAATCACTGATTTTCTTCTCAAACGTCCTGTGCACCTTGTTCCAGGTGACCTGCATGGTGTGCATGTCGGCTTTGCTGCGCAGGTTGCGCTCATCCACTTGGACGATCTCAGCGTGTTTAAAACGCGCTCCCTGGGTAACGCGGTCCAGTTCGGCGTAGAGGACAGCGTTGCCGCCCAGTCCCTGGTATTCAGGCAGCAGTCCGACCCCTTCCACATCGAGCAGGCGCGAGAATTTCTTATCCAACAGCAAGCCCAGCCAGCCCAGGGGCAGCATCCTTCCGCGCGCGAAACGCAGGCCGCGGTTGATGTTTGGGAAGGCAATCAGGAATCCTGCGATCTCGTCGTCGTGCAGCACCACCTCCACGTAGCGCGGATCGGCCAGGGCGATGATGCTTCCGGCGAGCACCTCGAACTCTGCGGGAGTGGACGGAACGAAATCGGGATTGTTGGCGAAGGCGCGGTGATGTACCTCATCCACGAGCGGTATCCACTCCTTCATCTCCTGTACGGTTTTAAAGCGGTGTACCCTAAAATTCCCTTTGGCGAGTACCTTTTTCGCCACGTCGTGGATGCGCCGGTCGATGTGCTGCTCGAGACAGCCTGAAAAATGATCGTTGTGCTTGATGAAGCCGTTGGCGGTCAGCTGGTGCTGGTAATAAGGCAGGTTATAAGTCATACCCGTGGCCGTGAGCTGGTCAAAGCCTTCCACGAGCATGCCAATGCAGTTGGAGCGCAGCAAGCCGCGCGGGCCCATGAGGGTCTCGATCTTCCTTTCCGCGCACCATTCCTGAGCGGTCGATAGCAGCAGGCGGGCGACCTCATCGTCTTCCACGGCTTCGTAGTAATAGAAAAAGGCTGTGTTGACCTTATGAAACTGGCAGAAATTACGGTTGTGCAGCACGGCCACACGCCCCACCACCTCCCTGCCGGATTCCACGAGGATGAAATCGGCCTCGGAGTGGGCGTAGAAGGGATGCTTGTCACGCCGCATGGCAAATTCGATCTCACCGGGTACGGGGGGTACCCAGAAGCGGTTACCCCTGTAAAGGCGATTAGGAAGGGCTTTGAATTTGCGGATGTCTTTGCTGTTCGTTGTATCCAGAATGCGTGCCTGCATAGTCCCCTCTCTTTAAAGTTCTTCTCCGATGGTATGCAGCAGGGCCAGGTTGGGCAAATGGTAGGTACCCACGGGAAAGCCCGAAATGAGCACGATCTGCTGGCCTTCCTTGATGTGCACGCGCTCGGTCAGGGCTGTATCCATGCGGTTGACCATTTCCTCTAATGAGTTGGCGTGCGGAATGAGCATTGGTTTGACCCCCCAGTAGAGGTTCACTAGCGAAAGCGTACGCTCTTCAGGGGAAAGGGCCATGATCGGCACCCTCGGCCTGACCTTGGACATGAGCAGGGCCGTCTTACCGCTCTGGGTAAAGACCGCCACATTAGAGACGTTGCGGTCGTGGGCCAGTTCACGACCCGCGGCGCACATGCTGAGCGCGTCTTCCCGCAGGGCGGCCTCGGGGAAGGACTGGTTATGGCCCCATTCGTGGTTGTGCTTCTCGGCCTCGCGCACAATGGAATCCATCATCTTGACGCTTTCCACCGGATATTCGCCGTTGGCGGTCTCCCCTGAAAGCATGACCGCGTCGGTACCGTCGAAAATGGCGTTGGCCACATCCGAAGCTTCCGCCCGGGTGGGACGCGGATTGTGGATCATGGAATCGAGCATTTGGGTGGCGGTGATGACGATCTTGGCGTGCCGGTTGGCCATCTGGATGATCTCCTTCTGGATGATGGGCACCAGGGCCGGTGATGTTTCGACGCCCAGGTCGCCACGCGCGACCATGACCCCGTCGGTGACGTGCACGATGTCGTGCAGGTTCTTGACCGCTTCGGGCCGCTCGAGCTTGGCGATAATGGGGGTGTTGGCGCACGCCGGATTGATCTCTTTCATGGCCTCGCGCACTACCTCAATGTCCTCGGCGGTTTCGACGAAGGAGATGGCCACGTAGTCCACGCCGTTGGCCAGGCCGAATGCGAGGTCGCGGCGGTCTTTTTCGGTGAAGCTGGGGATGCCCAAATGAGCGCCGGGCAGGTTCACACCCTTGTGAGAAGAAAGCATACCGCCGGTGATCACCTTGGTGACCACGGTCTCACCACGGATCTCCTTGACCTGCAGTTCGAGGTGGCCGTCATCCAGCAGGATGCGGTTGCCGGGTTTCACGCCCCGCGCCAGATTGGGTACGTCCAGCGGCAGGGATTTAACCTGACCTTCAAAATCTTCTTCTCCGAGGCCGACGGTGTATAGGTTGAGTGTCTGGCCGGCTTCCAGAAGCACGCCCTCTTTGGGCAGCACCCCCACCCTGAGCTTGGGACCTTGCAGGTCCTGCAGGATGGCGATGGGACGGTTGAGGTCTTTTGAGCAATCTCGGATGGTCTGGATCAACTGCGCGTGGGATTCATGGGTGCCGTGAGAGAAATTGAGTCGCGCCACGTCCATGCCTGCGTCAATGAGTTTGGCGATGGCGTCGCAATCGGAGGAACTCGGTCCCAGGGTGCATACGATCTTGGCAAAACGCATAAGATTTTCCTTT
>CAZNAF010000139.1:0-3240 GCA_964570925.1 uncultured Anaerolinea sp.
GCCTGAATGGCAGGGATCAGTTTCTCGTCCTCCAAAAAACTGGTTAAAGCGATGATGCGGCTTTCCGGCCTTCGCAAACAGATTTCACGGGTCGCCGTGATGCCATCCATCTCCGGCATCATCAGATCCATCAAGACCACGTCCGGTTTGACCGCCGGCACCAGGTTAACAGCCTGTCTGCCATCGCTGGCTTCCCCGGCGACTTCGATGTCAGAGATCAATTCAAGCAGGGTTCGCAATCCCTGCCTCACGATGGCATGGTCATCAACGATCATCACGCGAATGCGTTTTTCTGCATCTTGAGACATGTTCACTCCTGTGGATCCGTGTTCAGAAAGGTCTCTTGGTTTATTACCTCATCCTGCAGTGGGATGTCCTCCACACAGATGCGCGTGCCCTTGCCGGGGTTTGACTCAATGGTGAGCCTGCCCCCCAGGGATTTTACACGTTCTTCCATGCTTTGCAGACCGACATGACCTCTTTGATCCTTTACGCTGTCGATCTCAAACCCTTTTCCTTGATCAAGGATGGTGAGTTTAAGTTTTTGGTCTTCGTCTTCAATTTTGATCACCGCGGATTTGGTCCTGGCGTGCTTGCTGATGTTGTTCAACGCTTCCTGAATCACCCGAAACAGGGTCTCAGCCGTGGGTCGTGGCAGTTCGGCCCGCGAAAGGATTTGCAGATCGATATCCAGTCCGTCTTGTTCTTTGCGCGCCAGGACGTGTTTTTGCAGAGCCTTCACGAACCCCTCCTCCACGATCGAATGAGGACGCAATTCCTGGATCAGGGTGCGCATTTCAACCAGCGCGTTCTGAGAGAGTTCCTGGATCTTTTCAAGAAGGTTTTTTACTTTGGATTGTTCTTCGCCGACCAGCATTTTGGCGGCCTGCGCGGTGAGTGTCATGCTGAAGATCGTTTGAGACACAGAATCGTGCAGTTCACGTGCCAGCCGGTTCCTCTCTTCGACCGCAGCCAGGTTTTCAACTTTCTGCGAGTATTCGATCAGCTTCCGGTTCGCTTCCTGCAGATCTTGCAGTACTTTTTGAGTTTCCTCCCTGGCTTGAATGGAGTTTAAAGTGGCCGCGCTTAATACAGCGATCAACAGACAGCCGACAATATAGGTCATGCCAAAACCAAGACCTTCGAGTGCCGGATAGGTAATGATCAAGGCGATCAGGCAAAAGAGCGACAGGAAAACCACAAAATATTGCGCCGCTTTTCCTTTGAAATCCCAAATTGCCTGGCCGCAGAGGGGCAGCACCAGGTTAAAAAAATAGTCTCTGGGTGCAAAACTGTTTGGCACCAACAATAACAGGCACACGATCGCCAGTTGCACGAACACATAAGGATAGAAGAACCACCTGATCTTGTTTACCAGTGGCCGTTCAACAGAAAGCAGAACCACATAAAGGAGGAACAACCCCAGTACACTGTTTTGCCCAGGACCGCCCCAATAAACAGGCACCATCCGTAAAACCACAGCGGAATAGATCAGGTAATACATCAGGGTAAACACCCAGGGTCTGATTTTTATCTGCTGTGCGCGCACGAGTAGCCTCATCACTTCATGTTTTGGATGAGATTACTATAGCATAGAACCGGTTGATTGACGCACGAGAAGGGGTTTTTATTCGGCATGTTTCAGGGGGTCACTCCTTGACCACCCTGTGGTGGCGCGATCATTTTCTGCAAGTCCTCGAATCAAGATCCCAATAACAGAGTTGGCCTGTTTCGTCAGAAAAGGTCAGGCTGATGTTTCCCAGGTTGGGCGCCTCGCTGATGGCAAGGTGGGTTTGAGCGGAGGAGGAAAGCATGTCGGCGGTTTCTTGCAGCAAAACTTCATTTGAAAGCTGGTCCACCTGGATCTCGACATGAACGTCCAAGCTCATCACCGCGAAGGAATTGTCGCAGCTGTTGTTCTCGCCGAAGGTGGAACTGCGCACCAGCCCCTGCACCCCCTGCGCTGCCAGATCCTTTATCACCGCGGTGTCAAACGCTGTCGACCCATCACCATAAGCCCAGGTCCAGGCGCAATACTCCATCGTCGGGGTGGGTGTCGAAGTGACCCTCGGAAAGACCGAGGCACAACCAGTCAGCAGGCTCATGCCGGTCAACGGCAGGAACACCGCGCAAAATTGCCTGAAAAGAGGTTGCTTACGCCGCCTGGAGAGTTTCATTTTCACGTTGCTCACGTAATTGGCTGGTTCGGCGCATCGAAAGTGCGTAGAGGCCAAACATGAGTCCAAACAAAATGATCCAACACAGGGGGATGATCTCGATATTCACGCGGCGAGCGAGGATGCCCACCAGGCTGGGGATCAAGGCCCCGCCAATACCCGAAGCGGCCATCTGCATACCGATGGTGTTGGCGGTATATTTGGGGCTCACCCGGTCGCTTGTGCCAGACATCAAGGCCGGGAAGACCGGGGCGATCGAAAAACCGATGAGTACCACACCCACCAGGCTGAGCACCGGAGAAATGTTCAACAGAACTAGCAGGCTGCCGGTCAGCGCGCCGGCCAGGCTGATCTGCACGATGGTGTTGACGCTCAACCGCTTCGAATACAAACCGGCTAAAATGCGCCCGATCGTGAACAAACCGTAATAACTGCCCGCCCAGAAACCGGCCACCTTGGGAGCGATCCCGCGCGACTGGGTCAGCAGGGTATAAGCCCAGGAACCCATGGCAAACTCAGCGCCGACATACAAGGCAAAGAGCAGCATGCTCATCCACACCTCGGGGCGGGCAAAGGTCTCGCGATACGAGGTCTTGTATTCGGTGATCTTCTTTTCACCGTTATGATCAACGGGGCTTGCCTTGTGTTTCCACGATCGGATGGTCAACACGAAGCATAGAGCCAATAACAATTGAAAAGCGCCCACGATTTGGTATCCGAGCCGCCAGGAATCGAAATTGGTAATCGACATTGTCATGATGATGGGGCCCAGCGTGATGCCGATGCCGTAGCAGGCGTGCAGCCACTGCATCAGCCCTTCTGAGAAGTTCTCCGCCACGTAGACATTCAACCCGGCGTCGATTGCCCCGGCGCCCAGGCCGGTGAAGATGCCCAATCCAACCATCATCCACCACTGCGGCACGAGCGTGTAACCGATCAGAGCGGCGCCGGTCAATCCGCATGAAGCAGCCAGTAACCCCCCGATGCTCATGACACCGATCAATTTGCCCGACACGAAGCTGGAAGTCAGATAACCGATGGTGCAAGAGAACAGGAGCATTCC
>CAZNAF010000140.1:0-3181 GCA_964570925.1 uncultured Anaerolinea sp.
AGTAGGTGGATTTTCGGGTCGTGACCTTTTTTATTTGATCCTGTTCAAGGTGAAATCCTGTCACGGCTTCTGAAAAATGAAAATCGGCGCCTTTTTCCATGGCATGCGTGTAGTAAGCGTGATTCACCAGCAACGGAGAAGCGCTGCCATCGTTGGGAGAAAAGGTGCCGCCGATCAATCCTTTGGGGTTGAGGTCAGGGACGATGTTTAAGAAATCCTGCCTGTCATACCAATCATTTTGCAATCCATATGATTTTTGAATGATGAGCAGGTCTTTCAGGGTTTTGGCAACCTGGTCATTATAAGCGACAAAGGCATAACCACAGCGATCCCATTCGATGTCATCGCCAAAATGATCCTTGAATGAGGCGAAGATGTCGATGCTGCGCTGGCACAACCTGATCTTGGCGGGGTCGGAATGGGTGGCTCGAATGCCACCGATGGCGCGTTTGTTGGAACCTTGGCCGACGCTGGGGACGGATTCAAGGACCAACACTTTGCGACCGGATTCGGCGAGATAATAAGCGGTTGGAGTTCCGATGGAACCGGCACCGATGATGATCACATCATAATGATCTGAGGGTTTGCTCATTCGTTCTCCTCACCGGTTTCACCCGCCAGAATACCCAGTGGAACCTCGATAAACAGGGGTCGTTTGGACGGATCGACCACCTTGTCATTGGGGATACCCTCTTCCCTGAACAACCTGCGAATTAAAGCCGAACAGGTTTTGGCGCCGCATGCACCCATGCAGGCGCGGGTTACGGTTTTAATCTCGTTGATATCCTTGTATCCTTTGCGGATCAGATCTCTGATTTCGCCGGCGGTGACATGTTCGCAGCGGCAGACAATGGTATCGTCCGCCACGTGATTGACGTATTGGAACATGGGTTGGGTGATGCGGGGTGTCTGGATGCGAATGCCCGCGATATGGGGCGCGGTTTCCCGATCCGTTTCGACCTGGATGATCATGGTGCGGTCGCTGGACTTAATGCTGTGAATATCGAACACTTCAAGATCACCCAGCGAGTTCCCTTCAGTATCAAGAACGGTCACAACGTCGTCGCGTGTGATCACCTCGCTGCTGAACTCATAGGGGATGGAGACGATGGGTTTATCAGGGTTGGATCGGTAATCCACCAGGGTGATGGCCAGACCCGGACAACCCGCCACGCATTTTTCACATACCTCGCAGCAGAAATTGTTGCCGATAAAACTGGGCACCGAGCGGATATCTTTTTTATCGACGATGATTAATCCATGCGGGCATAGAGATGAACAGGGGTCGCAGGGGATTTCCTGGCTGCAATGGAAGACCGGCACAACACCTTCCGGCAGATCGGGCAGTTCTTCGTGAAATACGTTACCAGGGCGCGATTTCAGGATCTCTCCAGTGCGATACCAAGACAGGGGAATTTCACCCACCTCACAGCCCAGACTGCGGGCGATTTCCAGGCCTTTGATCTTGCCTGAAAAAATGGCAGCCGAAGCCTCGGCGATCTCTTCGGCGTCACCAGCCACGAACGATTTCATCTTAAAATCGATGCTCTTTTGATAGAACTCCGACACGGGATCCAGCCCGACGGCAATCAAAATGGCGTCGCATTCGAAGGATTTCTCGGTCCCCTTAATCGGAATAAAGTTATCGTCCACCGCGGCGATGCTGATCGATTCGACCTTGTCGCTGCCGTTGGCGCTCAAGATGGTATGAGAGGTGTAGATGGGGACTCCCATGCGCACCAGTTTATCCTTGTGCACTTTGTAGCCGCCACATTCAGGCAGCGCTTCAATCAAGCCGATGACGCTGATGCCGGCTTGAAGGGCATGGTAACCGGCGATCAATCCGACATTACCACCGCCGACAATGAACAGCCTTTCTGCGGGTTTGACCAGGTCGCGGTTGACCAGCGTTTGAAAAGCACCGGCACCGTAGACGCCGGGCAGGGTATTCCCTTTGAACGCCAGGAACTTTTCTCTCGCTCCGCTGGCCACCAGAAGGACGTCAGGCGTGACCAGAACATATTCTTTTCCATTCTTCAAGATGCCGACTTTTTGATCGCTGTACACGGCCAGGCAGGTGCTTTCAAGCCATACTTCCACGGAGGTTTGCTGCGCCAGTTCTTTCTCCAAGATGGTGGCAATGTCGATCCCGCGGGTGCCGGCATAGACCGCATCGGCCGAGCCAAAGAAGCGGTGGGTCTGCAGAACGAGTTTGCCGCCCAGGCGATGTTTATCGTCAATCAACAGGGTCTTGACGCCAAGTTTACCCAGTTCAATGGCGGCCGAAAGACCCGAAGGTCCTCCGCCGATGATGAGCACCGGAACGTGCACCTCGGGGACTGGTTTGAAATGGGATTCCTTTTTTACCTCTGGCAGCATGGGATGTCCGTCGTTTGGGAAGACCTGCATGCCTGGTTTCACCATTTCCATGCAGGCTTTGAGCGGTTTGCCGTCGGCAATCACCATGCATTGAGAACACTGTCCGTTGGCACAAAAAATCCCCAACGGGGATTGATCTTTATGATGGTGACCAAAAATTTTAATACCATTGGCATATAGAGCGGAGGCAATGCTTTCTCCTTCCACGGCGGTAAGTGTCTTTCCCTGCCATGAAAAAGAGATGCATCGCCTTTCGGGGATTGGTAAGATCGGATGTTCCTTAATCCTGAAATCGGTCATTTTGACCCTTTCGTGATGTGAAGTAATAAACCGACCGTGCAAAAAACAAGTGGATTTCTCAACGTGAGAATTGTACCAAATCTTGCCGGGTTGGCAAACCGATGGCGGGTTGTGTTTGCCTTAATAAATCCTACCTTGGTATCAATTGAGCGCAAGTGATAAAATTAACGATTAGTGTATGGAGGTTGTATGAAAAGAATTGCGGTTTTAACTAGTGGTGGTGACGCACCTGGAATGAACGCAGCCATCCGGGCAGTGGTTCGGACAGGTGTCGCCAAAGGATGGGAAGTATATGGGGTTAAAGGCGGTTATGAAGGACTAATCAACGGGATTTTCATGCCAATGGGCACCCGGGATGTAGGCGGCATTCTTCAACGAGGCGGAACCATCCTCGGCAGCGCCAGAAGTGAAGAATTCAAGACCGAAAAAGGACAGCTCCACGCCATACGATCGCTGAATGAACAGGGGATCGAAGGCCTGGTGGTGATCGGAGGCAATGGAT
>CAZNAF010000141.1:0-3166 GCA_964570925.1 uncultured Anaerolinea sp.
TTACCGAGTCCAACGCGTGTATATTCTCCATAATAGATATATCAAAGCCTTGTAGAGAGGGTTCCGGTTGCCTGCCCTCAAACGCGAAGCGTAGAGGGAGAACCTACCATCACAGTATGCGGATAGGCGATTCCCCTCTTCAATAAACGTATAAAGTAGGGCTTGCTGCTTCATCCAACCATGGATATTTCGGGTTGCCATAATTTCACACTGTTTTTATTGGTGGGTTCAGGTACAGAACCCACCCTACTTTATTTGCTATTCTCCTAATCTCTATAGATATGGGAATACCCATGAAAAAAAAGAATTTTCTACTCATTTTACTGATTCTCATCTTCCTGACGAGTTGCAGGGCGCACAACAAACATGATGACCCATTTTATAATATTAATGATGGCTTCGATCCAAGACGCATACCCTTAATAAAACCAATCGAGCTAAATCTTATGACCACGACTGGTTTATGGGATCTCGATTTGCAACCATGTATTTATATTGAAGACCCCAATAATCAGAACCCTTATTATCTTTATGGTTATATTCATGAATTAGAGAAATTTTCCGTAAAAAATGGCACCATTATGGCCTATTCTTCATATATAGATGAAGATGCCGATGCTTATATTCAGGATAATTACTATCATTGGTTTGTCATGGTTCCAGGTCAAGAAACCACAAAAGGGTTTCACACTGAAAGTGAGTTTTTCCAATACATTCAATCCTTGGGAATTGAAGAACCAAATTGGCAAACACCGGATGAAGTATATAAGCAGTTCAAAAAGACAGGTTGTTTGGAGTGGATTCCAGATTGCAATAAAGAATAATTCCTATTGAACTGTAACAATCAAAAGGAATCTTCATGAAAAAATGGTTTGGTAACCATTTTAATAGTAATAATTTCCGGGTGAGTGAAGACTCATTCAACACTTGCGGATACTAGTAATACTTTAGAAGTTTTTATTAGAGTGAGTGTACAGACGATTCATTCGTGAACCCGCCCCATTCACTCAATAAAACGCTGGAGCCTGCCTTCATTTCCACCCTCCCTGTCTGGATCAGCAAATCCCCTCTTCAATAAGCACGTGAAGTAGTGATTCACATTGCGGCATGCCGTTAATCATTCCGCATGTCATAATTTTATATCAATATTTTTTTAGTGGGTTCCGTACCTGAACCCACCCTTGCTACGGTGTGGGCAGAAGGCGTTGATTCAATTCCTGCACGTCCTGCGGGTAGCGGCTCAGGTCTTGAGCCAGGCGTTCAAGATCGGCGCCGTAGCGCAGCCTGCGGGCCAGGAAGGCGAACTCGTCGCTCTCCAGCGGGGGAATGGTGACGTCCTTCGCGTTGCCCCTCACCACCCGCAGTGAATCGATCAGCCAGCACATGAAGGTATGCGCTTTTCGAAGACGGTCAAAATCGGGGGTGGAGAGGTGCCCCGCCTTGTTCAAGGCTTCCATCGCCTGCCGGATATTAGTCAGGCGTAATGATGCATCCGAAGCACCGAAGTTGATTTGCAGCCCCTGCACGAGATATTCGATATCCACCAGCCCACCCGGAGAAAATTTGGCGTTGAAGGTGCCTGCCGATACCAGATGGCGTACCTGCCGTTCGCGCATGGCGCGCATGGCGGTGACGTCAAAGGGTCGGCCGTTGTAAACAAATTGGTCGCGAAGACTGCTTACCTGTTCTCCGAGTTCACGGTCACCGGCAATCGGACGCATCTTCACCAGTGCCTGGCGTTCATAAGGCCAGGCCGGACCCTCCGGTGCGAAATATTTACTGAACGCTTCAAGAGAGACCGCCTGGCTGCCGGCCTTGCCGTAAGGCCGCAGCTGCATGTCAATGTGAAAAACGCCTTCCTGGCGGGCATGTACCGAACGGATCAGCGACTGGATCAATTCTTCATAAAAATTACTCGTTGCCACTTTTTTCTTGCCCCCGGTATGTCCCTGGCCTGTGTAGATCAGCATCAATTCGATGTCAGATGCGAACCCCAGCTCACGGCCGCCGCATTTTCCAAGCGCGAGGATGGCTGCCGGCGAAGGGGAGCGATCTTCCAGTTCAGGTGCACCGTGAGTGGAAACCAGTACGTCGTAACATCTGCCGTAAGCCGTCTCGATCACAACCTCGACCAGGTCGGTCAGTTCGGCGGAGAAATCTTGATATTCCGCGGTGCGGCCGAGGATGTGCCGCATGTCGATGCGGAACATTTCGCGGTCTTTAAAACTATTGATTGCCTCGCGCCAGTCAGATGAAGAATCCAGAAGTTTTTTCAACTTTGTGTGCAGTTGCTGCCTGTTCACGGAGGATTCAAGGGTGTTGACATCCCGCACGACCGGAAAGAGATTGGAATACTGCATACGCAAAAAATCTTCCCACAAAAAATCGCTTACCCCCAGCAATTTTGCCAGGGCGTTTAACACTTCGGGGCTTTCGATGCGGGCGAATTCATCCACCCAGTTGGGGCGTTCGAACAGTTGATGCAGGAATTCCCTGAAATGCAGCAACGCGCTCTCGGGATTGGGGGAATAGGGAAGAAGGTGGGTGAAATGCTTGATCAACACGGTGGCCGCGCGCAGTTCCCGCTGTTTGTCGGGTGTGACGATCTTTCGACCTTTATCATCGGTGACGTAAAGCACGTCGCTGGCGCGGTTGCCGATGGACTGCACGAACACACGCACAATGTTGATGTGGCTCAACGCCAGGGCGTTGCTGAATTCATAGAGAAATCCCGCCGTATCGGGAGAACCGATCTTCATTACAGTGTATTTCTCGTTCGCATCGTTATCGAGTTCAATGTCGATGGGATACAGCGGAACGCCGTCGGGAGGGGCATTGTGCAGCATGGCTCCCACTTTTTTGGCCAGGTCGCCCTGGGCTTCGCGCCGCCTGCCGGTCTGCACCTTGACGATCAGGTCGAGCAGGTCTTCGGCGTATTGCTGCCACAGGGTGGGCACGATCACCTCGTCGCGGATCGAGCGGACAATGAATACATCCACGATCTTCTGCAGGTCCGGGGCTGCATCGCCGTTATGTGCAGCTTCATAAGTAAAGACCTGGCTCTCCAGAATGTTCATGCCGTAGAGGAACAGCAAACCGCTGATCAGGGAGAGGATGCCCAGGTAATCGTATCCGACCACGGTGACCCGCCAGCGGGTATCATCCA
>CAZNAF010000142.1:0-3127 GCA_964570925.1 uncultured Anaerolinea sp.
GATAAAACGTAGGGGAGGTTCGTGAACCTCCCCTACGGCATCGTGCCTGGTCAGGCTGGCAAAGCCAGCCCACCCTGCCTCGAAAAATGAACTATTGGAGGTCGTGATACCATTTGGTGAGCATGTCCTCCGTAATGGAGAAGCGGATCTCGTTGGCAGAGTCCGTCCAGATCCAGGGGAAGTTGTCGTCGGGCAGGCTGGCCGTCCAGATAAAGGCGTGCACGCCCTGGATGTACTCGGCGTCTTCTATGGCCTGGAACACGGCTTCGTAGCAACTGGCCTGTTCGAGCCTGTCACCGCCCTGACTTGGGCCGACGCCGTAGGTGTGAGCGCAGCTGCCGGGATAGGCCTCCCAGCCGATCTCGGCCAGGATGACCGGTTTCTGGTATCGTTCTGACAGCGGTTTGATGTGGTTTTCAATGATGCGTTCGGCGTTTTCTTTCATCTGCGCAACGGGTTCGTGGGCATCCGAGGCGATGGGCACGTACCATTCCCATCCGATCACATCAAGGTCATCCCAGAACCGGATCAATTCTGGTCCGCAGCGGTTCTCGTCCAGGCAGGAGACGGAGTAGGTCAACTGCCCTGAATACAACTCGCGGGCGGCCTGGATCACTCCCCGCCATTTTTCGGTGCGGTTAAAAGGATGTTCGAGGCTGATGTCTTCCTGTGTGAGGGTGTCGTTCTCGCTGCCAATGCTGATCAATTCGATGCCGCTCTGTTCACCCAACGCGGCGTAGTGGGTGATGTATTTTGTGTAATTTTCGAAGAACAGATCGGGATCGGTGGGCGCGATGTTACCCTTGCCCGGGATGTTTGGCCCCCAGTTTTCGGGCGCAAGGGCAAGGTTGAGGAAAACCTTTAACCCTTTTTGGTGCGCCATCTCCACCAGGGTGAGCAAATCCTCGTCGGTGATGGTGGCGTGAACCCAACCGGTGTCTCCCTTGAATTCGTCCGCGTAGATGGGGCGCATGGTGTTGCCGGTGTAATCGGGTTCGATGAACCAGTTGATCATGATGTCGAAATAATCCGCGCCGGCGGCTTTCATGAGGTCCATCGATTCGCCGATGGGCGCGATAAAGTTGCCCTTGGTGAAGGATACCCCGCAGAAGTGGCAGGCGCCGATGTAAAAGCCTTTTTGGAAATCAGCGCGTGGGGGGCGTGCCGCGTCATCCTGCCAGGCGAGCACCGCGTCATAAATTTTCGCATCAGAGGTGATCTTGCGCGCGGAAGCTTTTTCGGCGGTTTCAAGGGTGCCACGGGAGTAGTAATATTCCTCCCCGCTGGCGAAGGAGCCGCTGCCCTGGAAGATGGCCTCGTTATAGGGTTCCAATTTTATGTATGCGGGGTCATCCGCCACGCCGATGTAGATCTCGGTACCGCTCCAATAGGGGACGGTGACGGTGAATTCAACCTCGTGCGGGGGCGGGGGAAGTTCGGAGGGTTCGTCGGTCGGCCGGGGGAGTTGAGGGTCGGGGGTGGTGTTTTGCGCGGAACCACAACCGGGTGGCATCGGCCAGGGTCCCTGGGGAGGGCAGAAGGCGCAGCCCACCAGGGAGAGCAAAAGGAGCAGGGCGAGGACGGCCTGGGCACACGGGAAACCGGTCTTTTTCATAAGTTCCTCCTTGAAAAAACGAGAACGAAAGAGTTTTTGGTTGACCCGGTTTGAGCGAAGCGTGCTGCAATGCGAGGCGCAGATCTATTTATTTGAATCAGGAGCGATTTATATGCTCATTATACGGAGGAATTGGAGGTTCGGCACAAGGTTTTTGACAAGCAATTGCGACAGGGTGAGGGTTAGTGCATCCCCCAAGGTCAGGGGGATGGCACCCTAAGAGAAATTGGCTGTGAAAAACCAGCCCACCAGACGAGTAACCATGTCTGATTATTTCATACTTCCCCACTCTGCATATTCACCGCGCGCGTAAGGGACGATTTCGTAGCCATTACTCTCAGCCCAGGTCTGTCCGTAACTTGCGAGGTCCGCGTTTCCGCAATTAATATAAAGGGCAGCCAGGCTTGGATTCCCATGGGCTAACAGGGCTTCCTGAAAAACGTATTCATCACCTGATGAGGCCCGTCTGATGTAATAGGCGGGGATGCTGGCGATCACCGCCAGGTCCCGTTGGGCGAACAATTCCATCAGAGCGTTTTCCGCACGGTGATCGCCGATCTCAACCAGTGTCTGGGCAACACTTTTGCGGACATTTACGTCGGCATCCTGCAGTAGCGGAATCAGAAGCTCGACCACTTCGTTTTTCCCTGCGAACCCAAGCAAACCCGCTGCGTCCGCACGGATGGCTGGATCCGCATCCTCCAGCAGAGGTATGAGGGGGGCAATCACTTTCTGACTGTCTTTCTCCCTCGTTTTTTCTGTGATGGCGCGGTCAAGCCCGCCAATGGCGGCCAGGCGGATGGAAGGCGAGTCGTCCTGAAGGGCAACGACCAAGGGGTCATTGGCTTTGGTATCCTGCATGGATCTAATTGCTTCCAGTATGCCCAAGCGGACCCTGGTGTTGACGGATGCATGATAAGCGGCGATCAAGGGTTCCACGGCGGGACCCCCTAGTTTTACCAGTTTGGCGACCATCTCATCCCGACGTTCTCCATCCAACAATGCGACGTATTTTGGAATGGAGCGGATCTCGCCATTCCTGACCAAATTGGACAACAGGTAGCCCATGGAACATAAAGCAGAGACCAATAGCCAGGTAATTAGAATAAAAAGGACGCCCTTTTTTCTTTCCAGCACGGCAGGCGAGAGGGAAGCCGTCTTTTTGCGCGGCTGGAAACCGGCGATGATGCGTTCAAGGAATTTTGGAAAGGGCTCGGGCTTAAGCTTGTTGGTCGGATCGGAATAAGCCGCGGCGTTGCCTTTGATCTGCTTGACGATCGCCCAGGAAATTATTAACAACAAAAAACCTGCCGCGAAAATTGACCAGAATAGGGTGTAAGAAGACATTGGATCTCCATTTCGAATTTATGAAACCCACCGTTGAAAGCAGTATAGCAAGGTTAAGAGACGATGTAAATTGGAAGTTCAGGTGCAAGAAATAGGTGTAAATAATGATGGTTAGGGTAGGCTTGTAATACGAACCCCCCAACAACTGGCAGGGCGCTTGGAAGT
>CAZNAF010000143.1:0-3041 GCA_964570925.1 uncultured Anaerolinea sp.
TCGCCATGGAAGCCGTTTACGGCAACTCGGTGCTCATGCAATACGCCGACCAGTTGACCGTCCCTGCCAACCACGCCGGTATACCGGCCCTTTCGCTGCCTGCCGGGCTGGATGATAGTCGATTGCCCATCGGAATTCAGTTATGCGGGCCTGATTTTAGCGAGGAAACCCTTTTCAAGATTGGCAGAGCCTATGAGCAAGCCACTGCAAATGAAGCATGGCGGCAGGTAAAACCCAAGGTTCTGCAATAACAAATCCAAAGCTCAGAAACTCATGAAAACCAGTCGATTTTTGATATTCTTTATCTCTCTCGTTATGCTCGGTCTGAGTGCTTGCGAATTCAACCATGCCATTAACTGGATGAGCGCCATGGCAATCCCCGCCGCGTCTGAAACCCCTACCTTGACGGTTACAAATACCGCCACGGCCACCACGACACCCACCGATACGCCGACAAGCACAGCCACGGCTACAAACACACCGCTGCCTACTGAAACCAATACGCCAACCTTCGCGCCTACCCGCTCTGCGACCAAAACACCTTTCCAAGCCGCGGTGAATCCCGAAGGCTCCGACGGCGGGTGCAACGGCGCGAATAGCGCCATGGAATCCTCGGTATTGAGTCTCATTAACGCCCAGCGGTCAGGCAGTGGCGTTTCATCACTTTCCCTCTCCTCCTCATTGAGCGAAATTGCCAGGGGCTACAGCCGCTCGATGGCCGAAAACGGGTTCTTCAGCCACGGTGATGTGGGCGGTCGGGTCAATGCCTCAGGTTCCTATTCCGCGGTGGGAGAGATCCTCTACGCCGGACCGGGGGCCTACAACACCCCTTCCGAAGCACTCGCGCACTGGCTCGCCAGTCCGCTGCACCGCGGATTCATGCTGGATCCCACCTATATGCTTGTCGGTGTTGGTTACTGGTGTGTTCCCGGCAGTCCTTACGAAGGATACTTTACAGTTGACTTTGCCAGTCCTTGAAATTTATAGGATTTGTGTATCGAGCTGTTCGGTGATACTGGAGTGTATACCAAAATAAATATTTCGGTAGAAACCCTTTGGTCAACCTTGACAAGGTTTGAAACCTTGTCAAGATTAGGGTGAATTATTTATGAATGCTCTGCAACATCAAGATGTAATTTCAGAATATCCTGACCAACATCATCGGTGATTTCGCCAAGTCATGACAAATATAAGGTTCATCGGATGATTGAATCGCTATCCCCTTACGTTCATTATTACAATCGCGGAGTGAATAAAGAATCCATTTTCTTCGATAATTCGCAATATGAATATTTAATCCGAACTTTTTACCGGTTCTTGCCTCCTTACAAACTCGAACTAATTGCTTATTGCCTGATGCCAAACCATTATCACATCCTCTTGAAACATGATGATCCGCTGGAAGGATCAAGGTTTATTCAGAGAGTTTTCAACGCTTATACCCAGGCAGTGAATCGTCAAGTCACAAGAGTTGGAACGCTATTTCAAGGTAATGTAAAGAAGCGATTTGTTGAAGATGATGAGTATCTCATGGATGTGATTAGTTATATTCATCTAAATCCAGTAAAATCGGGGTTGTGTGAAAAACCTGAAGAATGGCTTTTTTCGGACTATACTGAATGGATAGGGACCAAAAAAACAGCAAGAAATATTGAGTCGGAACGTACTAAAATTTTTGGCGATATTTATTACTACATCGAATTGATAAATATGAAAATTGAGGACTTAAAATCATTATAGACAGACCACCTTGACAAGGTTTTTGCGAACCTTGTCAAGGTGGTTCTAAACCTTTTCATGAATTGATTTTTTCAACGTTGACAAGGTTTGAAACCTTTTCAACGTTTGGGTAAATTTTTCTCGATATTTGGAATTGTCTCAAAAAAGAGGCTCAATGGCACAATACGAAGTAGTGATCGGATTGGAAACCCACATCCAGCTTAACACCCTGACCAAGGTGTTTTGCTCGTGCAAGGTGGATTCATGGTTTGACCCGCCCAACACCAACATCTGCCCGGTGTGCAGTGGTCTACCCGGAGTTTTACCCGTGCTCAACAAGGCCGTGGTGGAAAAGGCTGTCCTGCTCGCGCAGGCCATACGTGCCGAGATCCGTCCACTTTCCTTCTTCGATCGTAAAAATTACTTTTACCCAGACCTGCCCAAGGGCTACCAGATCTCGCAGTTTGACCAAGCCATCGGCAAGGGAGGTTACCTCGACCTGCCGGTGCCGGCCGCTGCCTCACCTGACGGACAGGCATACATCCGCCGCGTGGGGATCTGGAAGATGCACATCGAAGAGGATGCCGGCAAGACCAGGAATGAAGGAAACCGCCGCCTGATCGACTTCAACCGGTGCGGCGTGCCCCTGGTGGAGATGGTCACCGCCCCTGACCTGCGCACCGCGGACGAGGCCGCTCAATACCTCACCCGCCTGCGCCAGCTCGTGCGCTGGCTGGGCATTTCCGAAGCCGACATGGAGAAAGGTCACTTGCGCTGCGACGCCAACGTCTCCATCCGCGTGAAGGGAGAGACCGTATTAAACCCCAAAACTGAGATCAAGAACGTCAATTCCATCGACGCGGTGCGCGAAGCCATCCTCAAAGAGGTGGAGCGCCAGATAAATGAAACAGAGGCCGGCCACCGCATCGAGGCCTGGACCCTGGAATGGGATGAAGACAGCGGTACACTCAAGAAAATGCGCTCCAAAGAGACCGAGGCCGATTACCGTTATTTCCGCGAACCGGACCTGCTGCCCATCCACCTCACCGAGGAGTGGAAACAGAGCATTCTGATCGGTTTCCCGGAACTACCCCTAGAGCGCCGTACGCGTTTCCTCGATCAGTACGGCCTTCCTGAATACGACGCCGAGATCCTCACCTCCGAACGGCGCTTATCCGATTACTTTGAGAGCACGGTCAGGGTTTACGGCGGCGATCCAAAAAAGGTCTCCAACTGGCTGATGAACGAAGTGCTGCGTATGATCAATGAACAGGAACTCAATCCTGTTGAAATGGCACTCACCCCCGCATACCTGGCTGCCA
>CAZNAF010000144.1:0-3040 GCA_964570925.1 uncultured Anaerolinea sp.
CCTACGATCTGCAAGAGCAGCGCACCCTCACATTAAACCCCGGCCAGGGCAGCCTTCAGGACGAGAACGGAACCACCCTGGCGGTGGCTGCTGAGGCCCTGCCCGCCGAAGACTCCGTAGCGCAGCTTAAGGTTTATCAGGCCGGCGGGGAACTCGAGAAGGCATTAAGTGAGGAGTACCTCTTTGAGACTCCTCTTTACGAGGTCACCCTGCAAGGGCAGAACGACGGAAACAGCCCCGCCAGTCTGAGCTTCCCGGCGGCCAATGCGGATTCACGCTTGTTGATGATCATTGACATGCAGGCCGCGCTGCTGCTGGAGGTCGAACCGGTGGAGGGCGTCTTGACCACGGAGGTTCATCTCGGACCGGAAGACTTGAGCGTTCTTTATCCGGATGGCGACGAGATGAAGGATCACAGCCTGTTGTACGCCGTGGTCAATCCACTGAAACCTGCCAGCCTGGTACCGGGGGGCAGCAGCCCGGGCGTCGTTCTCGCGGGCAACCGCATCTCGCAAGAGACCTTCGGAAAGAGCTGCTCGCCGATCAGCTTAAAGGCTGGTACCCTGTTTCAACGCTGCCAATCCAATGAGGACGGCACCGTGATGGTCATCTATCCGGTGAGCAACAGCCTCACCCATATCGATGCCTATCATGTGGCGAAAGAGATCGAATCCGCGATGAGCGCCTACGCCACCGCCGGTTTTAGCAAAGCTGCGCTTTCTGCCTCTTCGCCCATGTTGGCTGTCGTGAGCGAAAGTTACACCAGCCCTGAATACAACTTCAAGAACGGCGTGATCTATCTGCCCACAGACATCCCCACCAAATTGGAAGCGGAGCGGACCGGCATCTGGCATGAAACCGCGCATTGGATCCAAAACAGGGTTTACTCCTTGGCCCTTGCCAAGGCCAGCGGAGCGCGCAGTTGGTGGCTGGACGTTTCGGCTGAACTCATGGTCATGGAGGTGATGCCGGCCTATATCGCAAATAACCTGTCGGTTTACGGAAAGATCACCACTGAGGATAACGTGATGTTTGCCTTTCAGAGTGCTCCCTACCAATGGCCGGCCGATTTTTACGTCCACGCCCAATTGGTGAAGGTGAACATCTGCGATTTGGGCTGCCCATTGACCGCGAATGATTTTCATGCTGCCATTAACAACGGCCGTTATCCATTCAATTCAAATTATGAACGCGAGCGGCTGACCTCCAATCTGGAAGATTACGCCCGTTATTTGGTCGGAGCGGCGCCCCAAAAGGCGAACAGCGGCATCTCGCTGGCGGGTGTGCAAACCCAGGACGCCTATGGACAGGTCATCTCGGTGTTGCGTGAAAACGAATCCCTGGTCAAGTTCATCCACAACGGCGTGGAACCCCAGATCAAAGAGGAAAAAACCCCTGTCGCGTCGAAACTGCTCATTAATGCCGCTATCGAAAAAGACGGTGTGTATCCACTGCAGGTCACCAGCGGCTCAGAAGGAAAATATACCGGGTTGCCCTTAATGTTGATCGTCGAACCCGGCGTCCCTTTCCTTTACCGTGAGGATGGCGGCGAGGTGCAATCCAGCGACGGCGGCAAAGAGGTGAAGATCGGGCCGCTCCAGGCGGGCACCGGGGTGGGTACGGTGCGCCTGGTGGCATTCAGCCAGGCTGGCGGTCAGAATTTCAAAGCTCGGATCGAACCAATTAATCTGGACGGCACCTGGGTGATCAAGCCGGGGGAGGTGATCAGCAGCAGTATGACCTGCGGAGGCGGCGGGCTGGGAGACGAGGTAAACGATCCGGACGACATTGGCCGGTTTGGGGCGGACTACTATAACCTGGTAAGCGCCATGGGAGAAATGACCACCGATGAAAGCGGGCAAACCCTGGAGTGGAGTTTGCTGCCTGAACGCCTGGTGGAAGGTGCTTCCGCTGATAGTTTCACCTTTGAAGCCCTGGCTATCACCGAAACGGACGGCATCCATCTGCAGGGGAAACTTTATGTCCCCAATCCCGGGAGTTCCTCGAGTTACCTGCCAGGCATGGACCTGGCGAAGGGGAGTGTGGCGATCATCCCTCTTAATCCTGCGCCGCCTCAACCCGCTGCCGCAGGTAAACCTGGTCTGGCCGTGATGGTGTTGCTTCCCGCGGCAGGCATCGGTTTGCTGCCGGCGGGGCTGTCACGCGCCTCGTTTTCAAAGAAGCGGCAGCGGCTGACGATCATTCTGGTCATCGGCCTGATGGCATGGTCTCTTGCGGGCTGCATTGGCGTTGCTTTGTACGGCACCTTTGAGGCAGACGTCAAGATCACCAAGTTCGAATACGCCGGCGGCTCGGGGGAGGGTTCATTGGTGTTTGGCGGCGAAGCAACCGGCGACCCGGTCTGGGTGTTTACGGAAGGCACCGGCACCTACCCGATCGAACTTCACATTGATACAGAAGATACCGATTCGGATGGGAATGTCACAAAAACGGAGGAGATATGTAGCGGCACGATCACGTTTAACGTGACCGGCGGTGTCTATGAGGATATGACCGTAAGCGTCCCCAGCGTCGATGATGAATAGTGGCAGGATTTGATGCTTTTTCCATAATCCAATGATTCTTAGAGGATAATAAACGGGACACGCCGCGTCGCGGTCTATGCACACCCGAGCGAAGCGAGAGGTGCCGTGTCCCAAAGATTCTCAAGTCTAAGCGTTTTTTTCGTACCCCGGTGCTTTTTCCCGGGCCGAGATTTACAGCCCTGCAGCGAGCGGTTATTGCGAATGCTGCTTCCTTATAGGTTTTATAAACCAGCAGCCTTGCGTAACGCATCCGCTCTGTCCGTGCGTTCCCAGCTGAAGTCCACGTCGTCGCGGCCGAAGTGGCCGTAAGCCGCTGTCTTCTGATAGATGGGTTTGCGCAGGTCCAGATCGCGGATGATCGCGCCCGGGCGCAGGTCGAAGGTCTGGGCGATCAACTGGCTGATCTTCTCGTCGGCGATCTTGCCGGTGCCGAAGGTCTCCACGTTGATGCTGAGGGGGTGGGCCACGCCGATGGCGTAAGCCACCTGGATCTC
>CAZNAF010000145.1:0-3015 GCA_964570925.1 uncultured Anaerolinea sp.
GAATCACTTTTGCCATTCCGACGTATTTCTTCCTCATTATGATGTACGTGATGATCATCACCGGATTGGTAAAACTGGCCATGGGGACGCTCGGTGTCGTGGAAATGGCTCCACAAGACCTTGTGAACAGCCAGCAGGTCATCCAGCCCATCACGGCCTTTCTAATCTTGAAAGCATTTGCCTCTGGAACCACAGCCGTTACCGGCGTGGAAGCGATCTCCGATGGCATCACCGCGTTTAAAGAACCCCGTTCAAAAAATGCCGGAACCACGTTGATCATTATGGCATTCATTTTAGGCTCGATGATGTTGGCGATTACCTTTTTAGCCAACCACGCGGGCGGCCTGCCTTCCGAAGAAGAGACGCTCATTTCGCAACTGGCGCGTACAGTTTTCGGAAACAGGGGAGTGTTTTATATCGGCGCTATTACCGCGACCACCATCATCCTTGTCATGGCTGCCAATACCGCCTTCGCGGATTTTCCGCGTTTGAGTGCCATTGCTGCCGCTGACGGATACCTACCGCGTCAATTGACTTATCGCGGCAGCCGTCTGGTCTTCTCCAAGGGCATCGGTGTGTTATCCCTGATCGCAATTCTATTGATCATCGGTTTCCAGGCCAGCGTGTCAAGGCTGATTCCACTGTACGCGGTGGGTGTTTTCTTGTCATTTACATTTTCGCAGATCGGCATGTCGCGCAGATGGTGGAAGACCGGAAAACTCAAACCGGGTGACGAAATTATTGAAAAAGGCTCCAAACTTGTCTATGACAAACGCTGGAAGTTGAAACTTGTCGCCAATAGCGCGGGTGCGGTCATGACCGCCATCGTGATGGTAGTTTTCGCGATCACCAAGTTCACAGACGGCGCCTGGTTTGTAATTCTTCTTATTCCATTACTCGTACTCGGATTTTCATCCATTCACCGGCATTACATGAAAGTAGCGGATGAGTTAAGTCTTGATACCTATGTCGCTTCAAGCCATCTTCACCGGCAGCGAGTGATCATGCCAATTGGCGGCGTTCATAAAAGCACTTTGGTAGCGCTGCGATATGCAAAAACATTATCCCGTGATATTACGGCAGTGCACGTTTCCATTGATCCTGTCGAGACAAAGAAGATCCAAAATAAATGGGAACAATGGGGAGACGGATACCGCCTTGTTGTTCTTGAATCGCCTTACCGGCTTTTCATCGAACCCCTGCTTGAATACATCAAAGAACTTGATGAAACCAAAGCTCCAAATGAGATCATCAGTATTGTCGTGCCCCAGTTCATTCCAAAACACGTGTGGAGCAGCTGGCTGCATACCAATACTGCCGATACCTTGAGAAAAGTACTGCTTCACCGTAAGGATATCGTGATCATGGAAGTTCCTTATCAGGTAGATTGACGAAAGAAATCGAGGAATTATGAAAACTATTGTTGTCGGATGCGGAAGGATTGGGGCAACGCTTGCTTACAGCCTTTATAAAAGGGGCCATGAAGTATCTGTTGTGGATGACAATCCCAATTCATTTTACAATCTGCCGGCCGATTTTCAAGGACGCATTCACGAAGGTGATGCGCTGAACCACGATGTGCTGATGCGGGCAGGTATTGCATCCTGTGACGCACTGGCATCCGTGACCAATAACGATGCACTTAACGCTGTAGTGGCATACATTGCCAAGGTGGAATATAACGTCCCGAATATCCTGGCGCGTAATTACGACCCGGACCTGCGGGCAGTATTTGAGGCATTTGACATCCAGGTGGTCAGTTCGACCAGTTGGGGAGCCCAAAGGATCGAAGAACTGATGACGGACGGAGGTTTCAGGACGGTATTTTCCGCAGGAAACGGCGAGATCGAAGTATATGAATTGGTGATCCCGGCAGAATGGCATGGAAAAACACTGCAAGACCTGATCCCTTGTTCAACCTGCAAGCCGATCTCGCTGACGAGAGCCGGAAGAGCATTTTTGCCGGAGATGGATACTGAAATCCACAGCGGCGATATTTTGAATGTGGCAGCCACTTTTGATGGAATTAATGAGACAAGGGCGCAATTACGCCAGGCAGAAAAGGCAGGTTAAATTATGTTTGTAGTGATTGCAGGCGGCGGAAGAACAGGCGCACAACTGGCGCGATCTTTATTAAGTGAAAACCATGAGGTCCATGTGATCGAGCATCGTGAAGAAGTTTTGGCTCGAATCCATAAGGAATTGCCGACGGAAGTCATTTATCAAGGTAACCCACTCGACACCCAAATACTTGAACAGGCCGGTATCAAGGACGCACAGGTTTTTGCCGCAACCATGACCTCCGACGCGGAAAATTTGAGCTTGTGTTTTTTGGTTAAGGAACGATACAAGATCAACCGTACGATCGCCAGGGTGAACAACCCGAGAGATGCCTGGTTGTTTGACAAGAAGTTCAAAGTCGACGTTGCTGTAAACCAGGCCGACATTCTCTCACGACTGATCGAAGAAGAGATGTCGATGGGTGATATGATCACGCTGTTGAAATTGAAAAAGGGCCGCTATTCTTTGGTGGAAGAGAAGATACCGGAAAACAGCGGTGCGATCGGTGTGGCGATCAAGGACCTGAAACTGCCGACCTCCTGTGTCATTGCCACTATAATCCGCCAGGGCGAAATCGTCCTGCCGCGCGGAATCACCACCTTTGAACAGGGTGATGAGGTGTTTGCCATTACGGATGCAGAGGGTGCCAGAGAGCTGGCCAAGACTTTGGGTATCTCTGACCAGTCTCAAATATCTTTGACCACACTGGAACCTTAGGGTATAATCACGCTTTACACTAATATCAATGATTGTGAGGAAGTAGCATGACCAAGAGGACTTATCAACCAAAAATCCGCCGTCGCTTGCGCGTTCACGGTTTCAGAGCTCGCATGGCAACATCCGATGGAAGAGACGTTTTAAAACGACGCCGTGCAAGAGGCCGTTACAAATTGACCGTGTCACAAAATGATCACGGCAAAAAACTGAAGTGGTAAAAGCCACTCAATGACCAGC
>CAZNAF010000146.1:0-2999 GCA_964570925.1 uncultured Anaerolinea sp.
GGTTATTTCCCTGTTCAACAATAGGGGTGAGTGAGGGACATCGACCCTTCACAAACACCGCTCAGGGTGTCAAGGATGGCTCACCTGCCCTGCGGCTTTTGCATCCCCGAGTTGCTCTTACGAGAGGGACATAACGCGAAGCGCAGGGGGCCAGCCCCAACACGCGCAGCGTAGGGGGCCGACTCGAAGCGGCAAATGAACCGTTCCCTTTTCACCCTGAAAAGAGGATGTTACGGTGAAAAAAACTGCTTTTTTTGTGTCTCAGATCAGTGTTGACTAAGTTCAAAACAATGATGGATAATGATTCATAATCAGCCGCGTTCTCAATGCGCGAGTAGATCTTCAAGACTTGCTGATGCCTGGCAGGAACCAGATCTGCCTGACACGCGGCACTGGCTCCTCGACATGAGAACCGGCCCGGCCAATCTGAAAACCGTTGATGTTCAGGCCTTGTTGGAGGATGCCTTGAAGAGACAAAATACTCGTACCTGGTGTGTCCTGCTGCTTTTGATACCATTTCTCGCGGCATGCACGAATACAAACTCCATTGGTTCAACCAGCCCTTCGACAGAAACGGCAATGGTGGAAGGCAATTCTGAAACTGAAATCAACACCCCGAACCCCGCACCGACAATAACCACCCTTCCCTCCTCGCCAAGCCCGACAATAACCCCCACCGAAATCATTAAGCATGATTTGCCGATCGGCGAAATTCAATTTCACGAGGCTGATGAAACGATTGTATACAATTGGTTCAGTTACATCCCAAATTCCATTGATGCCTCCAAACCAAGTGACATCTTGATCTGCTGCGTCCACGCGAACATCGAAACGGACAGTTATGGTGAAATTACGGCCGAGTCTCGAGGGCAAATGGAAGGCAAGATTGAATTTGCTGAAGACAATCAATTGATTTTATTGGTCCCCGTCATCCCACGGCCTAAGAATGGCGTCTACGTGGTTGTTTTTCCGCCTGCCGTTTTTTCTGAAAATACCAGTCCTTTTCTTCAACATCCCGATGAAAAAGTAATTTTGATGATAGACAAATTGCAAAGTGATTTAAGAAATGACGCTTTTCAGGTTAACGATAAGGTTCTGATGGAAGGGTTTTCTGCCAGCGCCATTTTTGCTCAACGCTTTTCCCTTTTGCACCCAGAAAGGGTAAAAGCAATCGCGGCAGGTCACTCAGGGGGCGCTTTAACCTTCCCCCTGGCCGTATATGGCGATACCGAAATGAATTGGCCGGTGGGGATCGCGGATTATGAAGAACTGGTTGGCTATGAATTCAACCTGGAAGAATACAAAAAAATTTACCAACTCATATACATTGGAGATAAAGATGTCAACAATTCAACCCTTGAAGGAGGAGTTAACAATACGATCTTTCAATCGCCCGATGATCTGGCGTTTTTAGTCAATACTTTTGGCACAACGGATCCCGTCAGGTTGCAAAACCAGGTGGATTATCTGCTTTCGCAGGGGTTCGATAATTATATATTTAAGCTCTATCCGGGGATCCGTCATTACCCAAGTTCAGAGATGCTCAACGATAGTTATTATTTTCTGATCAATTTTCATTTGCCGGATCAAATCGCAGTCAGTTCACCCATGCCTGCGATTCAGAGCATCACAAAAGAATCCGACAAAGACGGAATGACCCTGGTGTTTATTCCCGCGGGCGAATTCATCATGGGGTCAGGGAATGAAGATGAGTACCCGGCCAGGAGGGTCGATCTAAGTGAATTCTGGATTGACCAAACGGAAGTGACCAACAAGATGTACCTGTTGTGTGAAAATGAAGGGGTCTGCACTCAGGCCGCGAACAACGAAGCGTATTTTGGGGATTTTCCGGTTATTTCGGTCAGTTGGGATCAGGCCAATACCTACTGCTTGTGGGCCGGACGCAGGTTACCCACGGAAGCCGAGTGGGAAAAAGCCGCAAGAGGGGTGGATGGCCGCATGTATCCCTGGGGCAACGAAGAACCCACCCCATCTTATTTCAATATCAATGCAGATATGTATACAGAAGTTGGCCTTTACTCACAGGGCGCAAGCCCGTATGGCGCTCTCGATATGATCGGCAATGTGGCTGAATGGGTGGCCGACTGGTATGGCCCCTACCCGGTTCCCGCAGAACCTGACCCCACGGGCCCGGAATCCGGTCCGTTCAGGGTGATCAGAGGGGGTTCCTCCATGGAGTCGGCCACGGTTACGCAAAGGTTTGAGCCTACAAAAGTAGGCAGCACCGGATTCAGATGCGCAACCTCACAACCCTGATCCTTTGAACCGAATATCACAGGGGCTGGAGCTGCGCTTCATTCAGCCCTGACCGTCTCGGTGGTGCACCGCTACGACTGCCCCCACTCGCGGGGAGTAGGACGTCTACCCACTCGCGGGCGCACAGATCGCGGCGCTCCGGAGTGCCGAAGATCAATAAGGAACCCTCGTCGACCCTTCGCAAAAAACGCTCAGGGTGCCGAGGAAGGCTCCTCTGTCCTGGTGCTTTGCACCAGGACGACTCGTCGCTATGTAAGTCAAATGATAAAAATAGAGAGCCCTTTGGGCTCTCTATTTTTATCATGGCTCCTCGTCGAAGACTCGAACTTCGAACCTAGCGGTTAACAGCCGCCCGCTCTGCCGATTGAGCTAACGAGGAACGTGTCCATTATTATAATTCATGCTTTCCTGATGTCAAGCGCATCCCCGTGCAAAATCAACAGATTCGCCCTCTCCCGATTTATTTTTCGTGCCTTTCGTGGTCCCGATTCAAAACCATCACACGGAGACACTGAGGAATAGGAGACGCAGAGGAATTCAAGAAAACAACCTCTGCGTTCTCTGTGATTTCCGTGTTTCTGTGTGAGAGGTTTACCGAAATATTGGGCGGTTTTTGGTGCATCGCGGATGCACCCTAAGCGCGATTTCGGGGTGATGAATGATACTCCCCTCGCGCACACCGAATACGCTATAATCAAAGTCCATTTTCTTTCTGTGAGGTC
>CAZNAF010000147.1:0-2978 GCA_964570925.1 uncultured Anaerolinea sp.
AGTCGATCATGGAAGTGACCGCCGAACTGGAAAAGGGGTTGGGCGAATAAAAAATGAACCGGTTTCGAATCCAACGAAACCGGTTTTTCTTTCTATTTGGGCCAGGCCTTGCGGTAATTTTCTATCAACCGATCACACATTTCATTAAACTTTTCATCGAGCAAACGCCGTCCCTCGTCCGCTTGATGCCAGGCGGCGATTTCTTTGGCGCCCTGGGCAAAGGGGATGTTGCAGATAAATTCAGGTACCACCTGTTTGATCTTGCTGTTGTCGAAAATGCCGCAGTGGGTTTTATCTCCCAACAGGCTGGCGCCAATATTGGGATCGTAAGCCGCGATCAGATCAGAGGGAACATGAACCAGTCGTGGGTTTACCCCCACGGCTTCTCCCAACAGTTGGTAGATTTGATTCCAGGTGAGCCATTCATCTGAAGTGATATGGAAGATTTCTCCCCGTGCGTGTGAATTGCCCAGTAATCCGACAAACCCTTTGGCGAAATCTCGGCTGTGCGTCAGGGTCCACAGGGAGGTGCCGTCACCGTGCACGACTACGGGTTTGCCCTTCAGCATGCGGTCGATCACGGTGTACCCGCCCTCCGCGGGGATGCAGGTTTGGTCATAAGTATGAGACGGGCGCACAATGGTGAACGGGAATTTGTCCTTGCGATATTCAGATAAGAGCAATTCCTCACATGCGATCTTATTGCGCGAGTATTCCCAAAACGGATTCTCAAGTGGTGTAGATTCACGGATGGGCAGGTTGGAAGCGGGGGTCTGGTAAGCCGAGGCCGAACTGATGAACACATATTGGCTGGTTCTGCCCTTAAAGAGATCGATGTCCTTCTGCACGTCCTGCGGGGTATACGCGATCCAATCCACGACCACATCGAATTCCTCCCCCTTTAATGCTGAGCGCAGGCTTTCGGGGTCATGAATGTCGGCGGTGAGGATGCGCGTTCCTTCAGCTGCCGGCCGCACGGACTTTCCGCGGTTCAATAGGGTCAGGTCGATGCCTTTTTCAACAGCCAGAGAAGAGCAGGCCGTACTGATGATGCCGGTTCCACCGATGAACAATACTTTCATTCGAATTCTCCTGAAGAAATATTTGATCTACATAAATCCCCCTCATCTTGCTGAGGGGCAATCTGTTCATTTTTCGTGCTTACACCATTAAGATGATCTTTATCTCAGGCATCTCACCTGCCCCTCTCCATCCATGGGATGGAGAGGGGTCTGGGGTGAGGTAAAAAAAACACAATCTTTTTTCTCGCACCAAACTGCGGATAAATACCCTCCATTGATTATAAGAGCATATTTCAACCCCCTGTTATACTTGGCTTATGATTGAAATCACCCCCACCATCCATCTCGATGAAAGCGAACTGCGCTTCGATTTCATCCGCGCGGCCGGTCCCGGCGGACAAAACGTCAACAAGGTCGCCACGGCCTGCCAGTTGCGCTTCGATGTGGTGCATTCCGCGTCGCTGCCGGAGGATGTCAAAACCCGCCTGATCAAATTGGCCGGCAGCCGTGTGACCGAAGATGGATCGCTGGTCATTGAAGCCAGACGCTACCGCACGCAGGAACAGAACCGCGCCGACGCGCTGCTGCGGCTTTCAACGCTGATCGAGAAAGCCCTGCACGAACCCAAACCCAGGCGGGCAACCCATCCCAGTTTGAGCGCCAAAGCGGAGCGGGTGGCTGAAAAAAAGAAACGCGGCGAGGTCAAGACCTCCCGCCGCATTCATCCTTCGGATTTGGAATAATTACTCTACGGGCGAACGTGATAGTCGCCCAACACCACCCATTTGAAGGTGGTCAGTTCGCGCAATCCCATTGGGCCGCGGGCATGCAGGCGCTGGGTGGAGATGGCAATTTCCGCTCCCAACCCCATCTGTGAGCCATCGGTGAAGCGCGTTGAAGCATTGACATAGACCGCCGCTGAATCCACCTCTTCAAGAAAGCGGGCTGCGTTTTCGCGGTTTTCAGTCAGGATGCCATCGGAATGGGCAGTCGAGTGTTGGGCAATATGTTCAACGGCCTCTTCCAATCCGCTCACCACCTTTAAGCCAAGCACCAATGAAAGCCATTCCGTATCAAAATCTTTTTCACCGGCTTGAAAAACCCCGTCAACGCCCTTCAGGATCGCCCAGGCTATTTCATCCGCCCTGAAGGTCACACCGTCCGCACTCAGCCGCTGCACCAGGCTCGGCAGCAGATTGGCGGCCACCGCCTGATGCACCAGTGCAGTGTCGAGCGCGTTGCAAACGGAGGGGCGCTGAATCTTGGCGTTGCGGATTACATCGATGGCTTTCTCGAGGTCGGCGGTTTCATCGACGAAGAGATGGCAAATCCCGATGCCGCCGGTGATCACCGGGATGCGGCTGTTCTGGCGGCAGAATTCGTGCAGTCCGGCACCACCGCGCGGGATGATCATGTCGACGTATCGATCCAGGTGAAGCAGGTCCAAAACCAGCGCCCGGTCGGGGTCCGTGATCAACTGGATGGCCGCGGGGGGAATTTCAGTGCCATCGAGGGCTCGCTGAATGGCCGCAACCAAAACCCGGTTTGAGTGGATGGTTTCGCTTCCGCCGCGCAGGATGACGCAGTTGCCCGATTTTAAACATAACCCGGCCACGTCCACGGTCACGTTGGGGCGGGATTCATAGATCACCCCCAACACCCCCATGGGCACCCGCTGCTTGTATACCTTTAACTGGTTGGGCATGATCTGGGAGTCAAAGATTTCACCCACCGGGTCGGGCAGGCGGATTACGCTGCGCAGGTCGTTGATGATGCCCTGCATGCGTTTCTCATTGAGGGTCAGCCGGTCGACCAGGGCTTCGCTCAAACCAGCCGCCCGCGCCGCTTCCACGTCCACGGCATTGGCTTTAAGAATCTCAACTTCTGACTGCTCAAGACTTTGGGCAATTTTTTCAAGGGCGGCGTTTTTACTATCCGCGCTGACATGCGCCAGGA
>CAZNAF010000148.1:0-2932 GCA_964570925.1 uncultured Anaerolinea sp.
ACCGGCAAGAAATTTGACTGGCCAGGGCTCCTGGCCCTCGGTGTCTTGTTGGCTTCCCTGGCATTCAGCATAAATCAGATTGACACGCAGCACTTTTTTTCCAGTCTTCTTTCGCTCAATGTATTTCCGTTCTTTTTACTTGGGCTGATTTTGTTGATTGTTTTTCCTCGTATTGAGAAAAAAGCGGCCGATCCAATTGTGAATATGAACCTCTTTCAGGGACGGCAGACAAAACTTGCCAGTCTGCTTTCAGCAGGCGCCGGTTTGGGCGAATCAGGCATGGCCTATATTCCAGCACTCGCAGTGGCCTCAATACCGGGCGTCATCAATACACATAATTCCAGTTACATGTTGATGCCGGTGGTACTGGCTATGTCGATTGGCTCTCCGCTGGTTGGAAGGCTGATGGACAAAGTCGGTTCTAAAGTCATGGTTTTCAGCGGGACATTACTGCTGGCCGTCGGGATGCTGCTGCTCAGTACGAGTCAGTTTTCAGCCAGACTCTGGGGCTTCATCCTCGCAGCCGTCATTATCGGTTTTGGCCTTTCTTCTCTATTAGGTGCGCCAATGCGTTATATTATGTTAAATGAAGCCTCCGCTGCAGACCGTACATCGGCCCAAGGATTGATCTCTTTATTTACTAGCGTTGGACAATTGGCAAGCAGCGCATTAATTGGCGGTGTGGCAGCCTCTGCCGGGGGCGGCGTTAGCGGCTACAGCGCGGCATATCGCGTGATCGCGATCGTGGCAGTGATCATGATCCTGCTATCGCTGGGGTTAAAAAATCGCCAACTAGAACTGACCACAAGACAAGACCACCAGTCAACGTCTGCAACAAATGGAAGCTGAGTTTTTTGCGCAGGTCGGGAGGGAATAGTTATGAAAACTGAAGAAAATGATATGCGCGATACGATCCTTGAGAATGCCAAATGTCTCTTCATTGAGCACGGTTACCACGGCCTTTCGATGCGGGAAATCGCAGAGGCTGTGGGAGTATCCAAAGCCGCGCTTTATTATCACTTCAAGGATAAAGAGGAATTGTTCATTGCAGTACTTAATCGCGGTCTCGATTTGATCTCACAACAGATTGACGTTATCGAGAAAAAGTCGAATTCAAACGAAGAGAAAATCAGGCAGTTCATGGAATTTGTTCTCACTCAACCTGCCGAGCAGCGCGCCGTGATCAGGCTTGGGACACAGGAGATTTCTCAATTAAGCCAGGAAGCCCGCAAAGAATTTGACGAGACCTATCATGCAAAATTCATAGGAAAAATAAAAACAATTTTTATTAACGGGATGCTGTCCGGTGAATTTAAAGAGGTGGATCCTGATATTGCCACCTGGTCACTGTTGGGAATTATGTATCCGTATCTTTATCCCAGCCATGTCGGTTCTTTCTCGCTGGATCAAGAAAAAATCCAACTTGTGATTAACATCCATCTGGATGGCATACAACAACATGCAAGGAAGGAATAATCAAAAATGAACACTTCCGTTACAGCACTCTTTGAAACAATTTTCGACGTTGCCTATTTATTGGCCATCTGGGGATTGATTATTCTGATGACCAATAAAATGTCTCATGTGCGTGAACAAGACCTGACGACTGCCAAACGGATCAGGCTGGCGTTCATATTGCTGGCGGCTGGTGATACAGGCCATGTGGGTTTCAGGGTGGTGGCACAAGTCTTGGGGCTGATGGAGAAACCGATCCAGGTGTTTGGCGAACCGATGAACCTGATCGGAATCGGCATGATGACCACGGCATTTACAGTTACCATGTTTTACATGGTATTTGTGTTTGTCTGGCAGGCCAGGAATCACGAGGGGAACAACTGGCTGACCACGCTTCTGCTTGCCATCGGGATTGTGCGCATTGTTTTTATGGCTTTACCTGCCAATCAATGGGGAAACGTTATACCGCCGCAACCGATCGGCATCTATCGCAACTTGTTTCTCATTCTTCAAGGCGTGGGATTGTTGGTATTGCTCTTTCGTTCTGCTGTCCGCAAGAACGACACGCTTTTTCTGACAATTGCCTGGATGATCGTTGTATCGTTCGTGTTCTATTTGCCGGTGATTCTCTTCGCTCAGAAAGTACCCATGATCGGCATGTTGATGATCCCGAAAACTTTGGCCTATCTGGCCGTAGCATTCATCGCCTATCAAAACCTGTGGTTATCAAAAAAGGCGTGAGACTTATTACCGGATGAATCAGTTATATTATTAATACGTAAAACGAATAGGAGTATCAAAATGAAGTTGTTGGAAGGAAAAACTGCGGTCATTACCGGATCCAGCCGCGGCCTGGGATTTGCCATCGCGCAGGCCTTCGCGGAACATGGGGCAAAGGTGATGCTTGCCGCTCGAACGCAAGAAACATTGACGAAAGCGATCGAGAACTTGAGGATACAGGGAGTTGAGGTCCAAGGACAGGTCTGCGATGTATCAAAACAGGAGGATGTGCAAAATCTGGCTCAGAGCGCCATTTCCACATTCGGAGGGTTTGATATATGGGTGAACAACGCCGGGGTAAGCGCACCTTACGGGCCAACGCTTGCTTATGCCCCGGACTATTTCAACAGGGTCGTAGAAACAAACATCCTGGGAGTTTATAACGGTTCGTACACCGCCTTGAAGTATTTTCAAGACAGGGGGTCAGGAAAGTTGATCAACCTGCTTGGAAGAGGCGCTGATGGACCCGTTCCGTATCAAACGGCCTACGCCGCCAGCAAAGCCTGGGGGAAAAACTTTACCGCTGCGTTGGCCAAGGAGACGAACGGCAGTGGAGTGGAAGTGATGTCTTTCAACCCTGGGCTGGTGATCACGGATATGCTTACCCGGGTGGATACGGTGGCCGGTTTTGAAGACAAAGTGCTGCCCTTGAACACAGTGATTCGATTATGGGGGAACCGTCCGGAAATCCCGGCCC
>CAZNAF010000149.1:0-2919 GCA_964570925.1 uncultured Anaerolinea sp.
TACGCTCAAACGACATGCGGTCCTTGATCCACTTGGAGCGTTCGATGAAGACCTGTCGCACCACGGGCTGGGCCGCTTTGGCCGTCGCCCCCAGTGTGCTGTCGTCCGTGGGGACGGTGCGCCAGCCCAAAACACGCTGGCCTTCCTCTTCGACGATTTTGTTCACGATCTTTTCGAACTCATCACGCTGCTTTTTATCTTGCGGCATGTAGAGCATCCCCACACCGTAATAACGTTCACCTGGCAAACTGAAACCTTCTTCTTCACACACCCGGTGGAAGAACTTCTGAGGGGTCTGGATCAACACCCCCGCGCCGTCACCCGTATCTGATTCAGAGCCGGTGGCGCCGCGGTGTGCCAAATTATCCAGGATGGTCAATCCCTGTCCGATCAGGTCATGAGAAACCTCTCCCTTGATATTGACCACAAATCCCGTACCACAGGCGTCATGTTCAAACCTGGGATCATACAGGCCTTGCTTTGCAGGAATTGAGTTTTGGAGATGTTGCTGTTTCTTTTCTGACATGAGACGAATCCTTCGCTGCAAAAAATCTGTGATTGTCTTATATGTAAAAACAAGCCTGCAGGCAGGCACTTGGTTTTGAACGAGTTGGCTCTATTTAAAATTGGAAATTCGTTGCAAGCTGAACATTGCTTCAGCCAATACTCTCGATCAGAAAAAAGCGATTCTTAAAATTATAATGGAATAGTTATATCACTTTTTAAAGCCGAATTATCCATTTTTCATGGAATTTTGATTTATTGGTGGATACAAATTGGAGGGAAAAATAACGATAAAAGGGCGCAAAAAAACACGTACAAACGGGCATCATTGCAGATATCCTGCAACAATTCCTTGTCTCGGACGTCCTGGCAGCACTTATGCCAGGTTTATTATAGGTTTTGGTGCTTAGATGCTAACCGGCTCTTCGGTCGGTTTTGCCATACCTTGCAGCATGTTTTCGAGCGACATGGTATGCACACAGCGTCCGCGGGTCATGAAAAATTCGCAATCGCATTCCCATTTGCCATCTTGGTAAGTAACATCGTGTGAATTATTATCACCTTTGACAGTAACAACAAACGAATGGAACTCAAAACGATCTGGTTCCTGTGCATAGCGTTTTGCTTTTTCAATCTTTCCGATCATACTGTAATCCATTTAATACGTACTCCTTTTAGAAGGATATGTGAACAAAAGGCACGCGGAAATACCGCGTGCCTTAGGAATTATCTGTTGTATCTTGCTCCAAATACTCGCATAGCAGGAATTACTCCTTTAATGCTATTATAGTATTACTTCCGAGGTAGTTTGTCAACGATTTTTTAAGATTAACATTCTTAATGATATTATCGGTTGATATCAGCTATTCTAAATGCCTGGATTTTTCCAAAAATCAGTTCCATTTTCCCTTTTCCCAATTCTTGTGCGATAATTGAACTCGGAATACTGATCTATATTGTTTAGGAGAACACATTGATGATGGAGCGCATACTTGTTGTTGATAACGACTCAAAAACAATTCATCTATTGCGCCAGATTTTTTCTTCCGCCGGCTATATTGTAATTAGTGCCAACCGGCCTGACCGCGCCCTGCAACTGGCAGCCGAGGATCATTTTATTCTCATAATTACCGAGTCAAGTTTTCAGGAAGAAATGGATGGCTACATTTTTACCCGCAGGCTTCGCGAGTTTTCTGACGTTCCGGTAGTTTTTCTGACAAACAAATTTGGATCTGAAGATATTTTGCGCGCATATGAAGCAGGCGCCGATGATGTAATTGCCAAGCCGTTTGATTCAAGGGTTTTACTGGCCAAGATCAAAGCTTTGTTAGGCCGCTGCAAGAAAATCCAATCCGTTCCCGAGATCATTGACTGCGGCAGATTATCCATTGACCAAATATCCCGAGAGGTAAAGATCGACGACGTTTCAGTTTATTTGACCGAAACCGAATACAACCTCCTGCTTGAACTGGCCAAACATCACGACCAGGTCATGCTGCATGAACAGCTTCTTGAAGCCGTCTGGGGACCCGAATACCGTCACGAGATGGATTATTTGCGGTCGTACGTGCATATCTTGCGCAAGAAACTTGAAGAAAAACCCTCATCACCCTCATTGATCGTCAGCCTTTCTGGAATTGGGTATAAGCTCGTTTCGGTACCTGCCGAGAAAAAAGGGTCGTAAACCATGGAAAATGACAAGCCTTTCAATCTTTTTGAAATGGCGCAAAAACAATATGACCGCTGCGCCGACCTGCTCGGACTCGATCTGCCCGTAAGAGAATTTTTGCGCGTGCCGATGCGCGAAGTGCAGTTCAGCCTGCCGGTCAAACTGGATAACGGCGACACCAGCATTCTGCGCGGTTATCACGTTCAATTCAACGACAGCCGCGGCCCCACCAAAGGTGGCGTGCGTTTTCACCCCCTCGAGACACTGGACACCATCCGTGCGTTGGCGATGTGGATGACCTGGAAATGCGCCATCGTGAACATCCCCCTGGGCGGAAGCAGCAGCGGCGTGGCCTGCGATCCTCACAGCTTGAGTCCAAATGAGATGGAGCGCATCTGCCGCGGATTCATCCGGCGTATCGCCCATCAATCCGGCCCCGACTGGGACGTGCTTGGCCCCGACATTATGACCGGGCCGCAGCATATGCTGTGGATGCTTGATGAATACGAGACCATTGTCGGACGCAAAAGCCCCGGCTTCGTTACGGGCAAACCCGTTCACCAATCCGGTTCACAGGGCCGCAAAGAAGCGCCCGGTTACGGCGTAATGATCACCGTACGTGAAGCCTTGAAAGACATGGGCATTTCCATTGAAAAGACACGCGCCAGCTTCCAGGGGTTTGGACTGGTGGGCATGCACGCCGCCCAACTCTATCACCAGATGGGCGGGACGATCCAGTGCGTGGC
>CAZNAF010000150.1:0-2897 GCA_964570925.1 uncultured Anaerolinea sp.
CGATGAATCGAATGATGTCGAGGCCTAACATGACATTTGACCATAAATCAGATGACATTAGGCATAATTGCCCACTCGCCACAGGCCATTCGGCGCTTCATCTTCTATGTCAATTCGTATACCCTTGGGAAACAAACAAAAAAATTCGATCCCAAGGAGGAACCATTTGAGAAGACCACTCAGGTTTTTGCCAATTGCCATCGTAGGAGTTTTCCTGTTAGCCGCTTGCGCCCCTAGTTCTAGGACCGCAATGGGAACGGGGAACATGATGAATGCTACTGCAACCCCAGGCGCAATGATGGCATCGCCGGGAAGTTCTCATATGATGCAACCTATCAGCGGCGAGAATGTCCAAGAAGCGACTGAAACAACTGGCGGACAACCGCTGACTTATCGAATGGATGGTGACGTCAAGGTTTTCGATTTGACCGCCAAACCAGTTATCTGGCCGATCACCAAAGATGTTTCAGTCACCGCCTGGACTTACAACGGGACTGTACCCGGGCCAATGATTCGGGTGACCGAAGGCGAAAAAGTTCGCATCATCCTGAAAAACGAACTCCCTGAGCCAACCACGATCCACTGGCATGGCATTGCGGTGCCGAATGCTATGGATGGAATACCGGATGTTACCCAAAAGCCGATCCAACCGGGGGAATCCTTCACCTATGAGTTTCTCGCTAAGCCGGCAGGCACCTACATGTACCACTCGCATTACGAGGGTGACGTTCAGGTTTCGGCAGGATTGTATGCACCGTTTATCATTGACCCCAAAGAGCCAGAGGCACCCAAACCGGATGTGGATGTCGACCTGATGATCTCCGAGTGGCTGGTGAAGAATGGCAATACCTTTGCCGCCATGCCCATGGCAGGCATGGAACCGAATTATTTCACCATCAATGGGAAGTCTTTCCCGGAAACAGAAACGATCAACGTCAAAAAGGGGCAGCTCGTTCGTCTGCGTCTGACAGGGATTGGGCAGTTCGTTCACCCCATCCACTTGCATGGGGTTCCATTCAAAATTGTGGCAACGGATGGTCACCCGGTCCCCGAAGCAGCTCAGCTGACCAAAGATACTGTGCTGGTATCACCAGGCGAGCGGTACGATATAGAGTTTGTCGCTACTGAAACCGGCCAATGGATGCTGCATTGTCACATTTTGCACCATACCACCAACGACAACGTCGAACCCGGTGGTTTGATGCTGATGATTAACGTTACCGATTAAGTGGAGAAAACATGAAACCGCGCTTTATTTGGATTGGAATGCTCATCATTGTGGCAGCCCTACTGGCAGGATGTTCGAGTGCTGCCCAAACGCAAGATAAATCAACCGAACCGGTGAAATTCACCCTGGAAACTACTCCCGCCCCACCGGTCACCGGGAAAAACGAAATCATCCTGAAGCTGGAAGACCAGGATGGACAGCCTCTGACTGGAGCGACCGTGGACGTTAGCGCCGATCACACCGATATGACTGGCATGACGATGAGCGGCCCAGCGACAGAACAAGAAGGTGGCAAGTATGCCATTACCGCAGATTTCAGCATGTCGGGAACATGGAAAATTACTGTGTACGTACGAAAAGAAGGACTGGATGTGAAAAAGGATTTTGATTTGAAGATTCCATGATCCGGATGCTGTTTTAGATTCTCTGGCGCGTCCGTATACGGACGCGCCAGAGAATGGAGAATTTCCCGATGAACCCCTCGATCCAATTATCAACTCACCCTCTTAATAAATCCGACCAATTCATTCTCTGGTTTAGCCGGCACTGGGTTCTGCTTGTCAGCATATTGATCGGCTTTTACGTTATAAGCCCCTTTCTTGCGCCGGCCCTGATGCAGGCCGGTTTGACTGCTCCGGGAAAGGTTATTTACTGGATCTATTCTTACCTCTGTCACCAACTGCCGGAACGCTCGTATTTCTTGTTCGGCCCCAAAATTTCTTATTCCATCGGAGAAATCCAATCGGCCTGGAAAAACACCAACGACATTGTCGTGCTCCGGCAGTTTGTGGGAGATCCGCAGATGGGCTGGAAGGTGGCCTGGTCCGACCGGATGGTGTCGATGTTTACCAGTCTTTGGGTTTTCGGAATGTTGTGGGGGATATTCCAGAAGAAGATCCGCCGATTGCCCTGGTGGGGGCTGATCCTCTTTCTTTTGCCCATGGCGATCGATGGCACGACGCATTTCTTGAGTGACCTGGCCGGATTAGGGCAAGGGTTTCGGGATAGCAATGCCTGGTTGGCAGTATTGACCAATCATTCCTTCGCGCCTTCGTTCTACGCGGGAGATGCCTGGGGATCCTTCAATGCCTGGATGCGCCTGATTACCGGCATATTCTTTGGATTGGGCATCGTCTGGTTCGGTTTCCCCTATATCCATACCGCCGCAATGGATTCGGCTGAGGTTGTAAAATATAAAAGCCAACAACAAAAATTGTTACAAGAGGGAAGAGAACATCTCGCAGGAATATACACTTCGCAGTTCAATTTACCTGGAAATCCGAATGTGGTGGATGACCGGGAAATGAAAGTGAATGACCATGAAGAACAATGAAGAAAAGAAGTCGACGATTCGAGTATTACTCGCAGATGACCATGCAGTTGTACGTGCTGGCATTCGCCAGTTTTTGGAGCGAGCCGGTGACATTCAGGTGATCGGCGAAGCCTCCGACGGCGAGATGGCTGTAGAAATGATCGAAAGGATGGCGCCAGACGTCGCCGTCCTCGATATCCAGATGCCGAAGGCTACTGGAATTGAAGTTTCGCGCGAGATTCGCGCTCACCGGTGGCCAATTGGGGTTCTCATCCTTACATCTTATGATGATGACCCGTACATTTCTGCCGTTTTGAAGACCGGCGCGAATGGTTATGTCCTTAAAACCGCTTCACC
>CAZNAF010000151.1:0-2868 GCA_964570925.1 uncultured Anaerolinea sp.
GGATTCCTCCGCCAACAGCCGCTTCAAATCAATAATCTGATCTCTGAATGCCGCGGCTTGTTCGAACGCCAGGTCCTTGGCGCATTGCCGCATCTGGGATTCCAGTTCGGTGATCAGCCGCTTGATCTCTTTTTCTGGCAGGGTGGCCGTGCTGCCCTTGCCAGCCTTGTATTCCGCGCGGTTCTCAGCCACCATCGGATTGTCTGCGGACAGCCTTTCGGTGATATCGTGCACCGCCTTGACGATGGTGAAGGGTTCAATATGATGGGCGGTATTGTAATCGGTCTGCTTTTTGCGGCGGCGGTTTGTTTCATCGATGGCAAACTTCATCGCGTCGGTCATATTGTCGGCATACATAATCACCTTGCCGTGCACGTTGCGCGCCGCCCGCCCGATGGTCTGGATGAGCGCCGTCCCTGAGCGCAGGAACCCCTGCTTGTCGGCGTCAAGGATCGCCACCATCGAAACCTCTGGCAGGTCGAGCCCCTCGCGCAGCAGGTTGATCCCCACCAGCACGTCGAAGACTCCGGTGCGCAGGTCACGCAAAATCCCCACCCGTTCCAGGGTTTCGACCTCCGAGTGCAGGTAATTCACCTTGACACCCAGTTCGAGCAGATAGTCCGAGAGGTCTTCAGACATGCGCTTGGTCAGTGTGGTCACCAGCACGCGCTCACCTTTTTCAACGCGTTTCTTGATCTCGCTGTAAAGGTCATCCACCTGTCCCTTGGTGGGACGCACCTCGACCTCCGGGTCGACCAGGCCGGTCGGACGGATGATCTGTTCCACCACCTGGTTGGCGCGTTTCATCTCAAAATCCGCCGGGGTGGCTGAGGTGTAGATGGTGTACCCCATGTGTTTTTCGAATTCGTCAAAGGTTAACGGACGGTTATCCAACGCGCTGGGCAGCCTGAAACCGTATTCCACCAGCGTGCTCTTGCGCGATTGATCGCCGTTGTACATGCCCTTGATCTGCGGCACGCTCATGTGGGATTCGTCCAGAAAGAGCAGGTACTCCGATGGCAGGTAATCCATCAGCGTCCACGGGGGAGACCCGGCCGGGCGCTGGTCGAGATGGCGTGAATAGTTCTCGATGCCCGAGCAGTAGCCCACCTCTTTGAGCATTTCGAGGTCGTAGCGGCAGCGCTGCTCGATACGCTGGGCTTCAAGCAGCCGTTGATTGGAATTGAAATACGTCACCTGGTCGTTCAATTCCTTTTCAATATCGCCGATCGCCTGTTTGAGCCGGGTTTCGCTGGCGATGTAATGCTTGGCCGGGTAGATCTCGACGTGCTGCGGAGTGTCGAAAATCTCACCAGTCAGCGGACTGAACTCAACCATTTTTTCCACCTCGTCGCCGAAGAAACTGACCCTGAAGGCCTTCTTTTCTTCGTATGCCGGGAAGATCTCGATGGTGTCTCCCCTCACCCGGAACACGCCCGGTTTCAATTCGAGGTCGTTGCGCTGGTACTGGCTCTCGATCAGCTGCCTGAGCAGGGCGTTGCGCCGGTAGATGCCGCCTGTGTCGAGGTTGACCACCACGTTGCCGTAGTTTTCGGGGTTGCCGAGACCGTAGATGCACGAGACCGACGCCACAATGATCACGTCCTTGCGCGACATGAGGGACGTGGTCGCCGCCAGGCGCATGCGGTCGATCTCTTCGTTGATGTCGGTTTCCTTCTCGATGTACAGGTCGTGCCGGGGAACGTATGCCTCGGGTTGATAGTAGTCGTAATAAGAGACAAAATATTCCACCGCGTTCTCGGGGAAGAATTCCTTGAACTCGGCATACAACTGCGCCGCCAGCGTCTTGTTGTGCGCCATCACCAGCGCCGGCATCTGCAGTTCCTGGATCACGTTGGCCATGGTGAAGGTCTTGCCGGTGCCGGTGGCACCCAGCAGCACCTGGTCGCGGTAACCGCCGCGCACGCCGGCCACCAGTTCCTTGATGGCTTCCGGCTGGTCGCCGGTGGGAATGTAAGGGGCTTGAAGTTTGAAATCCATACGGGATCCTGTTCAAAACAACTTTCTTGACCACATTATAGCACAAGTGTTCGTGAACATCAAAATAGACTACCATTTTAGTGAATCATTATTTATGACTCGTTTCGTTTTTTTATTGAAAACCAGTCAAAACGAGTCGCATAAAAATCAGTAATATGCAACCAGGGGACAGGAACCACGGGACAGAAAAATAATGGGATGGTGTAAAAATTTTTTGAATATGCAGGTTTACAAAAATCCGAACCCAAACTATTTTTTCTGCGGGAAGAGATGTGGAAAAAGTGCTATACCGGCCACATGAAAGAAGGTCATTCAGTAACAATTTCTGAGGAGGCATCTTCGGTATCCATAAAAGAAGCTATTTTTTTATTGTAGAAATCGGTCAGTTTTTGCAAGGAGTGTGAAGTTCGGGATCGTTTGTTAAAAGGCAGGTAAATGGGAGACGCCTGATCGTGGACGGCAAGCAAGCGCGTTAGAGCGATGGCCGCGACAGAAAGGGTGCGCATGGTCTCATTGATCTTATCCATATCGGTCAATTTGAGGCCCTCCTCGTAGGTTTTGTTGATGTAGTTTTTGTACTGGTTGACTGCGGTTTGGAGGTTAAAAAGCTGGGAGCGTTCGAGGGGGGAAGTGTTATAAAGAGCATTGCCCTGCACGTAGAGCCCGTGTTTCAAGGCATTGAGGTTGCCGAGCTGCCCACCGGAAGGTTTCTTGGGGACGATCTTTTTAGGCGTACCGGAAGGCGGACGACCTGGTTTTCGTTTAACCAGCAGTTGATCCACCGGCAGTGATTCCACTTTTTCGGATGCGGAAGCCCTGGCGGATTCGGGAACGCTGACGGATTCAGGTGCCCTGGCGGAATCAGGA
>CAZNAF010000152.1:0-2859 GCA_964570925.1 uncultured Anaerolinea sp.
TTTGCGTGAATATATTGCAAGCATTCCAACAGATAATCATCAGAATCGATTAGATTGGACTGATAATGACCCTGAAATAGCGGCCCGACTCGATTTTGTTCATTATTTACTGCAAGGGTGTAGGCGATAAAAAATGGGCGGAGTCCTCCTTGTATAAAGTCGGTTGATTGTACTTTAACAAGGATGTGGAAATGATTGGGCATCAGGCAATACGCCAGAATAGCCGCCTTTTTTTGAAAATGGAAACTCATCTTGTAGACAAAATAATCGTAGTTTTTCTTCGAAAAGAAGATCTTCTCTCTGTTTACACCGCGATTGTAGATGTGGTAGATGGAATCCACTTCCATCGGAGGAATTCTGGTGGTCATTTATTCATCCCCATTCTTATCATTTGATTGACACTCTTATTTTAGTGCAATTGTCAATTATTTGATTATTACAAGGTTCCGATTCCTTTATTAGGAATCGGAACCTTGTACCCAATCGAAAGGGAATCGGATTCTTGGCTTGAAATAACTCCCCACTTGGTTAAGTTTTTTTTATTAAAAATACAACCCCCGCGGTTTTTTGTCCGTGGGGGTTGTTGTTTGAAGTGAATTACTCGGCTGTTTCTTCAGGCTTGGTATAAGCCATGGCAGCCATTTGTTTGTAAAGTTCCCATTTGCGCTGGGCGAATTCACCGGCTTCATTCATCAGCATTTCAGCACGGGCTTCATCGCTCTGGACGAGCATGCGGTAACGGGTTTCATTATAAGCGTAGTCTTTGACGGCGACGGAAGGTTCGCGGCTGTCGAGCTGCAGAGGGTTCTTGCCATCATCGACCAGGGTGGGGTTGTAGCGATATAACGGCCACAATCCGGTTTGAGTGAGCAATTTTTGCTGTTCAAGGCCTCTCTTCATATCAATACCGTGATTGATACAGTGACTGTAGGCAATGATCAGTGAAGGACCGTCGTAGGCATCTGCCTCAAGGAAGGCTTTCAAGGTTTGCTGGTCATTGGCGCCAATGGCGACGTTTGCAACGTAGACATAACCGTAGGTCATGGCCATCATGCCAAGGTCTTTCTTGCCAAGGCCCTTGCCTTTTGCAGCGAATTTACCAACCGCGGCAAGCGGGGTGGCTTTTGAAGATTGACCGCCGGTATTTGAATACAATTCGGTATCCAGAACCAAAACGTTCACGTTGCGGCCGCTGCCCAAAACGTGGTCAAGACCGCCGTAACCGATATCGTAAGCCCAACCGTCACCACCGATGATCCAGACACTCTTCTTTACCAGTGAGTCGGCAACACCCAGAAGCATCTTGGCGGAAGCGTGTTTACTCTTTTTCAATTTGGCTTTCAGGTCTTCAACGCGTTTGCGCTGTTGGCGGATGCCGGTGCCGGTGCTCTGATCGGCTTGCAAAATTTCGGCTACAAATGAATCGCCTAATTCAGCGCCCATTGTGGCGACCAGTTCCTTGGCGAATTCATTCTGTTTGTCGAGGGTCAGGCGCATGCCGAGACCGAACTCAGCGTTGTCTTCAAACAGAGAGTTGGCCCACGCGGGACCGCGTCCCTGGTTGTTGACAGCCCACGGGGTGGTCGGCAGGTTGCCGCCGTAGATGGAGGAGCAGCCGGTTGCGTTGGCGACGATCATGCGATCGCCGAACAACTGGCTGGCAAGTTTAATGTAGGGGGTCTCACCGCAGCCGGCGCAGGCGCCTGAGAACTCAAACAGCGGTTCGATCAGCTGTGAATTCTTGACCGAGGTCGGTTGGAAGAGATCGGGATCGGGAGCCGGCAGGGAGAGGAAGAAGTCCCAGTTCTTTGATTCGGTTTCGCGAAGAGGAGGCTGAGGAGCCATGTTGATGGCTTTGCGCAACGGGTTGGTTTTGTCTTTGGAGGGGCAGTTCTCAACGCACAAAGAGCAGCCGGTGCAGTCTTCAGGTGAAACCTGGATGGTGAACTTCATGCCGGGCAGTTCTTTGAACTTCGCGTCAAGAGACTTGAAGGTTTCAGGGGCGTCTTTCAGCAGCGCGGGATCGTAGACTTTCTCACGGATGACGGCGTGCGGGCAAACAAAGGCGCATTTACCGCATTGAATGCAGAGATCGGGTTCCCACACGGGGATCTGGAGGGCAAGGTTGCGTTTTTCCCATTTGGTCGTGCCGGAGGGGAAGACGCCGTCAACAGGAAATGCGCTGACGGGAATGTCATCGCCCTTGAAGGCAATGATCTCGCCTAATACGTCCACTACGAACTCGGGGGCTTCTGTGGGTACCGGCGGACGGCGGGTGATCTTGCTGGTTGCCGCTGAAGGAACCTTGATCTCAAAGAGATTGGCAAGGGTTTGGTCAACAGCATCGAAATTCTGTTTCACAACGGCTTCGCCGCGTTTGCCGTAGGTCTTCTTGATGGATTTCTTGATCTGTTCGATGGCTTCATCGCGCGGGAGGATACCGCTGATGGCAAAGAAGGCGGTCTGCATGATGGTGTTGACGCGTCCGCCCATGCCTGTCTTGGCAGCTACGTCATTGGCGTTGACGATGTAGAATTTCAGTTGTTTTTCAATAATGTCTTTCTGAACTTCCACCGGCAGTTTGTCCCAGATCTCATCCTTGCTGTAGACACTGTTCAGCAGGAAAACGGCTCCGTTGTCGGCGAATTTCAGCATGTCCAGCCATTCAAGGAAGGAGAACTGGTGACAGGCTACGAAATTGGCGTCGCCGGATTCAATCAGGTAAGGAGCGCGGATCGGATCAGGGCCAAATCTCAAGTGAGAGATGGTGACTGAGCCGGATTTTTTGGAGTCATAGTAGAAGAAACCCTGGGCTTCGTTGGGGGTATCTTCACCGATGATCTTGATGGAGTTCTTGTT
>CAZNAF010000153.1:0-2845 GCA_964570925.1 uncultured Anaerolinea sp.
TGGCTTGTGAGTTGCTCGAAGGGGGGTATGACCGCGTGGTCATCGGGGGATTGAAACACGCGCCTGAAGACCTGGTCTGTTATCGTCGGACTTAATTGTCTTCATGCTGGTCATGTGTCGATCATGAAAAATATCCAAAATACACCCCCGAAAATCAAGAAAGCCTGATGCAAAACCTGACCTTGATGTTCCTTTATGCACATGCTGTGTCAGAGGACCGGTAATAAACTTGTCTCATCAACAACAACGATGAGGTGAACTTTGGCCGCAAAACAGAATCTGACAAAGATCATGGGGGAAATATTCTCCCAGCTTTTAAACGTCCCGGTGCTTTCGGGGTTATTGGTCACATTTTTATATTTCCAGCTGCCAGCCGGCGAGCCCAACGCTTTACGCGGATTTCTTTGGGCAATGCTTTTTGTGTGCGCGATCCCGTTGGGAAGTTTGTTCTTTTACATCCCCGTCCATGACGAGGAGCGTAAGGTTACTCTGCGCCGTCAGCGGGCAGCCAGTTTTGTTTTGATGATGGTCAGTTATCCCGTCGGATGGCTGGTCTGTTCACAGACGGAATCTCCGCGCATCTTCACGGCCATCGCGGCCACGTATACCTTTGTCACCCTGGGATTGATCGTATTTAATTTGATCCTGCGTTATAAGGCCAGTGGGCACGCGGCCGGTGTGAGCGGACCTGTGGCTTCGATGATCTTTCTTTATGGGGTGGTGGCGACGCCCTTGCTGGCCCTGTTGCCGCTGGTGACCTGGGCACGGTTGGCAGCCAAGGGTCACAGTCTTTGGCAAACTGTGGTGGGGGCCGTCTTGTCGGGAATCATTTCGGTGATCGTTTTATGGGGGTTTGGGTTTACCCCCTTCAGCGGACTGGTTTGGTGAGTGGGCGAATCGTTTCAGGGTTTTTGCAGGGTCACTCGACGAAGGTGACCCTCCTGTTTTAATTGATGTGATGACGCTCCCTGGCTGATCCCCAGCATGACCGCCTGGGGATTCGTTACGATGGTGCCGCAAAGAAGGTCGATGCCGTTTTCAAAAAGAACCGGAGAAATAGGCGTGCTGGGTCCCAGCAGCATGACCCGTGAATGGGGTTTGCACAGGGCAAGAAGAGCGTCGAGGGTACCGTTGATCAAGGTTGTGGCAGTGATCACCACCAGGTCGGCCTGCGGGATGAACTCGACTGCCCGGGAGGCATCGATGTCCCCTGGCTGCGGATTCAATTCAAGCACCCATAGATTCTTCACATCAGGCCTCAGGCTCTCCACGAAGACAAAATGCCCGACCATGGCGATGTTCTTGTCTCGCGCGTATTGGCGTAGATAATACTCCGCGTTGATCTCGATCTCATTTTTAAAATCCAGGGGCAGCAGCGCGTTCATGGCTGCCAGCCCGATGGACACTTCGGTCTGACTAGGCGAGGAGGTCAACGCGAGAATTTCATCTGTGGAAATTTCCAATAGATGCCCGGCGTCTTTTACCGAAGGCCTCAAACGGTGATCAAACCCCGGGCTGGAAAAAGTGGCAGCAAGGCCGCAAGACAGACCTTTGGCTGTTTCGGCCAGGACAGCCGTGCGTGTAAAACCAACCTGTACGCCAAGGATCTTACCGGGCAGCAGTGTGGCAGTAATTTCAGCGATCAGGCTCATGGTTGTATTCAATCTCCGCTTGAAAAAGATGAAGAAAATTATAAACGAAAGCAATGAAAAAAAATGCGGTCAGCCGCACCGGAGTATGAAAGGTGTGCGGCTGACTTGACGCATCCAGGCGACCTCATTTCAGGTCGTTACGTCCGTTATTATTTCACGTCGCCGATCAGGATCGGTTCGATTTTCTCTGTGAAAGCGGCCTCATCCATGCCGTAAAGGTCAAGGTAAAACGCTTTGGTTTCAGCCAGGATATCGAGATCTGCGAAGAGATCGGGGTGAAGTTTAGTGGCCACCCATTGCAGGCCAAGCGCCCAGCGCGGATCGGGCTGGTCCCAGCTGTAGGCATCCGTGGGGAAGCCGTACAATTTGTTATTCTTTACCGCGTCCAACAGTTGCCATTGTTCATCGGCTTTTAGAAGGTCGACAACTTCATTCACAGGTTTGAAGTAGGAAACGATCAATACAACATCCGGGTTCCAGGCCGCGATTTGCTCGATGTTCACGGTTGCCCAGCCTTTTCCAGGGTTGGCGTCCAACCAAACCGGACTACCACCTGCGGTTTCTACAATGTAAGTCTGCATCCAGCTCGCCGGGGGAACATTGAAGGAAATCGCTCCTTCTTTTTCGGAATAATAGATGAGCAGGGTTTTTGGCTTTTGGTCTTCACTGAGACCGGCAACCACGCCGCTTACCGCTTCGACCTTCCCCTGGAACCAGGCAGCCAGTTCCTCGGCTTTGGCCGGATTGTTGAAGATCTGGCCAAGGGTGATAAGATCGCGTTGATATTGTTCAGCGCTTTCAAAGTCCAGGTAGATTACCGGGACGCCGAGTTGTTCAAGAGGAGTGCCGTAGGTTTCGGCATTCAGGCTTTTTGTGATCACCAGGTCCGGCTGCATGGCAGCAATGTCTTCCACGCTGGCATTGCTATCCAAAACGGTTTTGGTAGCATAAGTCTCGTCAATAAGGGGGATGAAATTTCCACTGCCCTGGTTGGTGGCACCGATGGCAATGATGTTTTTCCCGGCTTCCGGGAAGAGATAGATGGCGTCTGCCACCATGAAGAGGGATTTACCGACCAGAACAATGCGGCTGGGGGTTTTATCAAAGGCAACGGTACGTCCCATACCGTCGGTGACGGTGAATCCGGCAGGCAGGGGTTCATCGGTGGTTTGAGGCGCTTCTGTCGCGTCATT
>CAZNAF010000154.1:0-2780 GCA_964570925.1 uncultured Anaerolinea sp.
ACACGGGCGGATCCATCCGCCAACCGGCTGCCTTTTGCGGTGTGACCGGCATCAAACCCTCATACGGACGCGTGTCAAGGTACGGTCTGATCGCCTACGGTTCCTCACTGGACTGCATGGGTGCTTTTGCCAGAAGCGCAGCCGAGACCGCCCTGTTCATCAATATCATGGCCGGGCGCGATCCCATGGACGCCACGTCCGCCGACCAACCTGTCCCTGACTATCTTTCCTCCGCGCAAAACGACCTGAAAGGTCTGCGCGTTGGCGTTCCGAAAGAGTATTTCATTGACGGCGTACAGCCCGAGATCACGTCAAAGATACAGGAAGCCATCAAGAGCCTTGAAGGAATGGGCGCCGAGATCGTTGAGATCAGCCTGCCGCATACAAAGTACGCACTGCCGGTCTATTATCTGATCGCGCCCGCCGAAGCATCGGCCAACCTGGCCCGCTATGACGGCATCCGCTTCGGGGCGCGCAAGTTCGGCGGTTCGATGCTGGACGTGTTCTATGATTCACGCGGCGAAGGGTTTGGTCCTGAGGTCAAACGCAGGATCATGCTGGGCACTTATGCCCTCTCGGCCGGATATTATGACGCCTACTACGGACAGGCACAAAAGGTACGCACACTGATCAAACGCGACTTTGAAAACGCCTTCAACAACGTGGACGTGGTGGCCTGCCCGGTTGCCCCCTCCACGGCATTCAAGGTCGGCGAACACGGCGACGATCCCCTGGCCATGTATCTTGAAGACGTATTCACTCTGCCTGCCAACCTGGCCGGCGTGCCAGGCATCTCCTTCCCCGTCGGCATGGATTCATCAAATCTTCCGGTGGGTATGCAGTTGATGGGAAGTCCCTATAAAGAAGAGACGCTCTTCAACACTGTCAAAGTGTTCCAGCAGCAAACCGAATTCCACCTGCAAGCCCCTCAGTTATAATTTTTTCTTCCAATAATTGTTTTTTACCAAATATTTGAATCAATATTCGGGATTTTTCGTATATTATTATTGAAAGGAAAATAATAATGAGCACTCAATCTGCCCCCGTTTACGTGAAAAACCCCGGACCTGGTTGCCTGGTTCGCGGACTCTACTTTATTTTTATCGGCTGGTGGCTGGGACTGATCTGGACCCTGGCGGCCTGGTTCTTCAACCTGACCATCATCGGCCTCCCCATTGGTCTGGCCATGATCAACCGCATTCCCCAGGTAATGACCTTGCGGCCGGAACGCGTTCAGACTACCGTTGAGGTCAGAGATGGCGCCCCGGTGGTAAGACAGACACCGCTCAGGCAGCCGCCCTTCCTCTTGCGCTCAATCTATTTCATCGCGATAGGTTTTTGGTTCAGCCTGGTTTGGATGCTGCTGGCCTGGATATTTACCACCCTGACTTTTGGGTTTGGTATGCCGCTGGCCTTCTGGATGTTTGACCGCACCCCTTGCATCACCACTTTGGCGCGCATTTGATCGGGTTCTCTCTTCGGGCGGCTCTTGCAGCCGCCCGTTTTTATTATTAACCGCTGATATACCAAACAATCCGGATTTTGTTTTTCTGATAGAATTGACCAATTATCCCATCGACCAATCTTGTTGGTCGGAGTACAATGAAGGATAACAATCCTGGTCTGATCCTTTTCCAATTCAAAAGGAACCCATTCAATGAATCCTTCTTGCAAAATCATCATCCCCATGGCCGGACTTGGTTCACGTATGCGTCCCCATACCTGGACGCGTCCCAAGCCGCTGTTATACCTGGCCGGCATGACCGTGCTTGACCACTCTCTTGATCAATTTAAATCCCTGCCAAACCTGAAAGATGCTGAATACGTGTTCATCGTCAGCCCCAACCAGGGCGAGATGATCCAGGACCACATGGAAAACGTCCATCCGGATAAAAAAGTCCATTACATTGTGCAGGAACACATGGAAGGGCAGTCAAAAGCCATTTATCTGGCAAAAAAGCTGCTCAAAGGCCCGGTGCTGGTGGCTTTTTCTGACACCCTGATCGAAACCGATCTTTCTTTTTTGGCAAATGAAAGCGCAGACGGGGTCGCCTGGGTCAAACCCATGGATGATCCGCGCAGGTTCGGCGTTGTCGAAGTGGACAAAGACAACCTGGCTACCCGCCTGACGGAAAAGCCGCAGGATATCACCAACAACCTGGTGGTGGTCGGTTTCTATTACTTCAAGGATGGCGCGCGCCTGATCGATGCCATCGAAGAACAGATCAAACGCGGTGCCAGTCTCAAGGGAGAATACTTCCTGGCGGACGCCATCAACATCTTATTGGAACGCGGCGCAAAAATTAAAGTGCAGCAGACAAAAGTCTGGCTGGATGCCGGCATCCCGGAATCGCTGCTTGAGACCAACCGCTACATGCTGGACCACGGCCGCTGCAGTTGTGAAGTAGTGGAGCCTTCAGAAGGGGTCTCCATCATACCGCCGGTCTCAATCCCGTCAAATGTAACGCTGAAATCCGCGGTCATCGGTCCGCACGTCACCCTGGGTGAAGGCTGCGATCTTGAAAATGTGGTTATCCGCAATTCCATCATCGAAGCGGGTACCCGCATTGCAGACATGGTCATTGAAAGCTCCATCCTTGGCCGAAACGTATTCCTCGAAGGCCGTCCGGAACGCCTGAACATAGGCGACAATTCCTGGATGACCCGATAAAAATATCAACAAACCAAAAGGAGAAGAATGCGCGATCAATATCTGTCCCGCCGCGTCGCCGGCATCAAACCCTCTGGTATTCGAAAGTTTTTCGATATTGCTGCCACCA
>CAZNAF010000155.1:0-2748 GCA_964570925.1 uncultured Anaerolinea sp.
CCGCAGATGGGACAGTGCGGCACGCCGATGCGCGCGAAGAGCAAACGCAGGTAATCATAAATTTCCGTCACGGTCCCCACGGTCGAGCGCGGGTTATGCGAGGTGGCCTTTTGATCGATCGAGACGGCCGGTGAAAGCCCTTCGATGTAATCCACGTCGGGTTTTTCCATCTGCCCCAAAAATTGACGTGCGTAAGCGGAAAGCGACTCCACGTAGCGGCGCTGTCCTTCCGCGAAGATGGTGTCAAATGCCAGCGAACTCTTGCCCGAACCTGACAGGCCGGTGATGACCACCAGCTTGTCACGCGGGATCTCGACGGTGATGTTTTTAAGGTTGTGGGCGCGGGCGCCCACCACTCGGATGCAGTTTTGTGTCATAGTCAACTCATTAGAATATATTTTCTATACCGCTATTGTACCACAAGGGCAAGCGATATTATACGGCAGGATTTTTTATTGGATTGATGAAAATTGCTTTTAATCAAAATGGATTGAACCAGGATCATCCGTACGTTTGCAGTGGTTTTCGTATACAATGGAATTGGAATCACGGACCGGACGATAGATTCAGCAGGAGGAAAAATGATCAACGTTTACCTCAACTATCCCAACTCCGCTGCCACCATTCACCAGACCGCGGATTGCCCGCGCATCAGCCAGCGCCACTCCCCCAACCAGCGAAACATGCTGCTTAACGCCGAGACACTTGAATCAGGCTTGAAAAAGTTCATCCACGGCGAAGTGCTTTTCCGCGCGGAAGCCGGCACGAACGACTTGTGGCTTAAGATCGATTTCAACGATCTCGAGTTCGAGATCGCCCTGGCGAAATTCATCCTGCGCCAACTGGGCAAACGCTACGCCCCCTTTGACCGGCTTAACCCCGAGATCCATTGCTGAACGTTGCCTTGCGCGTTAACCGATAAATAATTCCGGCGCCCGCCTCACGACCTCGGACGCCAAAAAAATCCGTTTACCTTTACTTTCCGATAAAGGTTACAAATTCACCGGGCTGATCCGCGTTAGGTTTTGAGAAGACGCGTCTGTTTTGCTGCCTCATCGCTTCAAGGATGGGGACGGGTTCAAAATTCGTCACCAGCAGCAGAATTTGCCCCGCGCTCATTTTTTCGAGCGCCTCGTTGGCCGCAGACAGGGGAACCTCGCCTCGCGCCAGCAGTTCCGTGCCGTTGATGACGAAGGCCGGTTCGCCCGCGATCCAGTCGGGGTCGTCTGCGCTATGTGAAAGCTGCTTGCGCTCCAACACCTCGGGGGCGGCAAGTTCCGCCTGACCGACGTGCCTGCGCAGAGTATTGACCAATCTGTCCGCGTCCATGCCCCCCATCTGCGCCACCCTTTCAAGGTTGGCCAGGGATCCCACGGTGCGGCGCAGCACGGGATTTTTCAAATTTTTAAAGGGCGGAGCAATGTGAACGATCTGCTCTTCCAGCTCCGGATAGGCGTTGAGAACATCCAACAGTTTGCTTTTGGCGGTGATCTCCATATTTTTCTCCTTGACGGCTCATGCCGTGTCGTATTCCAGCAGGCGTCTTTCCCCTTCCAAAGCCCGTAGCTCGGTCAGGTCCTGCGTCACTTCCAGGGTTCCCAGGTAGGCACCCTGGGCGTCTCGCACCGCGTAATAACAGATATAAATGAACTTGCCGCCCATGTTGATCCAGAATTTCGCGCGCTCCTGGCTGCCGTCCTTGAAATCCTTGACGATCTTGTTGACGATGTGCACGCTCTTGGGCGGATGGCAGTACTGCACCTTGCGCCCCAAAATGGCGCGCGAGCGGTCAAAGATGCGTTCCCGTCCGGGGCTGAAATAACGCACCGTGTCCTCGGCATCCACAAAAGTCAGGTCAAAAGGCAGGGTGCTGAAGGTGGCGATCAATTCTTGCAGGCTGAAACTGCCCGTCGGCATCTGCACCTTGCCGTTGCTGGCGGCTGTTTTCTGCATCTCCTTGTGGAACCCACCCTCCGGCGTCCACTCGAACTGCGGGGCGTACAGACAGTAGCCGTATTCGTCACTCTGCAGATAGATCTCGTACCAGTCCTGCTCGGTGAGCAAGTCGAGCGCGGTGGGATACATGATCTTTTCTTCCTTGTACACCATGTCATCCACGGCTTTCAGCGCCGGCAGCACCGCCAGGGTGAGGAAAGCCTCCGCTTCACCCGCGCTGATGCGTTCGGTCTGCTGCAGGCTGGCGGTGATCTCGCTCAGCTGCTTGCGCACCTCGTCGTGCTTTCCCCACATCACCATGGGGGGGCCAGGCAGGTTGTTCTTTTCAAAATAAGGGAACAAGAGGTTTTCCTTGCGCCGGTAGTGTTTTTCCACGTCCATCAGGTTGTTGAGGTTCCCCTGCACCCCCAGCATGAGGTCGCTCGCGTCTTCGTCCGCGGGAAGCGCCGCGATCTTTTCCGCCAGCAGGCGTACCGCCGCCGTCGTCTTCATCAGTTCCTTGTTTTCCTGGATGAAGGTGTGCACGGGATGCCCCGGCACGGTTTGCGGGGTCTCCTGCAGGTCCAGGTGCTTTTTCAACACGCGCGTGTGCGTGTCGCATAATTCCTGGATGCGCTCGGCGGTGATGCCCTCCTTCACCAGTTGCACTTCCATCATGAAGACGTCACTGTAATCGGCTTCGTCCAGCATGGTCTCCAGTTGGTGTTTGACCCGTTCTTCGGTTACTCCCTCATCCAACTGGCGGATGAGAGATTTCATGATCTCGATCCGTTTTTGTTTGTTGTTGATGAT
>CAZNAF010000156.1:0-2686 GCA_964570925.1 uncultured Anaerolinea sp.
CGCCGGTCAGCGGGATGTTCTCCACACCCATGAACTCCGTCCGGGTCAGCCTGTTCAGCAGCCAGCAGATGATCTTGCGCAGTTTTTTAGGTCCCATAAAGCTATTGTCCCTTTCTTGAATGGAAGGCCAATAGAGAGTTCCGGTTCAATTAATTCTCCGCTCCGGCTTCTTCAACCTTTGCTTTTGCTTTGCCCTTGCGGCCTTTGATCCATTCGATGAAGATGGGAACCACCGAGATCAGGATGATCGCCACGGCTACCAGGGAGAAGTGATCCTGTACGAAAGCGTTGGTGGCAAAGAGATAGCCGCTGAAAAGACATACCGCCGGCCAGACAATACCGCCGATGATGTTATAGGAAATGAAATGGGCGTAAGACATTTTTCCGATGCCCGCGACGAAAGGCGCAAAGGTGCGGATAATGGGGACGAACCGCGCCAAAAAGATGGTCTTGCCTCCGTGCTTTTCGTAGAAAGCGTGGGTGCGGTCAAGATATTCCTTCTTGAAAAAGCGGCTTCCCTGCGTGAACACTTTGGGTCCGACGAAATGGCCGATCCAGTAATTAGCCGTATCGCCCAGGACTGCGGCGATCACCATCAATAAATACAGCCACTTGATATCCAGGGCGCCGGTCAATTTTGCCAGGGCACCTGCCGCGAAGAGCAGCGAATCACCGGGCAGGAAGGGAGTGACCACCAGGCCGGTTTCGATGAAGATCACCACGAACAGGATAGCGTAAGTCCATCCGCCGAACGCGTTCATGATTTCACCTAAATGCACGTCGATGTGCAATATAAAGTCAATGACCAGTTTTATAAAATCCATTGCAATACCTTTGTCTATATGTAATTGAAAGTACTATTTTACCCTATCGTTTCAGCCGGCAAAGAGGGAATTATTGGAGGAGTTATGGAATTTTGTAGTTTCTTATTCATCACAATGAGCGCGCCTAACATGCCAACGATGAGAACTCCCAGCATCCAGGGAGCGATTTTTACGATAGCAGCATCCGGAGAGATAAGCGTTATGCCGGTATTGTCCAAGCCGTACAGAATGGCAAAGAAATTCCACGTGCCGTGCAGGAGGGCGCTGATGAGATATGTGACCGCCAAACGGATGAATTTCCTGTCCCGCCAGGCGGAAACGAGCGCCCAGCCGGTCAGTCCGCTGGCTAAAATGTGCAGCAATCCGGTGCCCACTCTGGCAATAAGTGTCGGCAGCCAGTTATCCTGTGTGACCGAGACCACCGCGGTAAGACTTTCCACCAGCGCAAATGCCGCGCCGCAAATCAAACCGGCCGAAAACCCTTCGGCAGGAGACCACTGCCTCTTGATGAAGAACCACAGCGCAAGGGGTTTGAAGATCTCTTCCACCAGCGGGATCAGGATGACAATGACCAGTAAGCCAGTCACCATTACCCCCGGTGTTTGGATCAATTGAGCAGCCTCTTCAGATAAAAGGGAAAGATCCTGAGGATCGATCATTAACTGGGTCTGCAAGGTCATTAAAAGTGGAGCAAAATCCACCTGATTGACCAGCCACACACCGCCGATGATAAATACCGCGGCAATGACGAGCACTTCAAAGAAAATGATCAACGGCATGCCCGCGAAGACCTCAAAATTGATCAGTCCCCAAAAACGCTGAAGGCTGCCGCGTCGCAGCTTGTAACTTCCAAGTTCCACAAACCACCACAGGGGCACTGCCACAGCGAAAGTTGTAAAGACCACCTGCCCCAGCGCGGAATCAAGCAAGGAGGGGAATTGATAACACAAGAAAACCAACGGCACCAACACCAGAAAAGCAATACTGGCTGCCAGAAGCAGCGTCTGGCGTTTTACAGGTTTTTGAGGCAACCTGGCCAGCCGACGGATGGAACCGATCAGCGACGGGATGGAAACCAGAGAGATCACCAGCGTCAGCCACAAGAACAATCTGACCTGATGATCGGATGTTTCGACCAGCGTTTGCATGCTGCCGCCCAGCCGGAGCATGAACCACAGGAAGACCACCGCCATAACGGACGTGACAAGTCCGATCAGGCTGATGATCAACTGAAATATGGATGGAACATGGGTTTTAACCGGTTGTGGCAGCAATCTAGTTTTCCTCGATGGTGACTTTGGTTAATATATCCGCAGGTAATAACACCTGATCGTAGTAGGGGTCACGCGGCCTGAGCGATTCCAGCACTTCCATGCCTTCAATCACCTTGCCAAAAATGGTGAATTTTCCGTCATATTCGGGGATCGCGGAATATGTAATGAAGAATTGCGAACCGTTATATCCCTCACTATCCGTTGCCATGGCCAGCATTCCGGCCTGATTGAAGCGCAGACGGGGAGTCGTTTCAAGCGTAAAGTGATAGCCCGGCGTGCCGTTGCTCGATCCAGACGGATCACCTCCCTGCACAATATAGTCGGGGATCACCCTGTAAAACGGAGAGTTGTCGTACCACCCTTCTCTTGCCAGAAAGACAAAACTGTTCACGGCAACGGGGGCGAACCTTGGATACAACTCAAAAACGATATCGCCCTTTTCAGTCTCAAAGGTGACTGTGTATTGCTTGTCGGGGTCAATGGTCATTTCAGGGCATTCGGTGTAGGTGCGCTCGGAAAGTTTGTAATATTCCACCATGTTGACCAGACTGCTTAGATCGATCCAGTTTTGATAGCTGGATTTATTGA
>CAZNAF010000157.1:0-2680 GCA_964570925.1 uncultured Anaerolinea sp.
ACCTGGCTTTAACCCAGCCAAATCCGCCTTTTAATTTTTACGATCCCTCCAAACCAATTTATAGCCACCCTCGCTTTTTACCAGGCTCAATCGTCACAAACAGTGTGATGGAAGATACCCTTCTCTCAGAAGGATGCCGCATCATCAACGCCGAAATAAAGCACTCCATCATTGGATTGCGCAGTCAAATCAAAAGCGGCGTTAAGATCAAAGACAGCATCCTGATGGGAAACGACTATTTTGAGCGAGACTGGAAAAGCGAAGGAAAGAAGCTTCCTTTACAAATCAGCAATAATTGCTCCATAGAAGGAGCAATCATCGACAAGAACGCGCGCCTCGGTGAAAATGTCGTTATTCGCCCCTTCCCATGCGGCACTGATATCGACGGCGATCAATGGGTGGTTCGTGATGGAATTGTTGTAATACCTAAAAATGCTCAAGTAATGCCGGATACAGTGATAGCCCCTTAATAATCTTTATTCCGTAACACAGGAGCTTAATAAATGAGTGCAAGTAATGAAAATGCTGGCTTGTCCCAAGCTGACAAACTTTCGGTTACCTGGTACGCGTTAAGTGCAGAAGAAGTACTTCACGAACTGGATACCACCCCGGTCAAGGGATTAACCGAAAGCGAAGTAGAAAGACGTCAGCAAATCCACGGTCCCAACCAACTTCGCGAAAAACCAAGGGCAACCTTCCTTCAGCTTGTAATGGCCCAATTGAAATCTTTTGTGGTCATCTTGTTGATCGTTGCCTCGGTGATCTCAATGATCCTCGGCGAGTGGGTCGATTCAGGGGCCATTATTCTGATCGTAGTGTTGAATGCGATCCTTGGCGTTGTGCAGGAATCGCGCGCTGAAGAAGCGCTGGCCGCCCTGAAAAAGATGGCTGCCCCTGACGCCCAGGTACTGCGAGGTGGAAAAAGGTTATCCGTACCCTCCACGCAATTGGTACCTGGTGATATCGTCTATCTTGAAGCCGGTAATTTTGTGCCGGCTGACATCCGTCTACTGGAAGCCGTGAACATGAGGGTGGAAGAAGCCGCCCTGACTGGTGAATCGGTGCCGGTACAGAAAAATGCTGCCTTGACCCTGGATGCAGGTTCGGCACTGGGTGACCGTAAGAACACGGTCTTTATGGGTACAGTGATCTCATACGGACGAGGTCACGGCGTGGTCACCAGCACCGGCATGCATACGCAGTTAGGCCTGATCGCCAACATGCTGCAGTCTGTGGCAGAGGAAGAAACCCCGCTGCAGAAACGGCTTGACCAGTTGGGCAAGACCCTGGGATGGGCCTGTCTGGTAGTCTGCGCCATCGTATTCGGCGTAGGCATCCTCGAAGGTGGTGATCCCCTTGAACTCTTCATGATCGCCGTCAGCCTGGCCATCGCCGCCGTCCCTGAAGGACTGCCGGCCATTGTGACCATCAGCCTGGCTCTGGGAATGCGCGAGATGATCAAACGACATGCCCTCATCCGGCGGCTCTCGTCGGTTGAGACCCTGGGCTCTGCAACCGTGATCTGCTCCGATAAAACCGGCACGCTGACCCAGAACGAAATGACCGTCACGCGTATCTGGGTGGACGGACAATTTGTGGAGGTCACCGGTCAGGGATATTCTCCCAAAGGCGACTTCATGGTGGACGGCAAGAAGACCGACCTAAAGGAATACCCGGCCATTAGAACCGCCCTTTGGGTGGGCGCGATCAATAATGACGCCCTCCTCGAAGAATCCATCAACGAGGACGGCGATACAGACTACCGCATGGTGGGCGACCCCACAGAGGGATCCATTCTGGTAGCGGCCTATAAGGCGGGCATCGGATCGACCGGTTTGACCCAGGCCTATCCGCGCAAGAATGAGATTCCCTTTGATTCCGAGCGTAAACGCATGGTTACCATCCATAACATCATGGATCCGCGTGTAGATGATCTCTCACCGTTTACAGATTCAACCAACAAAGGTCAATACGTTGTTGCCGTAAAAGGTGCTCCTGACGTCGTCTTGAAGCTCTGTTCAAAAATTCAAAGTATTGATGATAAATCTGCCCGCCCTCTCGGTGAAGCCGAACGTAAGCAGATCCTTGAAGCCAACGATGCCTTGACCAAAGACGCGCTGCGTGTGCTGGGAGTGGCTTTCCGCCTTGAAAATTCAGCCCCAGAAAACGTCAACAGCGACTCAACCATCGAAAAAGACCTGGTCTTTGTGGGTCTGATCGGCATGATCGACCCGGCCAGACCGGAGGTAAAACCCGCCCTTCAGACGGCCACACGCGCAGGTATCCGCACCCTGATGATCACCGGGGACTATCCAAACACCGCCCGCGCCATCGCCGAAAGCATCGGCCTGCTGCGCCCCGGGCACAAAGTGCTCACCGGCGCTCAACTGGACCAGATTGACGACAAACAGTTGATCAAGGAAGTGGAAGAAACGGACGTGTTCGCCCGCGTCTCTCCCGAACACAAAATGCGCATTGTCACCGCTCTGCAAGCCAATGGAGAAGTTGTAGCCATGACCGGTGACGGTGTGAATGACGCCCCTGCCATCAAACAGGCTGATATCGGCGTATCCATGGGCATCACCGGTACCGACGTTGCCAAAGACACGGCCGACATGGTCTTGACCGACGACAACTACGTCAGCATCGTTTCTGCCGTTGAACAGGGACGCATCATCTA
>CAZNAF010000158.1:0-2649 GCA_964570925.1 uncultured Anaerolinea sp.
AGGAGACCGGCAACGCGGAGTACGTCACCGCCTACGGCGCGGCCGACATGGCCGAGTCGCCCATCAGCATCCTCGAGTGCCTGCATCACCTGTTGGCGAACGACCGCGCGCTTTTGAAGAAACGCGCCGAGAATGCGCGCCTTCTCGGGCAGCCCGAATCGGCCTACCGAGTGGCCGAGGTCGTCTGCCAGGCCGCCTGGACGGCGGAAAGTAAAAAGCCGACCCGCAAGCCGCGCGGCCTGCGCATGCTGGATGACGCCCTGGATAAATTGATCTGATCTTCGCAACCGGGAGGGAAACGTGACCACCTTGATGGACGAAAACGTGGACGTGGTGGTGCTGGTCTCGGCCAACGCCGAGTGGGCCAGCCTGCTGCAGTATTACCAGATGCCTCCCACCGACACTTCTCCTTTCGGAACCTGGTTTCACCTGACCCTGGGCGGACGCGAGTGCGTGTTCTTTCACGGCGGCTGGGGCAAGGTCTCCGCCGCGGCCGGGACTCAATACGCCATCGACCGCTGGCAGCCCAGCCTGCTGCTCAACCTGGGCACTTGCGGCGGCCTGGTTGGCAAGAGCCGCGTAGGCGAGATCCTGCTGGTCGAAAAGACCCTCATCTATGACATTTACGAGCGCATGGGCGACCCCGCCGAGGCGCTGGGTTTCTACACCACCGAGCTCGACCTGAGCTTCCTCTCGGACCCCTACCCGCAGGCCGTGCGCCGTTCCTTGCTGGTCTCAGCTGACCAGGATATCGACCCCGACCTGATCCACAAGCTGACGGATGACTTCGGTGCTGTGGCCGCGGACTGGGAATCGGGCGCCATCGCCTGGACGGCGCGCCGCAACCAGACCCGCTGCCTCATTCTGCGCGGCGTGAGCGACGTGGTGGACCCCTTCGGCGGCGAGATCTACGACACGAACGAATTCCATCAGCGCGCTGAAGCGGTCATGACCGCACTTTTGAAAGCCCTGCCCAATTGGATCCGCTGCGCGTTCTGGGGGTAGGAAAATTATCGTGTAAATTCTGTTTGAATGATTAATGAGTTGATAGGAGGGGATTATGGCAACTTCACAAATGAAAAATACCAAAGCTAGACGATGGTTCGCTATTATATTTCTTGTTTGTTTTGTCTTGATGTTATTTTCAAGCTGCTTAAACAATAATCAAAAGATTAAAGAAACCGAAGAAACTTTAATACCTGCGACCAACACAGAGACAGTAATCCAAGTTGAAAAAACGGCGACTTCAACAAAAACACTTATCCCATCCAAGACTCCAACTGCAACTATAACAACGATTTCAACGACTTCATATCGTTTTATTGATGAAGAATTGAAACCTTCATTTATTTATGAAGAACCTACTCAGCAAGTCATTAAAGTGTATGTTGAAAAACCCTCACTAGATAAATATTTATATCAAAATGCTATTATCACAATATGGTTTGAAAACGTTAGGTATGAGAATTGGGCGAACATCAATCTGGATAATTTAGAAAACAATACTTTTGAGAACAGTGATCTTCAATTAAGAATGTCTTGTGGTACTGATTGCTTCAGTTCCATCCATACTATTAATGATTCTGTATATTACCTGACCGATCAAAGCGTTTCAGATTTTGATTCTTGTCTAAGTCATTTTCCAATTAACGAAATGAACCATAGTGATTACAATCTTCAGGGAGTTTTTTATTTTTCAAAGAATAATTATTGCGTATTAACCAATGAAGGTCGAATGGCGATTATAAAACTCAAGGGAAATGGATTTGGAGATGATTTTTCTGAGTCCTATTCCTTTTATGTAACCGTCTACAACGAAATTCTGGAATAGCCCACTTGTATGGACGAGGCAAACCCCATCAATCCCCGGAACCTTAAAGATTTGGGGATCGGGGTTTCATTTTTATATCACCCTTGCGTCCTTTGCGTTGCTTTTCCTTGGCGATCTTTGCGAGTGAAGAAGGTTATGAAAAAATGGGTGGGTCTTGGACCCACCCCTACGATAAAAAATTCGTTTATTTCATGCTTTTTGTGGTTACCACTCTTTGCATGAGGAACAAAAGGCGGGGACACGCCCTTCGTAAAAATCGCTCGGGTGCAGAAGACCCGCCCTTAAAAGAATGGTTATAGTTTTCTTCGCACCCTTCTGCGGTGCTTTTCCTTGGGGATCTTTGCGAAATAAAAAATGGGCGGGGGCAAGCCCCGCCTTTACGAGAATTGTTTTAGTTTTCTTGGCGATCTTTGCTAGAGATTGCGATCAATTCCCCAACCGCCCGCGTTCTTCCTCGATGATGGCCGCGTCCAGCTTCTTGAAGAGGGCCTGCGGCTGGCGCAGGGCTTGTCCGGACTGCAGCTGGCTGGGCTTCCATAGGCCGGTCGCGCCGGCGGGGTCGTAGCGCAGCACCTCGTGTTCACCCAGTTCGTCCTTGAGCGTTTCGGTGAACTGTTTGCCGAACAGGCTGCCCTCGTAGCCCATGAATCCGTGCAAGCGGTCGCTGGTGAAGGGCAGGAACGGCGCGAAGAGGATCTTTAGCGAGTCGATGGCCTTGAGGGCGGTGAAGATGGCCCGGCCCGCGGCGGCCTTGTCCGTTTTAACCTGCTGCCAGGGGGCCGTCTGGTCGAGGTACTTGTTCACTTCGCTGGCCAGGC
>CAZNAF010000159.1:0-2644 GCA_964570925.1 uncultured Anaerolinea sp.
GCACACCCAAAGAAAAGGGTTATTTCGAGATCGGACGCACGCGCGAGCAGGACCACCCCGTGTGCGTCAACCTGGACAAGTTCGTGCAGCGCAGTTCGGGCATTTTCGGGGCGACCGGCTCGGGCAAGTCCTTTTTAACGCGTATCATCCTAGCCGGGCTGATCCAGCACAACGCGGCCTCCGTGCTGGTGTTCGACATGCACAATGAGTATGGATTTGACGACACAGCTTCGGATACAGGCCAGGCGGTGGTGGGGCTGCGCAGCAAGTTCCCTTCACGGGTGCGTGTGGTGGGGCTGGGCCGCAAGAGCACCATCCGCGGCAAGACGCCTGACCTGACGCTGGAACTACACGACGCGGATATCCGCCCGGAGGACGTGGAACTGCTGGCGCGGGAATTGAACCTGCGCGAAACGACCTCCACCACGCTGGACGCGCTGGTGCACAGCTTTGGCGCGGCCAACTGGTTCTCTGAGTTCAGGAAGATGAACATCGGCGGGTTGATCGAAGGGGAGGACGGCAAGAAGGTGCCCGCGCCCGGCAGCGTGGCTGATTGGGCCAACATGAACGGGGTCAATGTGGCCGCCGCGGAAGGATTGCGTAGCAAGCTGACGCGTGTTTTCAACCGCCCCTACCTGCTGCAGGAAGAAAGCACGAGCGACGGGTTGAAAGAGATCATCGAGGCGCTACGGGCCGGACAGCATGTGATCTTGTCATTCGGAAATTATGAAACAGACCTGGATTACCTGCTGGTGTCCAACCTGCTGACGCGGCGCATCCGCGAGGCCTGGGAGGAGAGCACCAACGAGTTCCGCACTCACGGCAAGGCGGAACCGCGTCCGCTGGTGATCGCGGTGGAAGAAGCGCACAAGCTGCTCAACCGCGAGATGGCGGCGCAGACCTCCTTCAGCACCATCGCGCGTGAACTGCGCAAGTATTACGTGACGCTGCTGATCATTGACCAGCGTCCTTCGCAGATCTACGATGAAGTGATGTCTCAACTGGGCACGCGCGTATCCGGCTGGCTGGGGGACGAGAACGACATCGCCGCGGTGTTATCCGGTTTGGCGGGGCGGGATGCCCTGCGCGGGATGCTGGCGCGCCTGCAGCCGAAGGAGGAGGTGCTGCTACTGGGTTGGGGGGTGCCGATGCCAATTCTGGTGCGCTCACGGCGCTACGATCAGAAGTTCTGGGAGGATTTGATACCAAAATCCTCAAGGAGCGTCGAGCAAAGTATCAAAGATTTGGGATTTTGATTTTGAAAATAGAGAATAGAGAGCAAAGGATCTGATAAAAAGATCTCGTGAATTGAGTTGTAATTAAAAGAGTCACCGTAGGGGCACGCTGCAGCGTGCCCCTACGCGTTCCATAAAGGTTTTTTAATATAGACAAGAACCGGCATGGCGGATCTGCGGGCTTGGCACGCCAAGCCCCAACAAGACCCTCGTTGAAGATTAATAGACACTAGTTGTGTAGTTGCTATTGCAAGCGACCAGCCGGTCGCCCTTACAAGGGCAGCATAAAATATTTTCGAAGTTATTTGAAAATAACGTTAATTAAGAAAGATTCTCGAATCTCAAATCTCGATTCTCGGAATTACTTAGGCCAGACGAGCCAGAGGATGAGGGCGGTGACGAGACCGGTGAGGATGCCGCCGACGACTTCCACCGGGGTGTGGCCGAGCATTTCCTTGAGTTTCTTTTGATCCGCCTGGGGAGTCTTGGTGAGGGCGAACCATTCATCGATCAAGCGGTTGAGTGCTTCAGCATGAAAACCGGCTTCGCGCCGCACGCCGGCCGCGTCGTAAATGACGATCATGGAGACGGCCACGGCAATGGCAAAGGCCGGGTGGTTAAAACCGCTGAAAAGCCCGATGGCCAGGGTGGTGCCGGTCATAGTGGCGGCGTGAGAGCTGGGCATACCGCCGGTGCCGAATGCCAAAGAGACCTGGAATTTCTTGTGCATGAGGAAAATGATGGGTATCTTCAGGAGAGAAGAAAGGAGCCATGAGGCCAGGCAGGTCACCAATTCAGGATAATTGAAAATGCCGGCCATGTTCTATTCCTCTTTATCAGCTTTGATTGGTTTGGCGGTCAGTTCGCTGATGCGCAGGTCGGCCTCCTCGAGCAGTGAAGCGCAATGTTGTGAAAGAGCCTGCCCGCGTTCAAACAATTGCATGGCCTCATCAAGGGATTGCTGACGGTTTTCCATCGTTTCCACAATGGAAAGCAATTCCTGAAACGCCTGTTCGTAGGTTAACGATGAGAGAGGTTTATCCGTTTTTGCCATCCTGCTTCCCTCCGGTGACTTCGGTCACCTGTGATTTTACACTGCCATCAGAGAATCTGATATGCAGATGTTGTTTTTCTTTTACCTGATCCACGCTGACCACCAACACGCCCTTTTCGTCGGTCACCAGGGTGTAGCCGCGTTTGAGCACGGCAAACGGGTTCAAGGAACCCAGGCGGTCGCTCAACCCCTGCACGCCCGAACGGCGCGTGAGTTGACCGTTCTGCATGGCGTTTTCCAAACGCAGGATGGTTTCGTCCAGGCGCTGGCAGTCACTGCGCACCATCCACAGGGGAGAAAGGTTTTCAAGGTGGTGCCTGAGTTCCTGCAGATCGATCCAGGCGCCGGAAGCGGC
>CAZNAF010000160.1:0-2607 GCA_964570925.1 uncultured Anaerolinea sp.
ATCAATGATATTCTCGACATGGGGAAGATGGATGCCAAGCAATTCACCATGTTCAAGGAAAAGATCAGTTTCGCGGAGATCGTCGAAGATGTGCGTGAGATGGTTCAAACAGCGATCACCAATAAAGGACTTGAGCTGCGCATAGAGCTTGATCCTGAGTTGCCGCCGGTATTTGTTGACCGGACACGTATACGCCAGGTGCTGCTTAATTTGGTAACCAACTCTCTCAGATTCACAAAAAAGGGAAGCATTACCATCAAGGCTTTTAAATTCACGCCCGATCTTTTACGGGTGGAAGTGATTGACACCGGAAAAGGAATTGCCAAGGAAGACCTTCCCAACGTTTTCCACGAGTTCAGGCAGGTGGGAGACGAACACCAGCGATCCATTGAAGGCAGCGGTCTTGGACTATCGATTGGCAAGCGCTTTGTTCAATTACATAGCGGAGAGATCGGGGTTGACAGTGAACCGGGCCGGGGATCCATCTTTTTTTTCACCGTGCCATTCCATCAGCAAATTGATGATGTGCAGGTTATCAGTGAAGACACAACCCTTGAAGCTGCCAAAGAGGAAGCTGATTTACTGGTTGATAAAGTGCCATTGTTGTTAATGCTTACCAATGATGCTTTTTCTGCCAGGGTGTTCATTAAAACCATAAAAGGATACAAGGTCACAATTCTGACGGATCCCAGCCAATTAAAACCGGTTGTGGAAAAGACATTTCCGAGAGCGGTCATTGTGGATGAACATCTGGCCGATCACCCTGATGTGGAAGCGTTTGCTGACAATCCGCCGTACGATATTCCCATGGTGACTTTCCCCTTGCCTGTCAGCCGACAGAACCGCAGCTCCAATCTTCCAGAAGGTGTATTGGATTATCTGGTCAAACCGGTTCCTCGTCAGGTGCTCGTGGAAACAGTGAAACGGCTTGAGTTAAAGACAAAAACCATTTTAGTCGTGGATGATGATCCGAGTATGGCGCGTTTTGTCACCCAGGCGCTAAGACTTGATAACGAGAACGGTATTGAGTTTGACGACAGTATAAAGATATTAACCGCGCTGGATGGGCAGGAAGCGCTCCGTTTTTTACAGACTTTACCCGTGGGAGTTGTTTTCCTTGATCTTGATCTAACCGATATGAACGGCTTAACACTGCTAAACCAAATGCTGCAGGATCGAGATTTGCGACGCATTCCTGTCGTGATCATTTCGGCCAGCGACCCGCCGGCCACTTTTAGTCCGCAACAAAAGGGACTTTTTAGTGTGCTAGTCAACAGACCATTTGATCGAAACGAACTGGCGGAATTGGTCAGTTCAGCACTACGTGAAATCACACCGATGTATGACGGAAAATCAGGGAACGCCACCTCATCCAGGACAAATCTGGAAAACGGGTCAAAAATGGGGATTGAAAAAAAGTAAGTTGTGTTCAGTTAATAATAAGGGAGTTGACAGCCTCAAGAAGCATTTTTTGAGTCACGGGTTTTTTCAAATACCCATGGGCACCCAACGATCTCGAGAGGTCCGGATCATCCCAGGCGGAACAGACGATCACAGGTATGTTTTTCAGCATTTCATCCAGTTTGATCAATTGAAGTAATTCCCAGCCATCCATTTGGGGCATCATTACGTCCAGTGTGATCAAAACTGGCTGCAGATGTCTGGCAAGAGGAATAGCCTGTTCGGGTTGACTTACACCGATGATCAAAATATCGCTTTGTGATAAATAGCGTTGGAAAAGATTGACCACAGCTTCCTGGTCGTCGATCACCAACATGATCTTTTGTTCGGAATGCGGCAGCCAAATGGTACGTTTGATCAGGCAGGCGCTTTTTTCTTTTGTTTTGGTTTCTTCAATACGGGCATGGATGCGTTCACACCAAAATGATACGGCTGTTAACTCATCAGTAGGTGTATCATCTTGCGATTCTTCACAAGCAGCAGCTTCAACCTGACAGGAAAATTCCAACTTAACTTGATTCCCAGAAGTCTCACAGCAAATGATCAAATGTTGTGTGTGCTGGTTGTGCAAGATATCATTGAACAGGCTGATAAGCACCTGGCGTAATATAACGCGGTCTGTAATAAGAGGCGTAAAACCGTCATCTGATGATGTGAAGTTTACGGTGATGCTCTTTTTCTCAAACTGTTGTTTGAGCATGTTGTATACGCCTTTAATGGTTTGAAGCGGGTCGATCATTTCGTTATGAACTTCTATAACGGGATCAAGGTCTGCATCACCGTCAGGATTCTGGTCTGGATAACAGGTTGCCCAGAGGATTTCAGTAAGGGCGGCAAGCGCTTTGTGATGGTCCCTCCGCATTTGGCGCGGGCTGATCGCAAGCAGATCGGCTAGTTCCTGTACCGCCAGACCTTCAACGTAACGCTTTTTCAGGATGATATATGGGCGCCACTCCGGAGAAGTGAGGGAAGGATCTTTATGCGGCGGACGAAGTTTTTCGATTCCATCGAGAATAATTTGGCGGGCATATTCCCCCTTGTTTCCGGAAAAACCGGGCGGAATCGAAATAACCGAATATAAAGCCGGATGAGTTTCGAGTGAGACAAAATCATAAAGGTTATCAAGTGTATCTTTGATAATTTCAT
>CAZNAF010000161.1:0-2593 GCA_964570925.1 uncultured Anaerolinea sp.
AGCGTTTATTTACTGAAGACGAATTTGAAGGCACCGGAATTGGCCTGACGATTGTCAAACGAATCGTTGAGCGACACGGTGGAAAGGTCTGGGCGGAGGGGAAACAGAACCAGGGAGCCAAATTCTATTTCTCCATTCCGAAGTTGAAAAAATAGAAATCAAGTTTATAAAAGAAGTCCCCTGACCTGGAAGTCAGGGGACTCATATTGTTTTAGTGAGTGGTTTTTGCTTTTTCTGTCATGCGCAGTTTGATCATTTGATCGGGTAACAGCAGCCAGATTCCCAGAAGAAGTGATGCCACACCACTTATCCACATGGTGGTGTTGAACGCATTGGCGTAATTGACTCCATTCCAGGTGTGGGTGGGAGCCATCCAATATTGAATGGTGAGAATCAAGACTGCAACGATGGCTGCAGCCACGCCGCCTGACTTCCGTTTTTCCTTCTTGGGAGCCATTGTATAATCGACTCCCTTCCAGATTCCAGGGATTCGCAGCACAAGGAAGATCACCAGGGTAATGACGGTCATCCCCACGACCCCATCAACCGGCATGGAACTTCCGCGAATGGCGCGAGAGGTGGCGATATGGATGCCGCCAACAACCACACCCGCCAAAAGGGTGATGAGCGTGGTTTGATAACATTTGGGGGCACCTTTTACCAGCAAAACCACCGCACGGATTCCCATCACGCCGATGGCGATTGTAAGAATCACATACAGGATGTACAGCCACTGATATTGAGCAAGAGGGGCCATGCTCTCCCAATTGGTCGGGAACAATGCGGCGCAGGACGTGCCTGCTCCTCCCAGAATGGTAAACCCTGCGGTAAGAGACATGAAGAGAATTCCGATAAAACGCAAGAACTTGGCAAATCCACTGATTGGGGTCATTCGATTCTCCTTTTTTATATTGATAGCAGCGCCATCGCTGCCAGCATGTAAACGGATGCGTATTTAAAAAGCCCAAAGTTTAATTTGTTTGAAGGTTTGATTAATACAAGAAACGCCCAGATCATCAAACCACCCGATAAAACGCCGAGCGTGTGCAGGAAACCCTGTTTCACCTGGATGAGAATGGCCGCTGTGCTGATGAGAGCGGCGGCAATCACACTGGAAAAAGCGATGATCTTTCTGGTCACGTTATTTCCATAGGTTGACGGAAAGGTGGGAATGCTCGCTGCTTTATAGTCCTTCTCATAGCGCATGCTGAAAGTCAGCATATGGGTGGGGATCCAGAAGAGAACAGATAGCATGAGGAGGATGCCGATCATATCGATCCCACCCATGCCAAGCGCACGGCCGGCCAGGATGGGCATCCCCCCTGCGAAGCCTCCCCAGACGATCGACCAGCAGGTGCGGCGTTTCAGCCAGAAAGTGTAGATGACCGCATCGAAAACGATGCCTGCCAAAAGGATTACGGCAAAAAGGGGAGACAGGAAGAATCCCAAGCCAACGCCGAGAACCGAGAGCGTAATGCCAAAGGTCAGGGCATTCTTTTGCGGGATCCTGCCCTGGGCAAGTGGACGGTGATGCGTTCGATCCATCACCCGGTCGATATCCCGGTCGTACCACATGTTCAGCACCGTGCTGCCGCCGATGCTCAGGATCAGACTCGCGAGCAATCCTGCGATGGTCGTCCAATGATTGATGGGGCAGCGCGCACTCATGAAGCCTGCCACACCGGTAATCGTTAAAAGCGCGGTCTGAAGGCTTTTTAATAAGGGAAAATATAACTTGATTTTATTAAGCACAAACTTCATCATCTACCTCTTTAGCGTGCGCACCTGAATCCGACTGCGGGACTGTAGAAGGTCGGTGTGGCGTTGTTTCGCTGCCATACACGCAGCTGGTTCTCATAAACGATGCTGCTGCCGCCCCGCATATACCGGTAATGCTGAAACTCATAAACATCATTCGTCCACTGCCAGACATTCCCTGCCATATCGTAAAGACCATATGGGCTGCTTGAATCCAATGTCTGGTAACCGTCATAGACAATGCCGTTATAGAATCCGACCGGGGTGGTTCGTGACCCGAAGGAACTCATATCTTCGAAGGGGTCGCGGCTGGCGATGTAATTCGCGTTATTACGGGCGATCGTCTCTCCCCATGGAAACGGCCGGTTATCGGTGCCGCGGGCTGCCTTTTCCCATTCCAATTCTGAAGGCAGGTGCCATCCATAATATTCGCAATAGGCTTTGGCTCCAAACCATGAGACCATGGTGACCGGATGGTTGGCCCATTCGGTTTTGGCTGCAAAGGTTCCGTTGTCGTACGTCAGCCTTAATGCCGGATCATCCAAAGGGATGTAGATATAATCCCCTGCGGCAATTTCGACCTCATGACGTCCGCCATTGAACTGATCACCGGCGTAATACCCCTCCACTTGATGGTCCGCAATGCTGGCGGTTCCATCTTCAATGGCCGCATTCAAAAATGCAGCGTACTGGGCATTGGTGACATCGGTGACCATCATTTCGTAGTCGTAATCGATTATGGCCGGTTCATCAAACTGTCCGTGCAGAAATTCACCGGCGGGAATGGTCGCCCATGATTCCGGATCAACGCCGGTATCAAAGACGGGAGCCGGCG
>CAZNAF010000162.1:0-2547 GCA_964570925.1 uncultured Anaerolinea sp.
GAAATGAACGTGGTGGATCTCGCGGTTGAAGATCCGGCCATCGAGTCGGTCATCGACCAGGTTTATTCCGGAGGTGCGGCATGAAACGAGGCGGATGGGCTTTGATACGCAGTACCTGGCTTTCGTGGATGCAGTACCGCAGTTTCTTTTTTATCCTGGCTTTTGGCTGGATGATCCCTCCTTTGATCTATTTGTTTGTCTGGTCTGCGGCCGCAGGGGAGGGCAGCATCGGTGGAATGACGCGGGGAGGATTCGTCGCCTATTATTTGGTCCTCATTCTGGTCAATCAGATCACGTATGCGCAGACCAACTGGACCGTGGGCGATTTGATCCGCACCGGGCAGATCAACAAACTGCTGCTGCGTCCCATCTCACCGATCTATGACGCGTTGGCTTCTGAAGTGGCTGGTAAGGTGGTTTATCTGGTTTTCATCGTTCCCATATTGATTGGGCTTTCTTTTTTGCTCAAACCCGAAATGGAATTGACCGTTGCAAACGTGCTGGCATTTTTGCCGGCATTGCTGCTGGCTTGGGCGCTGCGTTTCTTTTGGGGCTATTGGCTGGCGTTGCTGGCTTTTTGGACTGCACGCGCGGATGCACTTTTAATACTTCAGGATTCACTGGTTTTCCTGCTGGCAGGGCAGGTGGCCCCGGTCGCCTTGCTGCCCGGTTTTCTCAAGACCCTGGCGGTGATCCTTCCTTTCCGATATATGGTGGGGTTTCCGGTTGAGGTTTTGGGGGGCGGATTGAGTCAGGCGGATTTAATAACCGGATTTGCGTTTCAAATCGGTTGGACGGCGCTGGCGGTTGTTGTTTATCGGTTTATGTGGCGGCGTGGCCTGGTGCGATACGCCGCGGTGGGAGGATGACATGCAATCTGTAAGACTGATCGGTGCTTTTATGCGCACTTCCTTTCAGGAAGCCGCAGCCTATCGCTCTAATTTCTTCATTAGTTTGTTCACTTCGATACTGAATTTAGGGACCGGCATACTCGGCATTATGGTCCTGTACGGGCAGATCAAAACAGTCCACGGCTGGGATTTGAACTCCACCCTGGCCTTGTTGGGGGTTTATCTGGTGGTGAGTGCCTTGCGGGGTTTGTTCATGGGGCCAAGTTTTGATTCATTGGCCGGTATGGAAGGCGAGATATGGTCGGGAGCATTTGATTTCACGCTTCTCAGGCCGCTGAACACTCAATTCTTTGTCAGCTTTCGCAAATGGCGCCTTTTTTCCCTGATCGATCTCATGCTCGGATTGGGAGTGCTGGTCACAGCTGTGATCAGACTTGGTACTATTTTTTCGATCGTCAGGATCCTTTCTTTCCTTGGTGTCTTGACGGTCGGGCTGGTGGTTCTCTATTCCATTTTGTTGTTGTTTGCCGCATTGATCTTTTGGAGCCCGGGCGTTTTGTTCACCTGGGTGTTTGATGGATTATTCCAGATGGCAAGGTATCCCAATGTGCTTTATCCGGGCTGGTTGAGGATGGTGCTTACCTGGATCATTCCGGTAGGGGTGATCACCACTTTTCCGGCAAAGGCATTAACCGCAACGCTGCCGTTGCGTGAATTCCTGCCTGGTTTGTTGATCGCGGTCGTCTTATTGATCTTCTCATCTTTTCTTTTCAAGGTTGGGATTAGAAAATACGGCAGCGCTTCAAGTTGACAACAAAATATATTCTTCGATGGTTTTCATCGAGGCAAAGATGTAGTTGCAATGAGCACCCTCTTTGATTTTTTGGGGTTAATGTATAATAGAAACCTTATTATTGGCTAATTATTGGAGAAAAATGGCAGAAATAAATCCCGAGAAGATCAATGAAGACCTCTACGTACTCATAAAAACAATATTCCATTACGAACGCATTTTTAATATCAAATTTGGCTTGAAGATCGAGGAAGTATATGTCCTTGAATTCTTGCAAACCAAAGAAGTTGTCAGGGTAACGGATATTTCAAAAGAATTGAAGTTGCCCATGTTCACCATCAGTCGTTTGGTGAACCGCCTGGTTCTAAACGGCCACATTACCAAGGAACAGGATATTGCAGACAGGCGGAATTACTTCCTCCATCTTACGGATGAGGGGAAAGAAATATTGTCTTCAATTAAGGAATACAGTTTGGAACGGATCACCTCGAATACCAAGTATTTAAAGGAACAGCAAGTAAAGGAGCTTTTCAACCTTGCGGACCAGCTTCATATAATACTCGGGGTAACGGAAGAGGTATTTCACCGGTCCACCAAAATCCAGGAATAGGTAAAGTCAGCGCGGTTATTTATAAACGTATCAGCCAACGGCCTCAGTCATTGAGGCCGTTTTTATATGGGCGGCTTGATTCGCTTCGGATACGTTGCTGCGGTATAATCGATTGTCCATCCATTTTTCAGGAGTTCTCATGTCAAAATCCATTCGAGTCATTTCGATTGTTGTCATCATATCCGCCGTTTTACTGACTGCATGTTCCAATGCCTCTTCTGATGCCCCGGCTGCGGTGATGCAGGCTTACTGGCAGGCCATGGCCGACAAAGACAGCGCGGCATTAAGCAGCC
>CAZNAF010000163.1:0-2545 GCA_964570925.1 uncultured Anaerolinea sp.
TGATGGCCCTGGCGCCTTTTTCGTGATAAATCTTTAACGCACTTTCAATATTCCCGATGGTGGGGTTGGGTACGGTATCATCGAATACCGAGCAGGCAATCCCGGCAATGGAGAGTTCCTTCAGCAGGGGGGCGGTCAGTCCGAGGCTGGTGATAACTTTGTCGGTAACCAGCAACACACTTGAGATGCCCTTGTCGACCAGGATCTGGGGGATTTTTAGAACGCTGTTCTCACCTTCAATTAATAAGGGTTTCGGCCATTTGACCATATACGAAGCAAGCAGCATAACAAACTGGTAAATGCGATAAAAAAAGACTTTCATTTTTGCCTCTCCCAATAAGATGTAAACAAGTAATGACGCTCTTTAATATACTTCACTTTTCGTCAGGTTGCTTCGTTGCCGCCTGGCTTCTTCTGCCGCTGAACGGTGATCACCACCGCCGCGAGGATCAACGCGCCTCCGATCAGCATTGCTGTCAAGACGGGTTCCCCAAAGATGACTGCGGCGAGGATCACCGTGACCACGGGTTCAAGCGTTGACAGCAAAGAGGCATCCGTTGCCCCAACAATCTTCAATCCAGCGAGGAATGTGGCAACCGGCAGCATGGTGGCGATCAGGGCAATCCCGCTCACCGCCAGCCAGCCGGTTTGCGTTGCCGGCCAGTGCGCTCCGCGGATGAGGGTCATGAGTCCAAACACCAGGGCAGCCGAGGCAAAGATCACCGCGGAGGATTGCACGGAGGAAACCTGCTTCATCACGTCCGTGCCCACGATTATATAAACAGCGTAAATTAATGCGGCCGAAACGGCCAGCAGGATACCAGGGAGCTGCCCGCCTTCAGGGTTGGCCGTCAATGCCGCGCCAACCGTGGCCAGCACTAAAGCCAGGATGGTCCTTGAAGTAAGTTTCTTCTTTTGCACGATGACCGTCAGCACCGTCACAAACACCGGGTAAAGATAAAGCAGCAATGCCACCAGCCCGATGGAGGCGTATTGAATGGCGCTCATGTAGCAGAAGGACTGTCCGACATAACCAAGACCACCCATGCCGGCCAACTGCAGCAGAACACGTCCGCGAGGTAGCGGCTCGCGGCGGATCACCATCCAGGCAAACATGAGAATGGCGGCGATCGTGAACCTCAAGAAGAGCAGGGTGGTGACGTCCATGCCGTCGGCATAGGCGAAGCGGCCGATGACGGCCAGGGTGCCAAACGACGCGGCGGATACAATAATGAGAAAGATACCGGCGATGCGATTCATGCGCACTATTGTATCAAGAGTTCAGAGAATAGGCGGCGTTGAACTTTAAATTTGAATTTATTGAAAGAAATTATTGAATTGAATAAATCCTGACCCCAGCCTCATCAAAGACCAGTTTCAGGTTGTCTCCCGGTTGAAACTGCGGGTTGAACGCCTCTTCATAGGGACTATAAATCACCCATTCCACTGGTATGCCCTTAAGCGCTTCGGGGGGGAAGTTGCGCTGGTACCATGAAGCGACTTGAATTATTTTAGCCTCGTAATCCACGGTTTCCATCTCGTGCCCCAGATACACCCGCAGACCAGTTTTTTGTGCCGTCAACTGACCGGTGGTTTCGGCGCCGAGCACAAAATCGTCAGGGTCCGCGTTGTCTGTCAACCAGCTGAACGCCTCGTCCATGCCCGCCGGATAGAACGCCTCCGCGGGCAGCCCTTTCAACAGCTGAACGTTGCCATAGATCAAATAGATGGACGATAATGAACAAAGAACCAGCACCGCCAGCGCGGCCAGGGGCTTTTTCACCTTCATCCTTTGTATAAGGACGTCCAACCCCTGCGCGCCAAGGATGGCCATGGGGAGGGTGACTCCCAGCAGAAAACGCCTCTGGATCAAAGTGGGCGAGTAAGCCAGAGCAAACGCACAGACCAGCCAGCCGATCAAACCGAGCAAATGGGGCTTTTTCTCTTTGATTGAAACCACGATCCCCGGTATCAACAAAAGCCAGAGAAGCCCAAAGCCGAACAGGTAGTGCAGCGGGGACGGCGAAAGGGTGATGTTTTGCGCCGTGTAGCGGCTCCAGACCGGGTCACGGCTCAAGACGCCAACATTGTAGATCAACAGCGGAAGCTGCGCCAGACCCACCACCCCCAGAGCCAAAACTAATTTTTTACGGCCTGCGCGGTTTTGAAACCAGGTAAAAAGGGTGGCAAACAGGATGGCGGCATCCACCACCACGAAGGCGATCGGGTTCACGCATTGACACAAAATGGCTGCCAGAGCCGTAAAGACCACGTATCTCCACCTGTTGTCCTTGAGGAATTTGAGATAAAAAAGCAGCCCCGCCGCCATGAGCGCCAGGGTACACGAAAAATGCGGAAACAGCGACAGGCTGAACAGAACGTAGGCATCAATCAACCAAAAGTCCACCGGCGTGATCGTTCCGATCTGCCAGCCGGTCAGCAGCTGCAGCCAGCCCAGGCCTGATCCAAAGATGGCGAGGAGGAAAGCGCTCCAGACCATGGATTTTTTCTCGAAATAAATCCGGCACAAATAAAAGATGGCAAA
>CAZNAF010000164.1:0-2476 GCA_964570925.1 uncultured Anaerolinea sp.
AGGAAAGTGTTATAGGGGTAAGGCTGGTACAGGTAATATCCGCGGTAGTAATTTACGATCACCGCCGCAACAAAACCAATGGTTAATAGAATCGCCAAAAGAACGAGCTTATCTTCTTTATTCAGCTTAATGGAACTGATATTTCTCCAGATTTTTCCGCCGATTTTTTCTTCCGTGTGAATGATTTGATATATCACTGTCTCGCATGAAAAAAAAGATATAAAAAACACGATCGGGAAGAGATCTTGGCTAATTTGGGTGTGTTTTCCAAACCCGCCGGCAAATGAACAGGTCAGGTAAAAGATACAACCAAAAAAGAGGAAGATCGAGACAATATGCATCCCTCTTGACGACAAGAACCACGAAAAGATCGCCCCCACCAATTTTGTTCGATTGAAAAACAGGAAAAGCAGTAATAAAATCAAAAAAAACAAAAGGATAATGGCTGGCGTTAGTCTCTCGGGCGAAATTGGGGCGCGTAATTCCGCCAAAAAGAGGACCCCAGAATAGACTGCCGCCACTACAAGGAAACCCAAATTTTCAACATTTGTTCGTTGCGTCTTATCCATCATTCAATCTCTATGGGTTATTCCTTTATCGATATCCGATGAGGGGTGAACGAATCTGACTTCGCTTTACAGTTGAATAATCATGTGTCCAATGATCATTCCTGGTCAAGGCTACTTTGATTCATGTTTTCAACAACTGATTGGTCTTTTTAAAGTTGGTCACCAGAAGAAATACCAGCAGCGAAAATAATAATAACGGGTTAACAACAATCCCCAGGTTTACGTCTGTGTAAAAAATATAATATGCTTTTGGGATCAATATCAGGCCTGAAAGAAATATGATGAGGACATCCAATTTCGAGTGTTCTTCTGCGGTTAGAAAAAACATTAAGGGCGGAAAAAGCATCACCAGGCGATAATCTCCGGAAGATTGTGGGAAAAGGATCATGATGAGTGTGATCAGGAACAGATTTTTCCAGAAGGGAAATTTCTGTTTGAACATTGTCCAGGCCACCCCGCCAAACAAAAGAAGCGCGGTAAAGAAATAAACTTTACTGAACCAGGTTGTATCTGACAGGGAAGGCCATAAAAACAGAAGAAATGTATAGAGTGACGAGTTAAATCGGATCAACGCTCCCGCGTCAAAAGCGATCGAAAAAGCTGTGCCAAAGGAGGTCATCATTTTTGAAAACTCAAGGATCAATCCGTCCTTGAAAATAGCCAGGCTGAAGGCTTCGAGCAAGACAACCAGGCTGCCGGTGATCGCAATGTCTTTGAACCTTTTCTCGAGAAGGGGAATGGTCAAAAGGACCAACGGATACCCTTTCATAGCGATAGGGATGGCAAGGAGGATTACCGCGAGTGTTTTCTTGCCCTTTTGATAATACAAGGCGAACAAAGCAATGAAAATGAATACCACGATGTCAAAGTTAGTCCGATCAAGGATGAATAGTACCGGATAGGTCAAGGCGGTCAATATTAACAGGTTGATAACTTCTGAAATATGGATTTTTTGTCTGTCATACAGGCATTTGCGGATGAATTGCCACAAAAAGACGATAAACAATACAATAAAAATTCCGCAGGAAAGCTGCCATGGGTGAACCAATGAGAAAAGAAATGAGACGCAGTAACCGAAAGGTAAATATCCACCAATGAAACTGATTCGTTCAGGATTATATGGATCGCGGTCAAAAGAACCCTTCAGTGGGTTGAAAAAATCATTGAAACGGTCCCACGGTTCAAAGAGGAAGGTGTTGTGAGGATAACCCAATCCCTTGTACACACCTTGTACGTAATGAAAACAAACCGCTGTAAAAAAACCGATGAATATGATCAATGAGAGGAATGCAGTTTTCTGCTCGCGAGACAACTCTTCCACTCGCAGGAACTTGATCGATTTTCGCAGCTCACCCCGGCTGGCAATTTCCTGGTAAATCAGGATCTCAAGGCAGAGCAGGAAGGCAAGCAGAGGCAGTGGAATAAAACGCAAAACCAGCGTATTCAAACCCTGGAAGAGGTTAAGCAAAGAACCGGCGATTAAAAGAAGCATCAGACTCGCAACTGCCAGCGAAACCAGGAATGTCACTTTTGCCCCAAGAATTTTTTCGAAGGTATTGCTGAAACCTTTACTCCTTGAGAATACCAATCCCAATACAAGAAGAAGGATAAACAGGCAGAATCCAATCATGACGATGAATCGTGCCAGTGAATACCTGCCCAGGATCGTTTCTGCGGAAAGGGAAGGAGTTAATGCTAACCAGGCCAGCATGGCCAGGGAGAATAGAATCGCAATTTGAAAAAATCGTTGCTTGCCGTCTTGCATTAGAAAAGCTCCTGATGGTGATAATCGTGTTTTTGTTCTGAATAACCTGAGAGGGTGGGTTACGCTTAGGGTTGCAGGATGGATCGAATCCCATCCTCAAGGGTGATCTCGGGCGACCAGCCGGGCAGGCTTGGACCATTGT
>CAZNAF010000165.1:0-2473 GCA_964570925.1 uncultured Anaerolinea sp.
CCTCTGCCAGGGAGGGCAGCACGTTATCTTTCACACCGCTTTGGATGATGGTGGGCGCAACCGTGGTGCGGATGGTGGCGTCGGTTTCGTTCTTTGAGGAGAGGATTTTGGTGACAATCCCGCCGAACAGCCAGAGGTTGCCAAAGGCCATTTGCATGACAGGCGATGCGGCGCTGGCCAATCCCTGGAACATGGGTTTGACCATGCGAACGTCGGTGGGAAATTTCTGTCTTTCAAGCCGGGCGATCGCCTTCGACAGGATCCCGATGGCGGTCTCTTTTGGCGGAGTCGAGGAATGTCCGCCAGTGCCTTTTACCGTTAATTTCAGGGAGAGATAGCCTTTTTCAGCGATACCGACAGAGGCTGACAGGCCTTTAATGCCGGGGATGATGCCATCGTAGATCGCGCCGCCTTCGTCAATGACCGCGTCAACGCGAATACCCTGATCCTTGAGGTGATCCACAACGGCTTTCGCGCCGGTTCCCAGCACTTCTTCATTATGGCTGAAGGTCAGGATCACCGTGCGTTCAGGTTTGTATTTTGCCGCGAGCAACGCTTCGACTGATTCGAGGATGGCGATCACCTGTGATTTGATATCCAGTGTTCCGCGGCCCCAGATGAAGCCGTCGGCAATCTTGCCGGAGAAGGGCGGGTAAGTCCATTGGTCCAGCGTGTGTTCGTCCGCGGGGACGACATCCTGGTGAGCCATGAAGACCACGGGGTTCAAGTCGGGGTTGCTGCCTTTCCACGTATAAATCAGGCTGAAACCATCCACCACTTCTTTGGTGAGGTTCTTGTGTACCAGTGGATACAGGCTGGCAAGCTGTTCCTGCATCTTTTTAAGGTTTTCTTTTTTATCTTTTTTGGGATCCTCGTGAGAGATGGTCTCGATCTGGATCACAGAGGAAAGATGTTCCGCCAGAGTCTGGGGATCTTGCTTGAACCTCGGGATGCCGTATTCAAAGGGGATGATGGCAGTGGACGACTTCCTGGTAAAGAGCATCGTTTTGATGAGAATGAACGCTCCAAGAAAGAGGACCAAGGCAAGAATAATTACAAGAATGCTGGAAGGCTGCATGTTACACCTCAATAGAAAATTTATTTATGACAGGTACAGAAAAATACCTGAAAATATATAACTTTTGGATTATAGCATCGCGGAGAAGATTAAACCATGCGGTTCACAAGCAATGTGAACCGCATGGAAAAGTTGCTTTTACTGTTTCAGATCCGTTCCCATCATCAGATTTTCCAACCCTGCGATCAATGATTCTTTATCACGAACCACAGTCTTTACGACATCGTTGATCGAGATAACGCCAATCACTTTGTCTCCTTTTACGACTGGAAGGTGCCTGAAATGTTTATCCACCATTTGTGCCATACAGGCTTCTGCAGATTGGTCCGGGCTGATGCAATAGACCTGTTTGGTCATTACATCCTTGATCGGTGTGGAATCACTATTTCCTTTCAATGAAATGCGTCTGGCATAATCGCGCTCGGTGAAAATACCGATCAATTTTTGACCTTCCATGACCAGTACAGCGCCGATATCCTTATCTGCCATGAGTTTCAAGGCATCAAGGATCGTGTCTTGTGGAGAAACAGTGAATACGTCTTTACCCTTAATCATTAAAATAGAATCAACTGTGGCCATAGCTCCTCCTAAAGCATATCGTATACCTATCATAGTGCATTCACACAAAATATTCAATCTAATTCAGTTCATAAGTCGACATGTTTCTTTTGTTCTTTTTATATGTTCCTTTAGTGTGAACATTTATTGAGTCACTCCGTTTTATCATCAAGGTCCACAAAACCGTTTTTGATCGCATAAAGAGCAGCCTGGGTCCTGTTTTCAACCTGCAGTTTTCCGAGTAATTTCGTCACATAAGTTTTTACAGTTGATGAACTAAAAAAAAGGCGCTCGGCGATTTCCTGGTTGGATAAACCGCACGCGATCAGTTTAAGTATTTTTACTTCCTGCCTGGTTAATGGCGTGGACTGTTGTTTGGTCTCGGATTGTTTTGACAATTCTTTGATCATGATATTGGATACGATCGAAGGAAAGGCGTTTTCTCCTTGATAAACATCAAGAATGGCTTTCTCGATTTCAAGTGGGGAAGAATCTTTGAGTAAATAACCTGAGGCGCCGACTTTTAATGCTGCGATCACCTGGTTTTCGTCGATGGCGCTGCTGATAAAAATGATCTTGATGTTGGGGTCCATTTTTTTGATCTCTACTGCGGCTTCAATTCCGTTCATCTTGGGCATGATCAGATCCAAGAGGATGACATCCGGTTTAAGCGACGCTGTCATCTCAACTGCTTCCAGGCCGTCTTTGGCTTCGGATATTATCTCCAATGCAGGGGTTGTTGAGAGAAATACTTTCAAGCCCTCAAGCACCAGTTTGTGATCATCCACGATTAGGAGCCGAATTTTTTCTGTCATGGTTTTTTCCTTTTTGTAATGT
>CAZNAF010000166.1:0-2442 GCA_964570925.1 uncultured Anaerolinea sp.
TGCACGACATTTCACTGGAATCTGCCAACAACCTTGCCAAAACGGCACCGGTGCGTGTTGTGGAAAGCTTTGGGATCAACGACAGGAGGCCTTACCAAACCAGGATGGACGCCCTGATCAATGCGAAACCGGAGATCCTGATCTTCGCCGGCGGTTCCGATCGGGGGGCCAGCAGATCCATTTATCAGATGACAAAGTGGATTGCCTCTTCGCTTGAACTTATCCGAGCTGAAGAGAGGCCGAAATTCCTTTATTGCGGTAACCGTTCCATGGCGCGCAAGATCAAGGAATTAATGGAAAAGGTCACAACGGTGCAGATCACCAACAACATCAGGCCTGAAATTGAAAATGAGGACCTTACTCAGGCTGCGCTTGACCTGAATCAGATGATCGTTAAAGAGAGGATCGAAAAGATCAATGGACTCGGGCGCGTGGCTGCGCTCTGCAGTGATAAACCCATGCTCACCGGGGTGGCAATCCAGCGCGTCACCCGATTTTTAGGAAAACAATACGATCCTGCCAGAGGTGTTTTAAGCGTGGATCTCGGTTCCTCTCATACGACGGTGGCCTTTGCCAATTCGCGTGACCAAAAATTGCTCGTGCTTCCCTTTGGCACAGGTTTCGGCCTCGAAAACGCTCTTCGAATGTCCAAGATTGGTGACATTGAAAAATGGCTGCCCGAAGTTTTAGCAGAATCGCAGACGGCTGCTTACCTGTGGCAAAAAACCTTGTTCCCGGCCAGTTTACCGGTCTCCCATGCTGAATTGAACATCGAACTGGCCCTCGCTCAACATTTGATGTGCATGGCAATGCATGAACTGGAAAGAAATCTTCCTCTGCGTTCGCGCAGTTTTGAACCGGTGTTGGTTAGCGGATCAATTCTCGCGCACACCGCTTCTCCCTGGCAGACCTTGATGGTACTGCTTAACGGCATCCAACCCCTGGGCATCACCCCACTGGTCATGGATAAACACGGTATTCTTTCCCTGTTGGGCGCGGCGGGGAGGACAACCCCCCTCATGCCGGTGCACGTGCTCGAGAGCAGTGCGTTTATCAATCTCGCCACGGTGGTTACCATTCAAAGCCGCCAAAAACCCGGCACCGCCATCTTAAAAGCACGCCTGCAAAGCCGGTCCGGAGAAAACCTTGAAGTAACCCTGGATCAGGGCAGTTTGATCAGGCTTCCGCTTGCTTTTGGCGAAACCGGATTGCTTTTTATTGAACCTCTTAAGAAAATTTTCATTGCAGACGTTGAGATCGGCAAAGAACCCGTCAAGGTAAAAGGCGGTATCTGTGGCTTGATCCTCGATGCGCGTGGCAGACCTCTTACTCTTCCCGAGGATGCAGAAGCAAGAAGAAATCAGTTGTGGAAATGGATGGATCAGGTTTCAGGTTGATAATGGTATAGATATTGCAACACTCTTGTGCAGAGGTTATGATGCAAAACCAGGTCACCCAAATCAACCAACGCGTGAAATTCCGCAGAAACCGTATCTTGCCGGTTCCGGGAACGGTTTTGGTGCGTGTTGGACAAAAGGTGACACCCGCTGAGGTGCTGGCGGAAAGCACGATCCCATCTCGTCACATCCTGATCGATGTTCTTAGAGTTTTTGGCCTCAAAAAGTCCGCCGAAACAGAAAAAATGATCCTGCGTGAGGTGGGGGATTCAATCGAGGCGCACGACATTATCGCTGAAACGGGTGGGTTGTTCTCAAAGGTGATCCGTGCACCCATGCCCGGGAAAGTGGTCTCCATCCACAACGGACAGGTACTGCTCGAGGTCGAATCGCGCAAAGTGAGCGTTCAATCCGGCCTTAACGGTCAGGTCGTCGAAATCCTTCAGGATCGGGGCGCCGTTGTTGAAACAAGTGGAACGCTGATCCAGGGAGCGTGGGGAAACGGTTTGATCGGTTATGGCCCCTTTGTTACCGAAGGTGCTGAAATTAAAAAGGAGTTGACCCCCTCCAACATTAATATTACTGCCAGGGGCGCTGTCTTGGCAGCCGCTTGGTGTGAATTAGAAGAGAGCCTGCTCCTTGCGGGCAGCCTGCCTGTGGGTGGGCTGATCCTGGGCAGTATGAGTCCACGACTGATTCCCGTCGCCCTGAAACAGAATTATCCCATCATTCTTTTAGAAGGATTCGGTCGGATCCCGATCAACGATGAAGCTGAAAAAGCCCTGCTGATAAACACACAAAGTGAAATCAGTCTGAACGCGGTGAAAAGGGATCATTACGCGGGCATCCGCCCCGAGATCAGCATTTCACTGCCTGAAGATTCCCCAGTGGAGAAATATGCTGTCGACATTCAAACTGGCCAAAAGGTTAGAATTCACACCTCACAATTTGCCGGCAAGATCGGCAACATCACCGCACTAAACGTCAAATCCGCTGAATTGCCCAATGGGATCCGTACAGCCACGGCCTCCATATTAATGCAAAG
>CAZNAF010000167.1:0-2433 GCA_964570925.1 uncultured Anaerolinea sp.
CCTGCATGGAAGGCAGCCTTCGTCCGTGGAAGACCTCTAACTCATCCAGTTCCACGAGCAGGTCTTTTCCCCAAATCTCCTTGATCTTTTTATTGGAACGGATCATCTTTCCATTTTCATCGGTGATCCATAATCCAACAGGCAGTAGGTCAAAAATTCTTTGCAAAAGATTCTCCCTCTTGCGTAATTCTTTTTCGACCTGTTTTTTTTCTGTGACGTCCTGCATGATCCCTGAGACTGCGGTCAGGTTTCCGTTTTTATCAAGTAGTAAATCACCAGCCTCGACCCAAATATCCCGTTCCACACCGTCCTTGCGCAGGATGCGTGTATCGATGGTAAAGGTTCTGTTTTCCTTCAGGGCATCTTCAGCAATCTTTTTTACCCTTTCACGATCCTCCGGATGAACGAACTCTTCAACCAATTCAAGATAGTTCAATCCTTGCGGTGCATGGACGAGGCCGAAGATGGAAAACAATTCTTCAGACCATTTAACTTCGTTGGTATGAATATCCCAATACCAGGAACCGATATTTGCCAAGTGCTGGGCGTTCTTGAGGGCTTCACTGGAATCCCGCAGTTCCTTTTCGATCTTTTTACGTCTCGAGGCGTCCCTGATGAAACTCTGAAAAATGCCTTTTCCGTCCAGTGTAGTAAATCGTGAACTGATATCCACGGGGAAAATTTCACCGTTTTTCTTGCGGTGTACCGATTCAAAAAACTGGGTTTCTTTATTTTTCACGCGTTGCATATCTACGGGAATCTGGCTTTGAGTGGTTTCCTCCCGAATATCGTGAATGGTCAGTGACAGTAATTCCGTTTTTGAATAACCATAAAGTTGCGCAGCCTTTTCATTTGCTTCCAGGATCTTGCCATTCTCGGAAATCAACATGATGGCGTCATTGGCCTGGTTGAAAAGGGTAAGGTACTTCTCTTCGATGGCTTTCCGTTTGACCTCAGATTCAGATAACCCGCGTGTGATCGAGGCGGTTTGGCGCCGCCAAAAAACGCGAAAAGTAAGGATGATCGAAGACAGTAGAACAACAGCCGCAATGACAATAAAAACATTATATTGATTTATCGGCCGCTGAATCTCTTGAATATTTCTTTTGGATATAAGCTTCCAGTTTGTTCCGCTGATGGGGGCAAGATACGCCATGACCTCCTCTCCGCCGTAATCAACGCCATAAACGATCCCTGTCTGCCCTTGCGCGGCCATGACTGCGGGGACATTAGTGCGTGTCAACGGGATGGTCAGTCTCAAGGCGGCGTTTTCGACAAAACGCAAATTGTTCAGAAAGAGCACATCATCCATGCGTTTTTCAACGAGCAGAGTTTCGGTGGTCTGGTTTTCATCAGGCACTTCCTGGATCAGGGGAAACAGGACCGCGTCCGCGGGAATGCAAAAAATGAGTATACCGATGACCTGTAAGTCCGGCTCTTCTGAATTTAGAATTGGCACGATCATATCCATCCTGGCGGTGCCATCCGCGGCAAGATAGAACTCGCTCAGCGTTGTTTCACCACTGCGGCTTATCGCTTCCAGCGATTCAAGGACAGATGCAGCGGGTTGGAAGGCCAGATCACCCACTACCAGGACCTTTTCGCCCTGATTATCGTATAAGTAGATGGTGGAGTAGTTTGGATCAAGCAGGAGTGAACGCAAGCGTTGCTGGTTTTCTGTGATGACAGAGAGGTCTTTTTTATCGTTGACCAATCCAAAAATGTTTTCTGAAAAACCACGGTCGGTTTGGATCGTTTGACCATCCAGGATCCTTTCCTGTGTCCAGAGGGAAATTTGGGCGGATTTCAAGGTGCCCAGCGCTGAAAGGTATTCCCCCGCTTCGGAAAAAACCCTGTTCGTGTTCCAATGCATGAACAATGCCACCACACCAGTAATTGCGGCACTGATCAAAACAAACACCATAAAAAAAATCCAGTTCTGCCTGATGCCTGAGAGTATTTTTTTCATTGGACACTGGCCTTGTTAGGACTGGTTAACAAATTCTAATGAATATAGTATACAATTTGTTCTCCTTGTTTATGCATAAGGAAAAAGTAAAAAGCAGGCAGGATTTTTTCCGCATGAAAGATCACTCAACCAATACACTTGAATACCCCGTCTTGTTCCCGCTCAGGGTGATCGGTCTGGACGAGCCCGATTTTGAAGATTTTGTGATCGAGATTGTCAGGCGCCACATTCCGGAATTACTGGAAGAAAATATTCTCAGCCGTCTCTCCACAGGCAACAAGTACCGGTCAGTTTCCTTTCGTTTCATCGCCGAAAGCCGCGCCCAGGTGGACGCCCTGTATCTGGAATTAAGCAGTCATCAGCGCGTGCTCATGATCTTGTAGGTTGCTGTTTTGGCCTTTTCAATGTAAACCCGTAATCGGATATAATATGTCAAATTATTCTCAGGCAGGCGAGGACATGAA
>CAZNAF010000168.1:0-2430 GCA_964570925.1 uncultured Anaerolinea sp.
CGGTGATCGGTGATTGGTGATTGGTGATTGGTGATTGGTGATTGGTGATTGGTGATTGGTGAATCGTAAAACCAAATGACCTGGTCATGATAGTGTCCAAAAAATTAAACCCGGATATCTTCCGGGTTTTTTACTTACTATTGTTTGTGGTTCAAATATCGGTATTAATTAATGTATATCTTCTATAATTTGTTTATCTTTTTAAAACATCACAGAAGGCGGAAGGAAATGGAACAAAAAGAGGTTTTTGAGACGGAGTATCCCTCAAGCCGGCAGTTCACCTTTGACGTGGGCCGCATCGGACGCGAGAAGCATCACGTCAAGGCGCTGCTGGAAGTGGACGTAAGCGAGGCCTGGCGCGTTTTACGTGAGAACCGCCGCTCAGAGAAACGAATTTCCTTCTTTGCCTGGCTGATCAAGGTCACGGCGGACTGCGTGGCGCAGCATCCGCAGGCCGCGGGAGTGAACCGGATGAAGAAGAACAGGGTGGCCTGGTTCAAAGACGTGGACATCTCCATCATGCTGGAAAAAGAGCTTAACGGGGCGCGGGTGCCACTGCCCTACGTGGTGCGCGGGGCGGATGCGAAGACGCTCGTGCAGATCCAGGAGGAGATCGACGCGGTCAAGGCGCAGGCCGCCGAAGGCGAGAGCGATTACGTGCTCGGTATAAAGAGCAGCGCCTTCTGGATGGACCTTTTCACCAGGCTTCCGCAGGGATTGCGAATTTGGGCCATGAAGGCCTTTGTGTTGAATAAACCCGGGCAGATGAAGGCTTCCATGGGTAACGTGATGATCACCACCGTGGGGCTGGTGGGGCACACTCACGGCTGGATCGTGCCCTTCAGCATGCATCCGTTGTGCCTGGCCTTTGGTTCGATCAACGAGCAACCCGTGGTGAAAAAGGGCGAGATCGTCAAAGCGCAGGTGCTGCATTTGGCCGTGTTGATCGATCACGACGTCATCGACGGCGCGCCCGCCGGGGTTTTCGTTGATGACCTGGTGCGAAGGTTGGAAAAGGGGTATGGATTGTAATTATATTGGTGCGCTGTTGGCACCCCACGACTATATGAACAATCACATACTAATGGAACCTATTCACATGGTGATGGAATTAAGCTATTTGCTATACTAATAAGAAACACATAAGATCCATTGAACTGGATTCGGTTTTTTGAGAGAGGAAAAAATGGAATATATCAAAGTGGCAGATAAGTCGGAAATACCCGTAAATCAGATGAAAATGGTAAAAGCCAAGGGAATGGAAATCCTGCTGGCCAACCTGGATGGGACTTTTTATGCCATCGCGAACCGCTGCACGCACCTTGGTGGATCCTTAGCACAAGGTACGTTGAACGAGGGCATCGTGACCTGTCCGAGACATCACGCTCAATTTGATGTAAAAACCGGTCAGGCAGTTGACGAGGCAAAAATAGCCTTTTTGAAGATGAAAGTGAAAGACGAAGAAACCTTTCCGGTTAAAGTGGAAGGAACATCCATATTGTTAGGGATGGAATAACCTCACCTGGCCTTGTTGACCAACCACGACGTAATCGATGGCACGCCCGCTGGACTTTTCGCGGACAACCTGATGAGGAGGTTGGAGAGGGCGTAAGGATAGTGATTTATTTCTAGAAATAAATTAATGCTGAAGTTTTTTCAATCAATCTCGCCTGGGCTTAATAAAAGATCCAACCCGGCAAGGATATTTTCAATTTTTTGTGCTGAGAGCGACCCGCAATAATCCCCCAGTTCATTTTTGTCGACGGTGACAATCTGAGAGACATTCACCACGCTTGGTTTTGGAAGTCCCCCTTCGCCCTGTTCAAGCATCACGTTCCCCGGAGATTTCGCCCTTTGTAAGTTGGTAGTAAGAGCGCAAATGATAGTGGTTTTAATCTTGCTTTGGTTAAAAATGTTGTTTTGAACTACTACAAATGGCCTGCGATATCCCGGCTCAGACCCTGAAGGTTCGCTCTCCTCAACCCAGTAAATATCCCCTTGTCTTATTTCCATTCTCTGTGGTCTCCAAGTTTCCTGCGGCGTGAATAGATGAACTTCATCGTTTCGGCATCTTCCGGATCAGGTTCGTTGGCGTAGGCATCATTGATCTGGTTCAATAATTCCCGGTTTTGATAGCGTTGAATGTATTGGTCGAGAGCAGTGGCAACGACCTGGCTGCGTGAGACTTCCATTTCCTCTGCAATGGTATCAGTTACAGCCAGTAACTCGGCATCAACGGAAATGGTTGTTTTTGTCTTATACGAATTCATACTTTTTGTCATACCAATAGTATACCATATCATCTTATCAAATTAAATTTAAAAAAACTGATCAGCTACCCTGGGTAAATAAAAATACTTTGAACATTAAAAATACTTGAAGTTTAAAAATCATAATTGTATACTATTCTTGGCTGGTGGTTTTACCAGA
>CAZNAF010000169.1:0-2411 GCA_964570925.1 uncultured Anaerolinea sp.
AGTCGACCTTGGCAAAGCCTTTCAACTCTTTCTGCGGACGGTGGAGCGTTGATTGCTGATCATGAACATAAACCTGGACGATTTCCTTACCGGCCAGACTGCCGGTGTTGGTCACGTCCACGCTCACTTTCACGCCGTCGATATCTTTGAAGGTCGTTTTGTCGAGTGCGGGATTCTTGTACTCAAAGGTGGTGTAACTCAAGCCAAACCCGAACGGAAAAGCCACCGGCATATTTCGGGCGTCGTAATTACGATAACCGATGTACATGCCTTCGCCGTAGTTGACACTGCCGGCATCGCCCGGCCAGTTCAGATAAGCCGGTGTGTCTTCAAGCCTGAGCGGAAAGGTCTCAGCCAGTTTACCGCAGGGATTTACTTTGCCGAGCAGGATGTCGGCGATGGCGGCGCCGCCTGCCTGCCCCATCATATACGATTCGAGGACGGCCGCCACTCCATCGATCCAGGGGGTCATGGTTACCGGAGAGCCGTTGTTCAAGATCACCACCGTGTTGGGCTGGGCCTGGCTGACCGCCCGGATCAGGTTGATCTGTTGATCGGTCAGTTGCATGTCCGTTCGATCATATCCCTCCGATTCTTTGAAGGTTGGGAGGGCAATGAAGAGCAGCGCCACGTTTGCGTTTAAAGCCAGCGTCACCGCCTCTTGAATCATCTCAGGTCTGCCTGAATCATCGGAGGGATACCCTTCGCAAAACGAAAATTCCGCGTCGGGTGAAATCTTTTTCAATTCAAGCAGCGGGTTTGCCACCCGGGTGGGGTTGATATGTGAACTTCCTCCACCCTGAAAATGAGCGTTTTGGGCTGAATGGCCGATCACGGCGATCATTTCGCCGCCTTTTAATGGCAGGATCCCGTTGTTCTTGAGCAGCACCATGCCCTCGCAGGCGATGCGGTGCGCCAATTCGTGGTGTTGATCGGTGTCAAATGTGCCGCCCTTGGGGGTCTGCGTGGACATGAAGACCAGGTGTAGGATCCTGCGCACGGATTCGTCCAAAGCCGACATTGCAAGCGACCCATTATTGACTGCGTCGACCACCGCCTGAACATGATGCGGCACGGGTCCGGGCATCTGCCAGTCGAGGCCGGCTTTCAACGCGGCCACGCGATCTCTGACGGCTCCCCAATCCGAGACGATCACACCTTCGAATCCCCATTCCTCTTTGAGAATTTCTTTCAACAAATGAGTATTCTGCGAGACCAGCGTGCCATTGACCTTGTTGTAGGAACACATCACCGTCCAGGGATGGGCGGTTTTGACCGCTTTTTCAAAAGCGGCCAGATATGTCTCGCGCAAGGTGCGCTCATCGATTTCCGCACTGATGGTGAAGCGTTGGAATTCCTGATTGTTGGCCGCAAAGTGCTTGAGCGACGTGCCCACTCCCCGGCTTTGAACGCCGTTGATGAAGGATGCGGCCATTTCACCCGCCAGAAACGGGTCTTCAGAATAATATTCAAAATTTCGCCCACCCAGGGGAGAACGTTTCATGTTCGCGCCGGGACCCAGCACCACATCCACGTTCTGGGCGAGAGCTTCTTCTGCGATGGCGTTTCCCATTTCACGGATGAGATCGACGTCCCAGGTGGCAGCCAGCAGGGAGGCGGTTGGAAAACACGTGGACGGCAGGCTACCGGCTGAGATTCCGCCATCAGGCACTTCGCGCCGCAGCCCATGCGGACCATCCGCAACGAAAATGGGGGGCACGCCAAGACGTTCCACGGGTACAGAAGTCCAGCTGCTGGCGCCCGTGCACAATGCGGCTTTCTCCTCGAGAGTCAATTTGGAGAGGATTTTTTCGATAGCATCTGAAGTGGTCATAAAAACAAATCCCTTTTGTGAAGTAATAGGTACTATTTTACTATCGAGTGAGTGTTGAAATAAAATCGAGTGGACTGAATTGTCTATCGTTTAAAAAAAACCAGACATCATGAAACGGATGCCTGGTTTTTCCCCTAACTAGACTTTATTCGAATTAAAAATTGAAATCCAAGCCCAATGACCTTGCTAATTCCGGCAATAACCAACCGGGTAATAACCGGGAATGCTCACCGGAAGATGACCTTGCGGTTTGATTTTGCCGAACAAGACTGCCGCCAGCGCATTTAATGAAGGTTCCAGAATGCCATAGGTGCACAGGTAAGTACCTGCTTTCGGAAAAGCGGTCAGATCATAAGGCAGACGCAATGCGGCCACAATGGTCGGCTTTCCACTTTCGATGAGTGAGTTCACCAACCTGGCCTGTCCTTCAGATTGAAACGCATTCAGCGTACCGCAAAGGACAAGGTCTGCATCCTGCACCTGGCGCAGTGAATTTTGAATATCTTCTTCTCCGGGGTCGTACGGAATCATCACTTCCTCGACCGTGGGATGATATTGGCGCAGCGCGCCAGCCAGA
>CAZNAF010000170.1:0-2382 GCA_964570925.1 uncultured Anaerolinea sp.
TCGAAGGTCATGGCGAATTCGATCTCCACGGGGCTGCCCAGACGCGCCTCACAATTGGCCAACAACTTTTTTATAAGTGAGATGAAGGGGATCTGCCTGGTCTGCAGGAGGGGTGCGAAGGTCAAAGCCCTGACCCCAAAGGCAGCGGTTCCGCTGGTCAGCCGCTCAGACTGCGGATCGTAGGTCGACGCCAGATATTGCAGGGTGCCGTCTTCCTCGGCGGCCAACAGGTTTTCTTGCTGCAGAAATTCAGTTTCCTTGATGGGGTTAAACTCAGGCGGATCCCCCATGTTGATCATCCAAAATTCTGTTTGGGTTTCTTTTAACAGGTCATCGGTGGAGTTGTAAGGAGGGGGCATCTCCGGAAAGGCGGGTGTAAAAAACCAGCAGCGGCCCCCATCCACGATGGTTTTCCCCAATCCCAGGGCCAGATTGACGACACCGTCTTGAGGTTTGGCGGGTTTCACCGGGTAATAGTTATAAGATCGGGCCACTCCCGATAGCTCCGGGTAAAACCGGTCATGGTGACGGCGGCCTATCACCTCCTGCAGGATGACGGCCATTTTCTCGCTGCGGATATCGAGACCTGTGGTTTCACAGTAATCACGGGCAATTTTGAAGTAAGTGGAAGCCCAAACGAACTTAATTGCCTCAACCAGCCTGGCAAAGCGTGTATCCGCGTCGGGCTGATTGTTAGGGATCATCTTGGTGAGGTAAACGCCGGCAAAAGGATTTTTGGTTGCGTCTTCCAAAAATCCGGAAGAACGCACGGCCAGGGGAGTAGTCCATGCATCAGAGAGGGCGCGTAGTCTGCCCAAAATTTCAAAGGGCATGTCTGCGCGCTGAAAGGCGTTGGCAACACGCGCGTCGGGCAGGCCGGCAAGAACGATCTCGTTCAAATTATTGCGCTGCATAAAGGCATCAAAGATGCTTGTGCCCAGTACCGTTAAACGAGGTATATCAATTTTTATTTCAGGGAAAGAGGAATGATCCAGGTCGATCAAGGTTTGATGGACGGCCAGTAATCCGTGCGCCTTACCGCCCAATTCTTCCCTCGCGCTGCTCTGACCGGATTCCAGTTCGGACTCTCGGCGCATGGAAAGCAGGGTAAAGTGGTCAGCTATCTGCATCATTTGGAAAGCGAGGTGTTAGATCAAACCACGATCCTGGCAGGAACGCGCCACACGGTCCACAGCCAGCATATAAACAGAATCGCGGGGTGAAAGTGAATTCTTACGCGCGAATCCAGATACGTCCATATAGGCAGAGGTCATCAAAGAATCAAGTTTGCTCAGAACCTCGTCCCTGCTCCAGTAATAGTTCATGTTGCTCTGCACCTGTTCAAAATAACTGCAAATGACACCGCCGGCATTGGCCAGGATGTCGGGGATAATGAGGATGCCGCGTTTTATTAGTTCGGCATCCACGTCGGGATTGGTGGGACCGTTGGCAGCTTCAGCGAGGATCCTCACTTTGGGGTGGATGCGGCTGATGTTATCCGGCCTGATCTGGTTTTCGAGCGCCGCCGGTACCAAAATATCCACATCCTGCTCGATCCACGCGTCCCCGGGCAAAACCTCCAATCCCATCTCGGGCGCCTTGTTCTTGTCGATTTCACCAAAGCGGTCGGTGATGGATACCAGACGGTCGAAATCGATGCCCTTTACATCGCGGAACGCGTAGGTCGTACAGTCAGATTGATTCCAGCAGGCCACACATTTTATTGTCCCACCCATCTGGTGATAAAGCTGGGCGGCATGCATGCCCACAAGTCCGAAGCCCTGAAAACTGGCACTGGTTTTTTCAACGGGCATATTAAGGTCTTTCAAGGCTTCACGCACGGTGATCATAACGCCATATCCCGGAGCTTCTTTGCGCCCTTGAGAACCCGCATGATGCACCGGCTTGCCGGTCACAAACCCCGGACTCTTCCGGCCGATGATGGTTTCATATTCATCCAGCATCCAGAGCATGTGCTGAGGGCCGGTCATGATGTCAGGTCCCAGCACATCCCAATCAGGGCCTGACTGGTGGGCGATGCGGCGAACAAAACCGCGGCAGATCCTTTCCATCTCGGGGGAGCTTAAACTGTGAGGGTCACAGGCCACACCGCTGCTGCTGCCGCCGAGTGGAAGGTTCACGATGGCGCATTTCCAGGTCATCCACATGCCCAGGGCGCGGATGGTATCCAGTGTTTCAAGGGGATGAAAGCGAATGCCGCCCTTGGTCGGCCCCCGGCTGTCGTTGAACTGCACATGAAACCCACGCAAGATCCGGGTCTCTCCGCTATCCAGTCTGACGGGCAGGCTGAACTGCACTTCACGCATGGGAATGCGCAGAAACTCCCGGATGGGATAATCCAACTCCAGCAGATCAGCACAA
>CAZNAF010000171.1:0-2381 GCA_964570925.1 uncultured Anaerolinea sp.
TCTTCTTCCGCGCTGATCTCGATATCTCGCAGGGGGATGTCTTTGCCCAGTACCTCGTGGAATTTTTCGAACAATACCAGTTCCCGTTCGATCAACGCCTTGTCACGGCCGGCGCCTTTTTTCTTTTCTTCATGCAGGCGCTCCAATTTGCGTTCGACCGAAATCAGATCGTTGAGCAGGAATTCACTATCCATGTTCTGGATGTCGCGCAGAGGATCGAGGGTTTCGTGCACGTGGATCACGTTCTCGTCCTCGAAAACGCGCACCACCTCAATGAACCCGTCCAGCTGGGTGAGCTGGTTAAGCAGCGCGCCCGAGATGCCGCCCTTGTTGGCGCTGCCATCCAGCCCGGCGATATCCACATAAGTGACCTTGGCATAAATGGTCTTCTTGGGGTTAAACATGGCGGAGAGTTTATCGACGCGCACATCGGGCACGTCCACCACGGCGGTATGCACTTCGAGTTTGCCGGTGACGCCGGTGGGCTGGGTTGCCCGCGTCAGCGCGTTGAAAAGGGTGGTTTTTCCGGATTGAGGCAGACCAATAATTCCAAGTTTCATGAAAAGTCCCTTGACCCTTGATAAATTGTCAGATATACTCTGACTTGCATTGCCGGAGTGGCGGAATTGGCAGACGCGCACGACTCAAAATCGTGTTCCCTCGGGAATGTGGGTTCGATTCCCACCTTCGGCACCTTCATTATAACATGCGCTCCCCGTGAACTTTCACGGGGAGTTTTTTCTTTCAATAAATATCCATACGATTGGTGCAGATTAATGATCACACTCATGTTGTGTTATTCGATAACTGTCGCAATAACCGCCTGCGGCCTTAAGAGCTGCACATTTTGATTCAGCGTCTTGAATCACAACATTCGTATCCGTACTTGTAATACTACAATTGCCTTGATAGGCAGACCCGTCTTTATTCTGTCCATAGATTTCACAAGATTTTGGGTACTGTTTCACTACTCTTGGAGTAAACACAGGAAGGGGAATATCCTCAATTTGAATATCCAGTTTACCATCGGCGATATAAATCCAACAATCGTTATAGTAGGGAGCAGGATAGACGGCGTTGATCCAATTTCCATCTGAACTCTTTCCCTGGATAAAGAGCGATTGACCTACCACAAGGTTTGCATAACAGGAAGATAAATTGTTGGGATCAACCCTGCACACAGCATTTTCGACCAGGTTCGCAGTGAAAACCTCCGGGGTCGCCGTGGCGGCAATTGTGGGGCTGGGTTGAACCGTTGGCGGAACGGGAGTATTGGTTTTTTCCGGTGGAAAGGTGTTAGTCACGGAGAGGGTTGGCGTTACTACCTGGGTGGGTGAAAAAAATCCTTTCGATAGTGACCAAGAGAATAGCCCTATAAAAACAATTCCAACTCCACCAAGCCACCGCCACATTTTTCGAGCGGGCGTTTTTTTGATGGTCTTCTTTTCTTCCTCAAGTTTGCTGGCAACTTCTTTTTGTTGATCCACCGGTTTGTCTGGAGAAGAAGCTTTAGGATACGCAACTGGTGCATTTAAGGTTCGGCTGATGTATTCGGCAAGCAACTTGATGTGTTTTTCAAGGGGCGGAGTTAATGCGTCCAACCAATGAACGTTACTGATGTAGTACTTCAAATCGTCAGAGGGAGAAATATCCTGTATCCGAAAGGGCAAAATGATCGCTCCGGATTGCATGGCAATTTCCACCTCTTTGATTACATGGCTCGAGAGGGAAGAATTTTCTGATAAAACGATGACGAATACCTGGCAGGATTCGATCGCTTTGAGAAGTTGACCGGCATAATTCTGGCCCGGTGAAATATCCCTGGGCGCAATCCAACAACGAATCGCTCTGGATTCGAGACCCGCACAGATTGCGTCTGCGATGAGTTTGTCTTTTGAAGAATGACTGATAAAGACTGCATGTGCCATTTCTTCCCCTCCCTGCGCGTACGCTTTACGCAGTACCCCTATGTCGGTTCCTTTGAATCGATGGCCTCAATGCGATTTCATTGTACAGTCATTCGCCATAAACGAACCAACCTTTTTCAAAGATGGAGAAAAGAGAAGATTGGCGGTAACTGCAAATTAATAAAAAGATACCTCTTGAAAAAATTTCACAGATCGTAATTATTTCACGAAAAAATTAGAGTTGCTTCCGGAATATTGAACGATGTTCGCGCACGGCAGCCACAGAAAAACCATGTTCCTTGAATACAGATTCGACCCCGGTGAAAAGCGACGCGGAGTTGGTTCTTTCGTTAATCTGCAGCGGAAAAGCCTCGATCAGGCTGGCTCCCTTGCTGCGTGCGAAATCACACGCGGCGTCGATCAGCAAGCCCATCAATCCGAGGCGGCGGTAATTGCGATGGATGAAGAAACAGG
>CAZNAF010000172.1:0-2380 GCA_964570925.1 uncultured Anaerolinea sp.
CAATCAACGCTCCACCGTCCGCAGAAAGAGTTGAAAGGCTTTGCCAAGGTCGACTTGAAACCCGGCGAGACCAAACGCGTGACCATTCCCCTGGATTTCCGAGCTTTTGCCTTTTATCACCCCGAACACAGACAGTGGATCACCGAGGACGGCAAATTCGACATCCTGATCGGCGCCTCCGCAACGGATATCCGCCAAACGCTGACCGCCAACCTCGAATCCACCCTCGACCTGCCATGCATCCTCGACAACGAATCCACTCTCAACGAGTGGATGTCGGACCGGCGCGGCAGGCAGGTGCTGGAACCGCTTTACGAAATGATGGTGGCGGAACTGCGCCAACGCTTCACCGGCCAGGACGCCAGCCAGCAATCGGCGGAAGTCGGCGCGGCCATGGGTATGAACGACGTCATGGACATGATGGTCGATATGCCCCTCGTCAGCATCCTTCACTGGGGACCGCAAATTTGGGGTAAAACACCCGAAGAAATGGTCGATGAACTGCTGCTTAAGGTCAAAAGTCTCTAAGAAAGTTATAATCTTGGTGGATTTACGCTAATTAATAGATGGTAAATTGTTGAAGGACTGCGCATGAATGATAAACAGGTGATTTTTTCGTTGGTCAAGGTTGGCCGAGTCTTCCAGCCCAACAACAAACAGGTTTTGCGCGATATTTCATTGGGTTTTTATTATGGCGCCAAGATCGGCGTCCTGGGCTTGAACGGAGCCGGAAAAAGCACCCTGCTGAAAATCATTGCCGGCAAGGACGACGCCTTCACCGGGGAAATGGTCTTCTCACCGGGGTATTCGGTGGGCATGCTCGAACAGGAACCCCATCTCGATGACGCCAAAACCGTCCAGCAGGTGGTGGAAGAAGCCGTGCAGCCCCTGGTGGATGTGCTCAAACGTTACGATGAAGTCAACAACCAGTTCGCCGAACCCGACGCGGATTTTGACGCTCTGCTTGCCGAGCAAGGCAAATTGCAGGAGGAGATCGAAAAACACGACGGCTGGACGCTGCAAAACCGTCTCGACGTCGCCATGGAAGCCCTTCGCTGCCCGCCGGGCGACGCTCCCGTAAAGAACCTTTCGGGCGGCGAAAGGCGCCGCGTAGCCCTTACCCGCCTTCTTCTCACCGAACCGGATATACTGCTGCTCGATGAGCCCACCAACCACCTCGACGCCGAGTCGGTGGCCTGGCTCGAACGCCATTTGCAGCAGTATAAGGGCACGGTGATTGCCGTCACCCACGACCGCTATTTCCTCGATAATGTGGCCGGCTGGATTCTGGAGCTGGACAAGGGTTTCGGCATCCCCTGGCAGGGGAATTATTCCTCCTGGCTGGAACAAAAAGAGGAGCGCCTGAGGACAGAAGAGAAAAGCGAGAGCAAACGCCTGAAGACCCTCGACCGCGAACTCGAATGGATCCGCATGTCGCCCAAAGCCCGCCAGTCCAAAGGCAAGGCACGTTACACCGCATACGACAACCTTCTCTCACAGGAGGCCGAAAAACGCCGCGAGGACCTCGAAATTTACATCCCACCCGGTCCGCGCCTGGGAGACAAGGTCATCGAATGCAAAGGAGTCACCAAGGCTTATGGAGATCGATTGATCATCGATGGACTCGATTTGAGTATCCCCGCCGGCAGCATCGTTGGCGTAATTGGGCCGAACGGTGCCGGCAAGACCACCCTGCTGAGGTTGATCACCGGACAGGAGAAGCCAGACAGCGGCAGCCTTGAGATCGGTCAGACCGTCAAACTCACCTACGTGGATCAAAGCCGCGCGACGCTCGACCCGGAAAAGACCGTCTGGGAGGAAATCACCGACGGGGAGGAATTCATCACCCTGGGCGGGCAAAAACGAAATTCGCGCGCCTATGTCAGCGCCTTTAACTTTCAGGGCACCGACCAGCAAAAGAAAGTCGGCACCCTTTCGGGCGGCGAACGCAACCGCGTGCACCTGGCCAAGATGCTGCGCAACCAGGGCAACGTCATCCTGCTGGACGAACCCACCAACGACCTGGACGTCAACACCTTGCGCGCCCTTGAAGAAGCCCTCGAGAATTACGCCGGCTGCGCCGTTGTGGTGTCTCACGATCGCTGGTTCCTCGATCGCATCGCCACCCATATCCTGGCGTTTGAAGACGACAGCATCATCTGGTTTCAGCCGGGCAACTGGTCGGATTATGAAGCCGATCGCAGAAAACGGCTGGGCATCGAAGCGGACACTCCCCACCGGGTGCGCTACCGCCGTTTGACACAATAAGGCGAAAATGCAAAAATTCGATTCCTTTAATAGGAATCGAATTTATAATAAAACGTTGAAGGACCTGAGCGATTCAGGTCCTTCTCTATGTTGATTTGAAGTTAATTATTTT
>CAZNAF010000173.1:0-2371 GCA_964570925.1 uncultured Anaerolinea sp.
CCGAAATCACGCCTTCGGCCTCTTCACCCTCCACACCCAGTTTACGGCCGGATTGCGCGCCGATGGCCAGGTAGAACGCTTTAAATTCCTGCTTGCGCAGATCGTTCAGGCTTACGTCTTTTCCCACTTCGATGCCGGTCTTGAATTCCACGCCCAATTCGCGCAGGATGTCGATCTCCGCATTGACCACGTCTTTTTCAAGACGGAATGAAGGAATGCCAAGGGTCAACATGCCGCCCAGGGCTTTTTGCTTTTCAAAAACGGTCACCTGGTATCCATCGAGAGTCAGGTAGTAGGCACATGAAAGTCCAGCCGGGCCAGCGCCGACAATGGCGATTTTCTTTCCATATTCGTGCCGTTTCTGTGGAATATAGCGATGCGCGGCGTTCAGGTCCTGGTCGGCGATGAATTTCTTGATTTCATCCACTGCCACCGGATCATCCAAATCACCGCGTGTGCATTCCGATTCGCAGGCCCGCGGGCAAATGCGCCCGCACACGGCCGGGAAAGGATTCTCGTGTTTGATCAGTTCAAGCGCCTCGCGATATTTACCCTGGGAAACCAGTTTGATGTATCCCTGAATGCCGATATGAGCAGGACAATTGGTTTTGCAGGGGCTGGTGCCGCTGTCAAGCACATCCTGGCGGTTGGTGCGATAATCCACGTTCCAGTTTTCGGGGCCCCAATCGTTGTCTCGTGGGGTCTCGCGCACCGGAATGACCACGGGGTCTTTACCACAGATCTTCTGGCCCAGACGCAGCGCATTGGTCGGGCAGGATTCCACGCATTCGCCGCAAGCCACGCATTTTTCCCTGTCAATGTGGGAGACGTAGTTGGAGCGTACCATATCGGTATTGATAAACATTTCTGCTGATCGTAAAGACAGACACGAACACCCGCAGCAATTGCAGATGGCGTGGGTCTTGCCGGGACCGTCGGTGTTGGGGATCTGGTGCATCAGACCGTTCTCTTCGGCGCGTTTGATGATGGCAAAGGCTTCTTCGCGAGTGATCTCACGGCCGCGCCCGGTGCGAATGTAATATTCGGCAGCGTGCCCCATCTGAATACACATATCTTCTTTGAGATGACCGCAGCCTTCGCCCATCGATTCACGGGCCGTACGGCATGAACAATCCGAAACCGAAAAAATGTCGTGTTCGTTTAAGTATTTCGACACTTCTTCGTACGAGGCCCGGCGTGAGTTGCCGTCAATGGCGCTTTCGATCGGAATAACCCGCATCAGACCAATACCCACCGGGAACATACCGGCCGAGGCCGCTCCCCTTACCCGTCCATAGGCTTCAAACGCTTCGGCGATCTGAGGATGATTTTTGACGTTTTCCTTGTTGTTGGTCATCATTTCCATGATGCCGGGCACCCAGGTGTCGTACCAATACTTGTCTTCACCGTCGATTTTGTTCACGAAGCAGACACCATCCACGGCTAGTTCCCATAGGATTTTTTCAACTTCGCTGATCGGGCGAACACTTCGGATGGCAACTTCTTTGGCACTTAATGGATTGCGAAATTCAAGATGCATGGCAACGTCCGCCATGTCGTCTGTGACCACCGGTTCCAGAATCATGTATTCGGGATCGGTGGACTTGATCCCGGCTTTCGAACCCATTTTTTTACGGCTCACTTTATTGGCAAATTCCAAAACCTTCATCTTCACAGCCATGTCGTTGTCCTCGTTTCTAGAATGATCAACTCTTTTTCCACAGAGCAACTTCGTTCCGTAGCCAATTTACCCATTCGGCCATCCCTTCGCCGGTCTTGGCAGAAATGGGAATAATTTTCACTTTCGGGTTTAATTTGGTTACGCGTTCAGTTAACAAATTCAGGTCAAAATCAAAGAAAGACATCGCGTCAATCTTATTGACCAGCAATACATCCACAATTGAGAACATGTGCGGGTATTTTAGAGGTTTGTCGTCGCCTTCAGGCACACTCAGGATCATGGCGTTTTTACAAGCTCCGGTATCGAAGTCAGCCGGGCAAAGCAGATTGCCGATATTCTCCAGAATCACCAGATCCAACCCGGAGGCTTCCAATTCATCCAATCCCTGTTTTGTCATGCTGGCATCCATGTGGCACATACCGGCAGTGTGCAACTGGAGCACCTTCGCGCCTGTCAACGAAACAGTGTGGGCGTCAACGTCAGAATCCACATCGGCTTCAATGACGCCAATTCGCATTTCACTTTTTAACTCTTCGATGGTTTTTACCACCGTGGTGGTTTTCCCTGATCCCGGAGAGGACATTAAATTTAGTAAGAAAGTCTTGCGCTGACCCAATTCCACCCTGATGGCATCCGCCTGCCTGTTGTTGTCTTCAAACACGCTTTGTTTGATTTCATATACTTTGAATG
>CAZNAF010000174.1:0-2337 GCA_964570925.1 uncultured Anaerolinea sp.
TCGAAACTGCCAACATCCTCAATCACGCGACCCCGCGCAGCCTGATCATTCTGGATGAGATCGGACGTGGTACATCGACCTATGACGGATTATCCATTGCCTGGTCGGTGGTTGAATTCCTGCACAATCATCCGCGCTTGCGGTCGCGTACCTTTTTCGCCACCCATTATCACGAATTAACCCAACTGAGCGAGATATTGCCGGGCGTGCGTAATTACAACGTGGCCGTAACGGAAACAGGCAACCAGGTTGTGTTCATGCACAAAATCGTTGCCGGCGGTGCCGACCGATCCTACGGGATCCACGTAGCCCAAATGGCCGGAATTCCAAGGCCGGTCATCTCAAGAGCGTCTGAAATTCTAAAACAATTACAACAAAGTTCAGGTTCAGCGGTGAAGATCGAGTCACAACCCACAACCCAGATGGCGCTCTTCCCCGAAACAAACCCCCTTCTGGATGAGTTAAAAGAGATCGATCTGAATACGATCCCTCCATTGGAGGCATTAAACCTTCTTTATGAATGGCAGCGGAAATATCTCCCCAAAAAGGAATGATGCCTAGGCGTCATCTTTTGGCGAAGAATCTTAAAACCAAAAAAATTAATCCGACCAGGAGAAAACCCAATCCCAGGATCAGCAGCAGCTGCCCTTGAACCTTGAAAATCGCCTCGAGCAACCGCGTTATTGGATCACTTAAATTCTCCGGGATCGTGCGCGTGTAAGAATTGATCAATAAGGCCGGGAATTGTCCGCCTAGAAAAATGATCGCTCCCGGAAGGATCCCCGCCACGCCAGCAAAGATGAAGGAAAAACTTAATCCAGACATCATTAAGCGTAAAGACCGCCAGCTGATAACCGCGATCAGCAAAACGAAAAACCCGGCTGCCCACGGTAAAAGACCGAACCCTGCCTGAAATCCACGAAGAGTACGAATAATTGATGACTGTTCTACGAGTTGCAGCGAAGAGGATTGTCCTGGCGGCGGGATTTGCACAGAAGCGGGAATGTCATTGGCAATCTCAGCCAAAATTGGGTCCAGTACAAAATCCAGAAGAGGTAAGATGTTCTCCGGCGGGTTGCACAAGTCAAAGTTTGTTTGACCTGTTTCGATGGCCAGTCCGATCATGAGCATCTGTTCCGTCGTGCAATCCGGCAACCCTGATAACAAAGAAAGGAAGGCTTGTTTTCCAGCCGGACCCATAATGTTCTGCTTGACGGGTTGTGTATCGATCAAGATCGACAAGGTTTCCTGTTCAAATTCAATGTAAGAAATAACAGAGCGGATCACACTTTCCGTCTGCTGGCGGATCCAATCAGGAGGCAGGATAGAGGAAACGAAGGATGTCAATTGTTCCTGTGAAAGCCATATGTATTGACTTGCCATTTCACTATTGCGGATCTCTGTGTTCATTAATTCTGAGATCATGCCTGGCACATCGTTATAGAAGTCTTGTTTCTCGATCTGTCCGATCAGGAAGTCTTCTCGAAAAACTGTTTGGTCCAGGGATAGGCCATAGATCAAAAGAACCAGGCATGCAGTCAATAGGATCGATAAAAAGACAACCCAGCCTTGAGCCGCCGCCTTCGATGATCTATTTGTTTCGGCCTGCCCTTCATGCCAGGCCATATGAATCCTCTGGAAACAGGATACAGCAGGATCGCGCAGGAAAATGAATTGTCGTTTTTGTTCCGACAACCGAGATTTTTTCCTTGGAAAGCAGATTTCGCAGCGTTCCGTTCGTCCCCACATTGAGTTGTTCCAGATCCAATTCCGCGGTGACAGGTTTCAAGGCAGGGTTGGCAATCACCAGAACGGTTTCATGGTCTGTCTTCCGTGTGAAAGCCAGCAGCCCGTCTGCCGTCAATTCCTCGAAAAAGTGTATCTTGCCGCGGCGAAGACTCACCCTGGCTTGGCGAATTCTGATCAGGTTTTTGATCCAGTCTCTCAAGGGTGTGTTCCATTTGGATTCATTCCATTCAAAGGCTCGCCGGCAATCCGGATCCCCAACGCCCACCAATCCGATCTCATCACCGTAAAACAATGCCGGTGAACCACACAAAGTAAATTGTAAGAAATAACCCAGCTTCGCAGCAGCCTGGTCCCCTTTCACCATGGTAAGGAATCGTTCTGTATCGTGACTGCCCAAGAGGTTATACATGGCAAGCAGATTGTCAGGGGAATATTTTTCCTGATTTTTTTTATAATCCGCGATAAAGTCTTTTACGCCGACCTTGGCTGACAAAAGGTTAATCAGGCTCGTTCGCAAGGGATAATTCATCAGGCCGTCAAAATGCCGGTCTCCCACCCAGCGTGGATCCCCATCCCAAATTTCACCTA
>CAZNAF010000175.1:0-2315 GCA_964570925.1 uncultured Anaerolinea sp.
AAAAAACAACCCCTTGTCTTCAAGGGGTTGTCCGTATTTGGCAGGTTAAAAATTAGTTTACGACTGTGACATTGCTGGCCTGGAGGCCTTTGGGTCCTTTTTCGATTGCGAACTCAACTTTTTGACCTTCTTCAAGGTTGCGGTAGCCTTCACCCTGAATAGCGGAGAAATGAACGAAAACGTCCTCTCCACCCTCGCGGGAAATGAAGCCGTAACCCTTGGTTCCGTTGAACCATTTGACCGTGCCGATAATACGTTCTGACATTTTTTTGCCTCCTATAGCAAAAACAACCAATTTTAGGATTTTAGTTTCGTTCTTTCGGAGCGGTCAAATAAAAACAGCCCTGGAGCGTTTTCGCCTTGGGCTGTCTGTATTACATCCAACAAGAACTACTTTGCATCCTACTGGTAATACTTTATCACATTTGAGATTGGAAGTCAAGCATCAACGAGAATGATGCTTTCGATCTTGAACCTCAAATCCTTTATAGAACCAACAGAAGCCTAATCTTCAAGCAATTCTTTGGCTTTTTTATTTTGTTTGCCGCGTTCTTCAGTATCCAGAATTCTTTTTCGGATCCTGAAATTGACCGGCGTCACTTCGAGCAATTCATCCTCAGCCAGGTATTCGATGGCCTGGTCAAGACTCATCACCAAAGGCGGCACAAGCCTGATCTCAATATCTTTGTTGGAATTACGCATATTGGTCAGGTGCTTCTTCTTGCAGACATTTACAGATAAATCATCAGGACGTTGTGTTTCACCAACCACCATGCCTTCATAGACATCAACACCAGCCCCAATGAACAATACGCCACGTTCCTCAGCGTTTTTGAGTCCAAAGGTCGTGGTAGTGCCGTTCTCCCATGAAACGATCGAACTGGTGGCACGTGAACTGATGGAGCCGGCCAACGGCAAATATCCCAGAAAAATTGAATTCAGGATCCCCATCCCGCGTGTGGCAGTCAGGAACTGATATCGAAATCCCAGCAACCCTCTGGTCGGAACATTGTAGGTCAAATGAACCGTATTGTCGGGATTGTTGATCATGTTCAACATTTTTCCACGGCGATTTCCCAACATCTCAACTACGGTGCCTACCGTATCCTGGCTGGTTTCAATATGAAGTTCTTCATATGGTTCAAGCAGATTTCCGCTCTCGTCCTTCTTGAAAATAACTTCAGGTTTGGAGACCTGGAATTCGTACCCTTCTCGGCGCATGGTTTCGATCAGAATGGCAAGGTGAAGCTCTCCCCTGCCCGCAACCTTGAAGGTATCCGGGCTTTCAGTTTCCTCTACACGCAACGCCACGTTATTTTTCAATTCATCAAACAAACGTTCCCGCAGTTTCCTTGAAGTGCCCCATTTTCCTTCTTTTCCGCCAAACGGTGACGTGTTGACACCAAAAGTCATGCGGACTGTCGGTTCTTCCACTTCAATTACCGGCAGCGCAACCGGATTATCAAGATCTGCGAGCGTTTCACCGATTTCAATGGCTTCAAGGCCGGCAATGGCGACAATTTCGCCAGCTTCCGCGGATTCAACTTCCACTTTTTCCAATCCCTGATGGACGTAGAGATAACGGGTTCTTTCCGTAACTATTGAGCCATCTTTTTTGATCCTTGCGACAGGGCCACCGGCTTTCATTTTGCCGGCATGGATGCGTCCAACTGCCGTCACACCGCGATATTCATCATATCCAAGGTTGGTAACCAACAGCTGCAGAGGTGCGTCTACATCCACTTTCGGAGCCGGAACCGTCTCGAGGATGGTATCGAAGAGAGGCTGCAGATCAGGGGATAAATCAGGCGTCAAACCAGCCTGCTGAGTGATCGCGTTCGCGTATATGATCGGGAAGTCAGCCTGTTCGTCATTGGCGCCCAGTTCAACAAACAAATCAAATGTCAAATTGACGGCCCGCTCCGCGTCAGCGTCTTTGCGGTCCATTTTATTGATCACCACAATGGCTCGATGACCCATCTGGAGGGCTTTTTTCAACACAAAACGGGTTTGAGGCATGGGACCTTCCGCCGCGTCAACCAGCAGCAATACGCCGTCCACCATGTTCATCACACGTTCAACTTCACCACCGAAGTCGGCATGTCCGGGAGTATCAACAATATTGATCTTAACCATTCCGTCATGTTTTTTATCGGGGATGGTAATTGCGGTGTTCTTGGCCAGGATGGTAATTCCGCGTTCTCTTTCGAGATCGTTGGAATCCATTACCCTTTCAACCACATTTTGGTTGTCTCTAAAAACCCTGGCTTGTTTCAATAATCCATCAACGAGAGTGGTCTTTCCATGATCAACGT
>CAZNAF010000176.1:0-2297 GCA_964570925.1 uncultured Anaerolinea sp.
CTGTGATATTCATAAAAAGCTTTCTTTTCTTCGCTCATGCTTTTGTGTTTTGACCAGGGTTCCGGGATCATCATCATCATCGCTTCGGGCAGAGAGCGGCCGGTGAGAACCAGCAATTCAAGCACGTTATCAAAAATACCTGAATCAGATCCATCCGGGTTGATGACGGGCAACAACTTTACAAGGTCGTTTCCAAAGTGATCTGAGTGGAATTTCGATTGCTGCGCATTCAACCAGTTTACGTTTCCACGCAGGGTGTTGATCTCACCATTGTGCGCCAGCATACGGTAAGGATGCGCGCGGTCCCAGGAGGGGAAGGTGTTGGTTGAAAAACGCGAATGCACCATGATCAAAGCGGTTTCCATATCCGGGTCAGACAGATCCGTGAAAAAGCTGTCCACCTGGCGAGAGGTTAACATGCCTTTATAGACCAAGGTCTTGTAAGACATGCTGCAAACATAAAACTCTTCCCCACCCGGTTTGCCTGAATAGCGGATCTCTTTTTCAGCCCTCTTGCGTATCACATAGAGCTTTCTTTCAAAAGACATACGGTCTTTGATCCATTTGGACCGTTCGATAAAGACCTGCCTGATCACCGGTTGGGCTGCCCTGGCAGTTGCCCCCAGTGTACCGGCTTCGGTTGGTACAGTTCGCCACCCTAAGACACGTTGGCCTTCCTGCTCAACAATACGATCAATTATTTTTTCAAACTCCTTGCGGATCTTTTTATCGTGTGGCAAATAGAGCATGCCTACGCCGTAGTAACGCGGGCCTGGTAAAGCAAGCCCTTCTTCAGCGCTGACTTTTTGAAAGAATTTGTGCGGTATCTGGATTAATACACCGGCGCCATCACCTGTATCTGATTCTGATCCCGTGGCCCCGCGATGCGCCAGATTATCCAGGATCGTAAGACCCTGACCGATCAGATCATGTGAAACCAGACCCTTGATGTTCGCCACAAAACCTGTCCCACAAGAATCGTGTTCAAATTCAGGGCAATACAGTCCTTCTTTTTGTGCTTGACCCAACCTATATTGGAGTTCATTCCTTAACATACATCAGATCCTTCGTTTCAAGTGATTCCAAATTCCAAACCATATCAAAAATGCCTGTCAGCAGGCAAGGTTTTTATTGAACGAGTTGACCATGTTTTTTTCTGGAAATTCCAAATCTTTTAACAGAAAAAATCTGCGATCTGGATTAAGTACGCAACAGGTTCATCAACATGTAATGGAATATTTATAGCACTTTTATGTGCTGTAATCGATTTTTTTTATGGAATTTTGATTTATTGGTAAATGGAAACAATCCCGTACCTTAGGGCTTTGAGCAGGGAAATTCATCCAATTTTCACAATCACCGAAGAAAACGGCAATTTTCGAATCGGGATGAATTTTTACGCGTTTAGAATCTTAATTGACGACCGACACTTCGATTGGTTGTGTCATGCCTTCCAGGATGTTTTCGAGAGACATTGTGTGAACGCAGCGCCCTCGAGAGTTAAAAAACTCGCAATCACAAGACCATTTTCCGTCTTCGTAGGTCACATCATGAGAATTATTATCGCCCTTCACGGTGACGCGAAAGGAATGAAATTCAAAACGTTCGCGTTCTTGAGCGTATCTTTTTGCTTTTTCAATTTTGCCAATCATGCTGTTATCCATGGACCGTCAATCTCCTTCAGAAAGGATATAGTAGAACAAAAGGCACACGCAAATATCGTGTGCCTTCTAATCTGTCACCAGTCGTTTTTGTGCTAATACTCGCATGGCAGGGGTCGCTCCTATCGTTATAATTATAGTAGTACTTCCTTATTGGTTTGTCAACGATTTTATCTTAACGATTGCTCTACGATTTCCTCATTATGCCCTATTATGAAAAATCCTCGCTGTTCTCCTTTTGATTCACTTATGCGATAATTAGAAAAACAAGCGAGAGTTGAATCTTGTTCAGGAGATTTCATTGATGATCGAACGAATTCTTGTTGTTGATTACGACTCAAAATCGATCCATTTATTGCGCCAGATCTTTACCTCTGCAGGCTATGTGGTGATCAGTGCCAACAGGCCCGAAAGAGCCATTCAATTGGTTGGTGAAGACACCTTTTCCCTCGTGATCACCGAGTCCGCCTTTCAAGATGACCTGGATGGTTTGGAGTTGATCCGCAAACTTAGAGAGACTTCAGAGCTCCCAGTATTTTTGCTTACCGCCCTTAACGATCCCGAAGAGATCCTCAAAGGTTTTGAGTCCGGCGCGGATGATGTCATCTTAAAACCCTTTGACAGCAGGATCCTGCT
>CAZNAF010000177.1:0-2270 GCA_964570925.1 uncultured Anaerolinea sp.
CAAGGCCTCGGAACGCGCGGCAAATTCGGTCTCGGTGTTGACCTCCACCATCACGCCGATGCGCCCGCCGTCGTGTGAATAATGCTCGATCACGCCTTCCGATACTTCGCGGTCGGATTGCTTTTGCGCCCGTGCGGCCGACTGCATACGCAGGTCTGACAGCGCGGCCTGGAAGTCGTTCGCGGCTTCTTCGAGCGCACGGCGGCAGTCCATCACGCCCATGCCGGTCTCTTCGCGCAGTGTTTTGATCATCTCCAGTGTCGTTTGCATTTCAATTTCCTTTATGTTTAGTCTTTATGCCATTTGTGTTGAAATTCATCGCGCACCCCTCGCGTCCAATCCATTTCGGCCTCCCAGGTGAGCACGATGTTCTCACGCGCCTTCAGATCCAGCCAGGCCTGGCGGGTGTCGCCTGCTTGTTTCGCGGCCCGTTCGGCCAGACCGCGCGCCAGGTCCAACCCGGCCTGCACCTCCACCTCATATCGCTCCAGTAGAGCCAGTAGTTCTTCATCCGTGAGAGTCTCCGCGCAGGCAAGTTGAATAAGGAAGTTCTTGTGCAATTCGGGCAGCTCGGGAGGCTTTAAGAGACCTTCGCGCAACACCCGGCGTCCCTGGTAGGTCAGCGTGTAAACCTTTTTGGCTGGCAGGCTGGCCTGCGTCTGCACTTCAAAGGTCACCAGCCCCTCCTGCTGCAGTTCCAGCAGTACCTTGTAGATCTGGTTGTTGTTGCCCGACCAGTAGAAGAGGTCTGATTCGGCGATGACGCGCTTCAGGTCATACCCCGAAGCGGATCTTTGAGCCAGCAGGCCGAGCAGGGTCTCACGCAGGTCCATCAGCAGGTCCCTTTCTTAGGTTATCACATACTTATGTTATTAATAACATAATAAAAAGATCCCGTCAAGCTTCTCTAAGTCACAGAAACACCACTGTCCGCTCAAACATCCTTGCTGATTTCGCAAAGTTTTTCAAAATTGAAAACAAACCCTTTACATGAGTGCACTTAATAACCTAACCCTTTATAATAAGCAGACCAGAGGCTGCCATGCGATACCAAATTACTCACATCCCCGAGGCAAGCATCATCCTGATCAAGGTGTCCGGCGAATTGGACATGCCGACCATGAAGGAAGCCATCGAGGCTGCCGGCCCTGTCATCCTGGAACACGCCTGCAACAACATCCTGGGGGATTTTCGAGAAGCCGAAGTGCCGTTGACCATCGTGGAGTTGATCGATCTGTATCAACACTGGATCAAGACCCTGAAAACCAACCAGATCTCGCGGTTCCAGGCCAAACGGGCCATGCTGCTGGACGCGGATCAGCCCGAGGTGGAAAAATACCGCTTCTTTGAGACTTTTTCGACCAACCGCAGCAGCCGCGTGCGCCTTTTCTTTGACCAGAAGGAAGCCGAACAATGGTTAAAGGGCGAGTGATCGTGCCCATTTTGATCAACTAAAAAACCGTCGTCCATCCTGCGCAGGGAGGACGGTTCCGTTTTCTGCCAATTTTTGCAGGTGAAATCAGGCTTCGTAAACGATGTAATCTGAAAAAGCCGTCCGCGCGCCGGCATGGCTGCCCGGCTCGAGCGCCAGGTGGGTCTGCCCGAAAGGGTGCGCGTCATTCAGGATCGAGGTTACCAGAACCCCGTTTAAGTAAATGGTAATTTTGGTACCCTTGAGGGTCATGCGCATCTCGTTGACCTGGTCCAGGCCAGGCTTGAGGGCGCTGTGAAAAGGCAGGTCCACGAGGGTGTTCCACACCAGGCCGCCGGCCTCATCGACGGAGTAAAAACCCAACACGTAGGTTTGCTTGGGTGAGATCAACAGGCAGTAACCGCCCACACCGTCGCGGTAGCGGGCGCAGAAGCCTGCGCGCACATCCTCCAGCCGGCCTTTGAGAAACCTGACCTTCAATCGGATATCCTGATCTTCGAAATACCCGGAAGATCGCAGCAGGAAGTGTACGCGATTGGAGGAGGGCAGATCGCCGATCAGGCAGGGATCAGCCCCTGTGACGATCTCGACCCAGTGGTCGTTGATCTTCTCCCAGCCGGTCAGTTTGGGGTCGTTGAAATCGGCCCGGGTGAGCAGCGCGGCCCCTGCAGTATGAGAGGGTGTCCTGCCGAAGAGATTCACCACCGTGCCGCAATAGGCGCAGCGCAGCACCGTGGGGTCTTCGTGAAGGGATGGCGTGTGCGGCGCGCCGCAGGAGGGGCATTTGCTGTGCGAGGTCATAGCTGGATTTTATAGTATATGCCGCGAACGCGCAATC
>CAZNAF010000178.1:0-2242 GCA_964570925.1 uncultured Anaerolinea sp.
TCTTCGGTCCACGGGCTTGAATAATGAACTTCCAGACAGTAGCCATCCGGCCAATCGTCGCTCTCGGTGAATCTTGTCATCCCGATAAGCTCGAAGTTATTTCCCAGGACTTCCTCATTTTGAAGCACCGCTTCCAGTTCTTCGCGGATGCGTTCTGTAATTCGTTCGTGATCCTCTGGTTTGACCGTTTGACCTTTTGCCTCCAGATGAATAGTCGATAAGAGTGTTGCGGTCAGGAGGATCATCAGAATAAATCGATAGACACCTCGTATTTTCATACCCTCTCCTGTCTATAATTGGATGCCATTATGCCATAAACAAACCGGGGACTCGAAGTTCCCGGCTGAACTGATAAAAAAGGAGCCATTTACCAATAATCTAGATATTTTCCAGCCATTCCAAGGCTTCTTCATCTGTGGAAAAGAACCTTGTTTCAATACCCATTTCCCCATAATCTTTTGCCATTTTTTCAATTTCCATTTGGCTGATCATTTGTTTGGGTTTGACCACCGCCCAATATTTCCATCCAGCCGCGATGGTTTGCGGAAACCATTCGGCCATGCCCCACTCCATAAAATCCTTGCTAATGGGTTTGCTTGTCTGGTCATCAGACAACCATTTTTGAGCCCCTTTTTCTTTCAATGTCCTCGTTCCAAACATTAAGAAATCCTTGACTTCCTGGTCAGGCATGAATTGGAGCACCTTGTGATGCAAAATCTTTGTTTCAGGGTGAAACCAGATTATCCCAAAAGGGCTTTCAAAAATCAGTTCTTTACTCATTTTTTCTCCTGAATGGAAGGGATAGTCATGAGAAAAGGCAGGAATGGGTTATTTACGTAAATGTATTAATTTATTAATTCTAACCGAAATAGCAATACAAATTCAACACAAAAGCATAACTTTTTTACTATATATTCTATTTTAGATATCCCAACCAGTCGGATTGGTAATCCATCATGGTGTTGAGCAGGTCTTCCATGCCGTGGTATTTGGGCACGTTGGGATCGACCAGCAAAGCCTGCAGGGCGGCCGTCTTGGATTTCTGCAGGACGGCTTCGGCAGTCAGATCGTGTACCGCCACCTGGTTCATGAGTAATCCTGCAAAGCCTTTGGGTAAATGCCCCATGGTGAGACCGTGCAACCCATCCTTGTCAACCCGGGCGGGTACCTCCACTACGATCCAATCCGGCAAATCGGCGATGAGTCCCTGATTGGGGATATTGACCGCTTCTTCGATATTACCGGAATTGGTGATGATGGCTTCCATAATGGGGACAACCCGCTCCTTGAGTTTCAACTCAATATGGGGTTCGACCCTGGAGAGGAAATCTTTATAGAAGCGGTAGAAGTCAAGGATACCCTTATGATCCACCGCGTCGTGGGCCCACTGAATGTATTCGCCGAAATGGCTATCGCTGGTAATGGGGAAGAGTTTGAATTCCTCGAGGATGACCTTGAATAACTGGTGTTCTGACCAGGATTCCTTTTCGAGGGCAGCCAGGTCTTGCAGTTCTTCTGGCATGGCGCCTGTTTCCTTGACGTACTTGTAGACGGCATCCATCTTGGGCATGTTCTCAAAGAAGATGGGCGCGCGGGCCAGGATATCGGGATAGGCATCTTTTCCGCTTTGACGGTATTTGGCCGAGAGGACCACGCTGAAGTGATTTAGCCCTGCGGCTCTTACTTCCAACTCCTGATAGGGAGTCTCAAGGATCAGGGGAAGGTATTGTTTCAAGGATTCGATTTCGTGACATAAGCCGACAAACTTTAAATCCGGAAAGGCGCGCGTCACAGTCGTGCAGATGCGGCTCATCGGATTGGAGTAGTTGAAGATGGTGGCCTGCGGACAGATCTTTTGCGCATCGGCGCAAATCTCAAGAATGGGCGGGATGATGCGCAGGGAGTGGAAAAGTCCCCCGGGACCGCCGTTCTCGCCGTAGACCTGTTTGATACCGTATTGCTGGGGGATGCGCCAGTCTTCTTCCCACAACTTGAAACGATCACCCACTTCGATGGAGATAATGAGAAAATCTGCGTCCGCGAAGGCTTCGGCGCGGTTGGTGGTGGCCTCAACAGTAAAAGGCAGGTTGTTCTTGCCGATAAAATCGACAGCCGTCTGTCTGACCACCTCAAGGGTGGCCGGGTTGATGTCATGCAGTACGATGGTGCTGCCTTCCAGTACTTTGCTTTGCAGGATGTCGCCGATGGTACCATAGCCGAACTGGGCGCTGCCCGCTCCGAT
>CAZNAF010000179.1:0-2228 GCA_964570925.1 uncultured Anaerolinea sp.
AGGTGGAAGGACGGGTCATGTATTCCGCCGCGCCCGAGTACTTCGGGGATTACGCCGTATCTTTCTGCAAAGCCGGCGCGAACCTGGTGGGCGGCTGCTGCGGCACGACTCCTGACCACATCAAAGCCATGTCCGAGAGGCTGGCCGAGTTATCGGATATTGAAGTCTGTCACGAGCAAAAATACTCCAGCCTCAAGGCCGTGCGCGAAGCGGAGGAGATCTTCCCTCCCACGCAACTGGCGCAAAAGCTGAAAGAGGGCAAGTTCGTGGTGGCCGTGGAAATGGATCCGCCGCGAGGACTTTCGACTGGAAAACTGATCGCGGGCGCCAGCCTGCTGCGCCAGGCGGGGGCAGACGTGATAGACGTGGCCGACAGCCCCATGGCGCGCATGCGCATGAGCCCCTGGGCGGTGTGCAGCCTGATCCAACGCCGGGTGGAGATCGAGACGGTGCTGCACTTCCCCACGCGCGGACGCAACCTGCTGCGCGTGCAGGGCGACCTGCTGGCCGCCCACGCGCTGGAAGTGCGCAACATCTTTGTTGTGATGGGCGACCCCACCGCCATCGGCGACTACCCGGCCGCCAACGACAATTATGACCTGGTGCCCTCCGGGTTGATCAAGTTGATCAAGCAGGGTTTTAATGCCGGACTCGACCACGCCGGCGCCGAGATCGGACTGCCGACCAATTTCTTTGTCGGCTGCGCGCTCAACCTCAACCCGCCGGATATGGCCAACGAGTTGAAGAACCTGCGCCGCAAGTTGAAGGCCGGCGCGGATTTCATCCTCACCCAGCCGATCTATAACCCCGAACTGGTGAGCCGTTTTTATGAAGCCTACGAACGCGAAGACGGCAAGCTGCCGGTGCCGCTGATCGCCGGGCTGCTGCCCCTTGCCAGCGCGCGGCACGCCGCCTTTTTACAGCAGGAAGTACCGGGCATCGACATCCCCGCAGAGGTGCACAAACAGATGACCGAAAGCGGAGATCAGGGCGCAAAGACCGGCATCAAATTGACCGTGGAACTGGTGGAGCAGATCAAAGGCATGGTGCAGGGCGTGTACCTGATGCCAGCCTTCTCACGCTTCGACCACGCCGCGGAGATCATCGAGAAGATCAAGGCCAAATAAAGCAACCAAGATAATTATTTCGTTTGATAAAAAAGGTTTGTTTTTCAAAATGGAAAAACAAACCTTTTTGACAAATATCCCCTGGGTGAATGATAATTAGAGGGACATTTGATCCATTGGAGCATTGCATGAAAAAATTGACCGTCGCTTTCTTCGTTATCCTTATTCTATTGAATGCCTGTACCTCATCCAGTAATCCTGCTGAAAGCACCTTAAATAAAAAAAATGAATCCGAATCCACTGCTGCATCTGCGGAACCCACTCAAACCAGCAAAACGGATCAACTCCTGGCTGATTATCTGGCCGGCGAAGCGGTGGATACCAGTCCTTTGAGCCCGGTTGAATTTACAGAGTTCAGCAGCAAATTAGCAGAAAAAATGAATGCGACTCGGGGGATAAATCCCGTAATCTACAACGATGAAGCTTACATCAGCCCGGAAAATTATATGATGATGAACTACGACGGGCACGCTGATCAAAATGAAACTATCACCATGTTCCATCCCATCGAAGGGTTCGATGATGATGGAAATGTTCAGGTTGATTTGAATGGAAAAGTGATCATAATAGAAAATTCGGCGAAAATGGATTGGGACCAAAGAGTCACCGACCCCAAAGATCAAAATTTTAATTGGCCAAAGACAGAAGTATATTCTGGCGGGTATACAGAGGCACAAGGAAGAGTTGAAAAAGGATTTGAAATTTTTCCGGCCATACTCTTAAGCAAAGATCCAGGTATCGTTTTTCTGGAGGGATTTGGTGAAAAATCACTCTACCCGTTCTTAACTGTTCTCACAGATTCAACGGGCAAGCCTATATTGGCCAGAGAAATACTAGCTTTTGCAGGACCAAAATTTTACTTGCAGGAAGAAGGATCTGATTTCGGTACAGTTTCTAGTATATCCATTGATAAAAACTGGGGATTATTCTATGAAACCCTATCAGAGAATACGATTTATTATTTGGGTGGTCTGACTGACCAGGTACTTTTTTATGATCTATTACAGCTCCATCTTGAAGGATATTCAGGAATTGTAAATGTCGATGATGTCTATCCTGTTTTGGATCAAAAGAAAACCAACAATAAAGACATGCTTCTCT
>CAZNAF010000180.1:0-2227 GCA_964570925.1 uncultured Anaerolinea sp.
CCGGTGCAGGTCGCATAGGTCACGAGGATTCTTTTTTTCATTTTCCACCTCCACCAAGCATCATAGCATGAAAGCGATTGAGAGTATTAATTTTCACGAAATTATTTTGTTCGGCAGGTGTTGCTAAAACAACTCCATCACCTATATAATCAATCTATCTTTTTTCCCAGAACAGGTGATATGGATCTTTTCCAGGAACCCATTGTCTTTTTTCTCGTCGTCATGACCATTATCCTGATTGCCCCTCTACTTTCAGAAAGGGTGCGCCTTCCTGGGATAGTGGGGATCATTCTTGGGGGAATGCTAATCGGACCTTATGGGTTCAAGTTGTTACCTGCGAACGACCGCATGGAATTTTTTTCCACCATCGGTTTGGTTTATTTGATGTTCAGCGCGGGTCTTGAACTTGATTTTCACCAATTTGTGCGTGTGCGTGGCAAAGCTCTTGTTTTTGGTTTACTCACTTTCCTTTTTCCACAATGCATGGGGATGCTTCTGGGATGGATTCTCGGCATGCCTTGGTTGGGCATGGTCCTGCTCGGTTCCGCGTTTGCCTCTCATACCTTGATCGCATTTCCGATCCTGGCAAGGTTGGGTGTCACCCGCAATGAAGCCGTTGCAGTCACGGCTGGAGCCACCATCCTGACCGATATTGGTGCTTTCATCATTTTGGCAATCGTTTTGGGCGCAAATGAGGGCAATCTTGAAGTCAGCTATTTTATAAAGTTGTTCATTTTATTGATTATATTTGCGTTTGCGGTAATATTTCTGTTGCCGAAGCTGGGAAAATGGTTCTTCCAACGCTATACCAGTCGGGCGGTTGAGTTTCAATTTGTAATTGTATTGTTATTTGTGTGCGCGCTCGGCGCGAAGCTGGTGGGGGTGCATGAGGTGGTGGGTGCTTTTCTGGCAGGTCTGGCCATCAGTGCCACCTTACCCAGGCATAGTCCGGTAACCGGCCATGTATTGTTTATGGGAGAGTCTTTTTTTATTCCGCTTTTCCTGCTTTATAGCGGCATGATCACAGATCCTTTGTCTGTCGTAAGAAATCCTCAAACGATCTTCATCGCTCTTGGCATACTTCTGGTGGCCTACCTATCGAAATTCCTGGCCGCCTGGATCACGGGAAAAATATTCCATTATACAAAAGCCGAACTTTTCACTGTTTATGGTCTTTCACACGCCCAGGCTGCAGTGACCATTCCAACACTAATAATTGGTTTACAGGTGGGGCTTTTTTCAACCGACCTTTTCAACTCAGCCATTATCATGATCCTTTTCACATCGATTACTTCTCCACTGCTTGTACAAAAATTTGCGCCAAAACTGCAAACGCAAATCGACGAAGTGGAAGCGCTGCCTCTGTTTAAACGAATCCTGGTTCCAATTGTTAATCCTGAAACTCAAAAAAACCTGCTATCCCTGGCAAGTCTGTTGGCTACCACCGCCGAAGGATCAGTGATAGCGTTGAATGTTGCACGTGAAGGACATGGGCAAAATTACGAAAAGACCAGGCAAAAAGAATTATTGGGAAAAGTACCTGATTTACTTGAAGACCCTGAAACAAAGATTGAATTGGTTCCGAGATTGTCGAAGAACTATGCGGAAGGAATTCTGCAAGCCTCCATGGAACAGGAGGCTTCCATCATCCTGATGGGCTGGCGCGGAAAACGCAATTTACAGCAAAATATCCTGGGCAGCATTTTGGATGAGGTGATCTGGGGATCGGATTTACCGGTGATGGTGGGAAAACTACCTCATTCCATTAATGGGATGAAAAGGGTGCTTCTCTTGCTGACTTCGAAAGTAATTGCCCACGAGGTATTGCACCGGATTCTAATGGCCAATATCAGCCTGGCCAGGTCTTTGAACGTTCCATTAGACGTGTTGGCGGATGAAAGTTATTTATCAAAGACGACAGATATCCTGGAATCAATGGCCGGTGATCTGGAGTATCGAATAAAGAAAATGGATGGCCAATTAAGGATCAATGATCTTCACAAACACACCGATAGCGATATCCTGGTCATCCCCGGATACGGGTCTCGCCAGAGATTCCTCGCGAATATTGGGAACCTGCCTGAAAGATTGGCAGCATCGTTTGAAGGGAATATTATCCTGCTGCATTTTGATCGATGAGTAACATAATCCGGATGTTTTTTTGATTGAAATGTGAGGTGGAAATGAGTCAAGCGAATCAGCAAATCCGAAAAGTGGCGATTGCGAC
>CAZNAF010000181.1:0-2209 GCA_964570925.1 uncultured Anaerolinea sp.
TATTTTTGAAGATCTGTTGAGTCAGTGGAAGATCAATTAATCGACTATTAACCAACACAAGGAGGGTTGTATGGATTCAAAATTAACTGCGCTGGCGCTGGATTGGCTACTCGAAGAAGATGATCCGGGGGTACGATATCTGGCGCTACGCGATCTGGTGTTGTTGCCCAAAGACGATCCTGAGATGGTAAAGGCGCGTCAAGCCGCACACCAGGAAGGCCCGATTTCAAACATTCTTGAAAGAATGGACCCCGAAGGATTCTGGCAGAAACCCGGTCCCGGGTACGGCCCTAAATACAAATCGACGGTCTGGTCACTGCTACTGCTTGCGCAACTCGGCGCAGACATCCACGAAGATGAACGTATCAGGACCGCTTGCGAGTATTTTTTCAGGAATGCGGTTACGCCTGAAGGTCAGGTGGCCTATAATGGAAAACCCTCAGGGACGATTGACTGCCTGCAGGGTAACATGTGTTGGTCTTTACTCGCACTTGGGTTCGAGCCAGAGCGGCTCCTGCCCGCTTTTGATTGGATGGCACGCACCGTGACAGGAGATGGGCTGGCTCCCGCGACCGATCGAAAGAATCCCATGCGTTATTATGCATATAAAAGCGGTCCAGTTTTTGAATGCGGCGCCAACAATAAAATGCCTTGCGCTTGGGGCGGGGCAAAGGTGATGATGGCTTTTGGCCGGTTTCCTGAAGAATTGCGTTCACCACTGATTAATATGGCCATACAACAAGGAGCGAATTTTTTCCTCGACTCAGATATTGCCTCGGCAGCCTTCCCCAACGGGCTGAACGATCATCCCAGCCGTAACTGGTGGAAATTTGGTTTTCCTGTTTTCTACATCACGGATATTTTACAAGTTGCGGAAGGCCTTGTCTCGTTGGGTTACGCCGCAGATACGCGCCTGCAGGGCGCCATGCATCTGATCCGTGCAAAGCAGGACGAGCAAGGCCGTTGGCCGTTGGAGTATGACTACGCGGGGAAAACCTGGAGGAGTTACGGGAAACTAAACGCTCCCAATAAATGGGTGACTCTGCGGGCCTTACGTGTATTGAAAGCGCGCTAACCGGTTTTAAATACGTGATCTTGGTAGAAGATTCCTGCTTGATTTTAAATAAGATAAATAATATCATAATTATATAAATATTAAACGGGAGTTGTCATGCAGAATATCACCCCTTGCTTTTGGTTTAACCGACAGGCTGAAGAAGCTGCAAATTTCTATGTATCACTTTTTAGAAATTCCAGGATCTCGACGGTTTTACGCTACCCTGAAAACTCACCAGGCGGTGAAGCCGGCACGGTAATGACGGTGTGTTTTGAATTGGATGGACAGGAATACCTCGCCCTGAACGGAGGCCCGGAATTTAACTTCACCGAAGCCATCTCTTTAATTGTGTATTGTGAAGACCAGGGAGAAGTGGACAGGATGTGGGCGGGATTGACCGAGGGTGGCGAGGAGGTTCAATGCGGCTGGCTGAAAGATAAATTCGGCATTTCCTGGCAGGTGGTACCACGCGTCCTTGACGAGATGTTCAGCAATCCTGATACCAGAAAAGTGGATCGTGTCAATCAGGCCATGCTCAAGATGGTCAAACTGGACATCGCGGAACTAAAAAGAGCCTTTGACGGAAATTAGACACCAAATTTGGTAGAAAGTCCTCAATCGCAAAACAGACCCTCCAGGTCTTGTTTCACTAGATATCGTCTGAACTAAAACGAACTGTTCAAAAAAGAAACCTTGAGCAAATTTTAGTAAGACTCTCCTTTTAGGCTGTCTCGGTTTCTTCTGCTTTATCAGGACTACTGTGGAACCTGGTCTCTTGAGCTGGTAAGATGACCATAGCCGCGATGGCGGCCAGCAACATCGCGAAACTGGCGAGCATAAAAGATACCTTCATCCCATTCACAAAAGCTTGTTTGCTAACAGTGGCGATCAGGCTTGAAATATCTTCAGGCAAGTTGCGAGCAACGGCCAGTGCGCTTTGCACACTTCCGATAACTCCTTCATAAAGCAAACCGGAGATACCGGTTGTGCCCTTTAAGCTGGTCACACCTGCTCGATACAGACTGTTCATAACCGCGCCCAGCATGGCTATCCCCAGTGCGCCGCCTAGTTGGCGCGTTGTGTCGTTCATCGCGGACCCGATACCTGCCCGGTTGGGAGGGAGAGAATTCATGATGGCCGAAGTGGCCGGGC
>CAZNAF010000182.1:0-2144 GCA_964570925.1 uncultured Anaerolinea sp.
GATTCTGCGAGAAATTCGACATTAATATCAACGACGAAGACGCACGCGGCATCAAGACCGTTTCAGACGCCGTTAAATACGTAGACTCTCACAAGAAATAAGCCGCTTGCGGATATTTCTCTACTAACCAGAAATCCTTTATTTACAAATTAAGCAAGCCCGGAATCTCTTCAGGATAACGGGCTATTTTTACGCCAACCGATTGAAGCGCCTGAATTTTACTTTCAGCCGTTCCTGAAGTACCCTCGATTAATGCGCCTGCATGTCCCATACGCTTGCCGGGAGGCGCCGACACCCCCGCGATGAATGAAACCACCGGTTTGGTCATGCGGGCTGAAATATACTCGGCGGCCAATTCTTCATCGTTACCGCCAATTTCACCAATCATCACCACCGCATCCGTTTTGGCATCCGCCTCAAAAAGTTCAAGCACCTCAACGAAGCCCAACCCTTTCACCGGGTCGCCGCCAATGCCGACGCAGGTTGATACTCCCATATCATTCTGCTTGAGCGCATACAATACTTCATAGGTCAATGTGCCAGAGCGTGACACCACGCCAATGTTACCCGGTATGGCGATGTTGCCCGGGATGATGCCAACCTTCGCTTCGCCCGGGGTCAATAACCCGGGGCAGTTTGGTCCCACCAATCTACTCGGCCGGGAGGAGATATACTGCCTTACCCGCATCATGTCTTGCACCGGTGTTCCTTCGGTGATGCACACTACCAGGGGAATTTCAGCATCCACTGCTTCAAAAATGGCGTCCCCGACAAATCTGGCAGGTACAAAAATTACACTGGCGTTGGCGCCGGTGGCTTCGACGGCGGTTTGCACCGAATCAAATACCGGCACCTTTCCGTTTAACACCCAATCGCCGCCCTTGCCAGGTGTCACACCGGCAACGATGATATTCTTGTAATTTACCATCTGCTCGGTATGGAACAGACCTTCATTGCCCGTTATTCCTTGAACCAGCAAACGGGTATCCTTATTGACCAGGATGCTCATGAGTTTGCCTCCGCCGCTTTTTGAACCGCAATCGTGGCTGCTTCAAGCAGACTTTTTGCGGGGATTAGTTTAGTGTTTTTCAACAACTCGAGTCCTTCCATATCGTTGGTGCCTACCAGCCTGACGATCACCGGCACGTTAATGTCGATCTGTTCGCTCGCGCTGATAATCCCCTTCGCCACCTCGTCACAGCGGGTGATACCTCCAAAGACGTTCACCAGGATGGCCTTTACGTTTTTATCTTCCATGATTAATCTCAGTGAGGCTTCCACTTTTTTGGCAGAAGCACCTCCGCCGATATCCAGGAAGTTGGCGGCAGCCCCCCCCATGCTTTTAATGATATCCATGGTTGCCATGGCCAGGCCGGCTCCGTTTACCAGGCAGCCGATGTTGCCGTTCATCTTGATGAACGAGACTCCGACCTTGCGGCCTTCCAATTCGGGTCCCGCCTCAGCGTCACGGTCTCGCATTTCCGCCAGGTTGGGATGCCTGAACAGGGCATTGTCGTCCAGGATGATCTTAGCGTCCAGCGCGGATAACTGGCCGTCGGCAGTCACCACCAACGGATTGATCTCCACCAAAGACGCATCACATTCAACATAAAGGCGCCACAGGCTGTTGACGATTTCTCCAAATGCCTGCCAGTAGGAACGGTCGAGGTCGATGTTGATGGCGATATCTCTCAGTTGATAATCGCGCAATCCCAACAACGGATCGATGATCTTCTTCACAATCTTTTCGGGTGAGGTGCGCGATACCTCTTCAATATCCATGCCGCCAAAATTCGAGGCCATTAAGACAGGTTTCTGCGAAACACGGTCGTTTGAAATGCTCAGATAGATTTCGGTGGCAATGGAAACGGCTTCATCCACCAATACTTTTCTTACCGGCAATCCGTTGATCTCTTTGCCCAGTATTTGTGCCGCGTATTCTTCTGCTTCTGTGTTGGATTTTGCGATTCTGACTCCGCCGGCTTTGCCCCTGCCGCCGGTCAATACTTGCGCCTTGATGACTACCTTGCCCCCCAACTCTTCGCTGATCTGCTTGACTTCCCTGATTGTTTCGGCCACCCTCCCATTCGGTATGGGAATGTTGTACATCGTGAACAACACTTTTGACTGGTATTCTTGAAGTC
>CAZNAF010000183.1:0-2139 GCA_964570925.1 uncultured Anaerolinea sp.
GAAGCATCCGCACCGCTGCGAAAAGCGGTGGAAGGCTTATTTTCTCGATTGAGTTAATTGGATTATTTTTGATACGGGGGCAAAAGGCACTTGTACTTTTTGGCAAGTGATTTGAGTTGTTCCTGTTCGGCCAATTGAGTGAGGGTTTTTCCAGTTGAAGCATCTTTGAGGTCAGGCAGTAATTCCGCAAAGGGAAGAATCAGATGGGGGTATTTAAAGAGCGAAGGATCGATGATTTTTTGATTGAAAATAATGATGTCGAGATCGATGGTGCGTGGAGCGTTCTTGTCTGGCTGCCTGACACGCCCCAGTTTTTCTTCAATGTGGCACAGGCATTGTTCCTTAAGCGTGTAGGCATCCAGTGAAGTTTGTAGATGAACAGCTGTATTCAAGAAATCCGCGGCGTCGCTGCCGACCGGTTTTGTCTGCCAGGTATTGGAGACGTCAATAATCTTGAAGTTACGCTCAAGGTATTCGAGCGCAAGCAGGATATTGGTCTCGGGATCAATGTTTGATCCCAGGAGCAGGAATACTTCGTTCATTCGGTGGGTTTGGAACGTTCGATCTCAACACCCACGGAGCGTGAGAAACGCACGGCACCTGGTTTTTCCACCCGCACCTGAACCTTGAGTACTTTTTCGTCTTCAAGGCAGAGAGCGGCGATATCTTCAGCCAGGGCTTCAACCGTATAACGCTTGATGGTTTCAGTGTGCGCCAGCACCTTTTTTGCCACGGTGCGGTAATTGACCGAATCGTCCACGTTATCCGATTTGGAGGCCTTGCGGATATCGGCAAAGATCACAATGTTCACCAGAATGTCTTGCGGCTGCTCGCGTTCGCGTTCAGAGATGCCAATAACGCCGCGAACCAACAGATCGGAAATAAATATTTTGTCCATCCACACTCCTGTAATGATTATGCAAGATGCCGGCCGCCATCAAGGTGGATGACCTCGCCGGTGAGATAAGCCGGGGCAGAAAGCAGCCAGGCGATCAGGTCTTCAAGTTCGGAGATATACGCCCAACGTTGCATGGGCACATTTTTAATCAGGCCGGGTGAGAAATCCTGACCTTCGGGCGGCAGGATGGCGCCCAGCGCGACGGCGTTGACCACGATACGTGGAGCCAGTTTGAGAGCCATCGCCTGCGTCATTGAGACCAGGGCGGCTTTACTGATGGTATATGGAAAGTGATCTTTGCCTGGCCGCAGCGCCCGCCAATCGACGATATTGATGATCCTCCCCGGTTCTTGTGACTGGAATTTTTGAGCAAAGGATTGGCTCAATAAAAACGGTGCCGTCAGGTTGATCTGCAGGTGATCGTTCCAGTCGGAGAGGGAAGCCTCGTTAAACCCAACCGGCTTAAAGATGGCAGCATTGTTGATGAGGGCGGTGACCGGAGCCAGTTCAAAGGCGGATTGCATCAGTTGTTGAGCGGCGGCTGAGTCCGACAGGTCCGCGTCGAGGATATAGGCTTTGCGGTCCATGGCACGAATTTGACTCGCGGTATCCTCGGCTTCGGCGGGGGAGTGGGCGTGATGAATGACCACATCCGCACCACAGGCGGCGACTGCCAGCGCCATGATTTGACCAAGCCGGCGGGCTCCGCCGGTGATCATGACGGTTTGTCCATGAAGCGTGTCACCATGTTCTTTCATGCAGTTAATAGTAGGGTGGAATTAGAGTTGTGTCAATAGAAGGGGATGGGGACGTGTATAATCTTGACAAAAGTGGGCGAATTTGTTATATTTAACTTATCCCACCCCATGGGGGAGGGGGTAGAGGAGAAAAATATGAAACATGAATCAAGTCAGGTCAGGTTGAAAACCGTGGAAGGGCACATCAAGGGAATTATTCGCATGGTGGAAAATGACGAATACTGCATCGATGTGATTCGTCAGATACAGGCAGTACAGGCAGCGCTGAACAAGGTGACCAGCAACATGCTGGATGAACACTTGAATTCCTGTGTCATCACCGCAATCCGCGGCGACGACCCGCTCGAACGCGAACGGGTCTTGAAGGAAATTGCCGAAATATACGAACAAGCAGCCAAGGTATAAAAGGAGTAAAAATGAATATCGTCAAATTCGAAGTACCCTCAATCAATTGCAACCATTGCGTGCATACCATTCAAACCG
>CAZNAF010000184.1:0-2133 GCA_964570925.1 uncultured Anaerolinea sp.
GAAGGATTGAGCCTCACCAAGAAAACAGCGTAATAACAGAAAAGACGCTGGCCTAAAGGTAAGGGCGATTCATGAATCGCCCTTACCTCTACTTGTTAATCATAAGGAATATCCTTATAGGGTGATAAATGCTTATTGTACACACCCACTTTCCGTGGAAATGAACATAGGTTCAGACACCCTACTAAAAAAAAGGGTTAATAGCGCACCGGCGTCTGCACGTTTTACCCGATGAATTAAATTCAAAATCAAAACAAATCAATTCAATTCAATTCAATTCTTACAGGTGAAATCAAACGATTCGTATTTTTTATGCAATTAATGCGGGATCCCCCTTCGCTCACCTGTCGCTTCGCTATGGTGTGCAAAAAACACAATCGCTCGGGGGCAGGCGAATGATTCGGATCGATTTTCGTGATGATTTTTGGCTTTTTCGGAGTAACACGGAGATTCGTTTTTATGTTCCAATCTGCGTTATATGTTCAATTATGAAAGAGCAACACTTGTAAGCAAACCTATAATAGAATATATTTTCTATTTTGTCAAGACAACCATGTAATAAGAAAAACTCGCAATTATCAGTCTTGAAAAATCCTGTATAGGGTTGCTGTTGAAATTTGGAGAAAAACAGGTTATTATATATCGTGCTCGATATAATCGCACATGATATTTAGGAGTCAAAATGAAACCGCTTTATGAAACCTCTGTCACCGCCAGCGGCGGCAGGAACGGAAAAGTCAACAGCCAGGATGGAGTGCTGCAATTTGAGGTAAGGATGCCCAAAGAATTGAAAGGCCCCGGCGGGGCATACACGAACCCCGAGCAGCTATTTGCGGCCGGATACGCGGCCTGTTTCGACAGCGCCTTAAATCTGGCGGCCCGCATGGAAAGGAAAAAGATCGAATCAGAAATTACCGCCACGGTTGGGTTGAAGATCGCCGGCCTGTCAGGTATGGATTTGGTTGTCAGGCTGGATGCCAAAATCGACGGGGTGGATCGAGACACTGCGCAGAATCTGTTGGAGAAAGCCCACAAGCTTTGCCCCTACTCTAAAGCCCTTCGCAATAACGTAGACGTAACCATCAACCTCGTATGAATAGAGACAAATTCATAAATCGGAGAGAAAAATGACTGAAAATTTTTATGATTTTTCCGCCTTGAATATGCAAGGTGAAAAAATCGAGATGAAAGAATATGCCGGCAAGCTCCTCCTGGTGGTCAACACGGCCAGCAAATGCGGATTGACCCCTCAATATGAAGGTCTCGAAGCTCTATATCGCAAATATCAAGAGAAAGGTCTGGTGATTTTAGGTTTTCCGTGTAACCAGTTTGCCAACCAGGAACCTGATGATGAAACAACTATCGCCAGTCAATGTTTACTCAATTACGGGGTTACTTTTCCGGTTTTTGCGAAGGTGAAGGTCAACGGCAAAGATGCCCATCCGATCTTCAAGTTCTTGAAAAGGGAACTCAAAGAATTCGGGGGCAGCGCGATCAAATGGAATTTCGCGAAATTCCTGATCGATTCCACAGGCAAGCCGGTAAAGCGGTATGCTCCGATTATCACGCCCGCCGAGATCGAAAAGGATATAATCAAGCTCCTGAATTAATCGCGATCTGACAATATTTGCATGGTAATTGGAGAAGAACGCCATGGCCTATGAACAACTCAAGTTGGAAAACCAGCTGTGTTTTCCGGTCTACGCCGCCTCACGCTTGATCACCCGTGAATATCAACCTTTTCTTGACAAGCTGGAAATCACCTATCCACAGTACCTGGTATTGATGGTCTTATGGGAAAAAGACAGCCTCAGCGTGAACGAGATCACCGAAAAACTGATCTTAAATACTAACACTATCACACCGATCCTGAAACGCATGGAAGCCCAGGGAATTATTACTCGAAAGCGTTCCGAGGAAGATGAACGTCGGGTCATTATCACCCTGACACCAAAGGGAAAACAACTGCAAAGTGAAGCCTCCTCGATTCCGGAAAAACTGGTTGCGCGTCTGGTTTCAGAAAAAGTGTCGCTTGAAGAACTGAAAATACTGAAAGATCAGCTTTACAAGATCATTGACCTGCTCAACCCGGTAACCTGAACCAATCAACCTCATCGCCGTGGAGCGCGGCAG
>CAZNAF010000185.1:0-2127 GCA_964570925.1 uncultured Anaerolinea sp.
CTGCTTTCGGCCTTGTCCGGCCTGGTGCTGCTGGTGATCGCGGCGCTGGTCTGGCGGGAGGCCTTCCCTGATTGGCGGGGCGTGTTATGGTCAGCCCTGGCGGGGCTGGCCGGGCTGCTGGGCATTTCCTCTCTATATAAAGGACTTTCCATCGGTAAATCGGCTGTGGTGGCGCCCACCGCGGCGGTGATCGGGGCCGCCCTGCCGGTGGCTTTCGGTTTTTTGACCGAAGGGCTGCCAGCGATTTCGCGCCTGATCGGTTTTGGGTTGGCTTTCATCGGCATCTGGATCGTTTCACAATCCTCCGACGAGGCGGATGGAAAATCGCGCAAGGGGTTTCTGCTGGCCGTTCTCGCGGGGCTTGGGTTCGCCGGTTTTTATATTTTCATATCCAGTGTGGGGGGTGGGACAGTATTCACCCCCTTGATCATTTCACGCCTTATCGTGGTGCTGGGCGCGTTCTTGTTGATCAAGATCAACACCCCTGGGCTGCGAGAGCTGCGCATGAACCGCATCAGTCTTTTGGCCGGCGTATTGGACGCGACCGGGAACATCCTCTTTTTGCTTGCCAGGCAGTTCACGCGCCTGGATATGGCCGTGGTGCTTTCTTCGCTCTACCCGGCCGGCACGGTGATGCTGGCGTCATGGATCCTTAAGGAAAAGATCACCCTGAAACAGTGGGTGGGTGTGATCACCTGCCTGGCGGCCATCGTTCTGATCACGCTGAGTTGAAAGGGCTCATCCAGCGAGAAGGCGTATGTAAATATGCGCACCTTGTTTGAAATGGACAGGCAACCCAACGTGCCCCATCTGGGCCGGCTTCTATGTCGTGAGGCTGTGCGGGCGGTGATCCTGAATGGGCGCAAGATCCTGCTGGCGTATTCACAAGTGCATGGTGACTACAAACTGCCGGGGGGGCGCATTGACCCCGGGGAAAACATGGAATCCGCGCTTGCCCGAGAACTGTCCGAGGAGATCGGAGGTCGCATGGTCTCGACAGCGGAGCCCTACGGCAAGACACTCGAATATGATCTTCCCATCGAAAAAGAGTACGACGCGTTTTGTGTGACCTCCTACTATTATTGCTGTGAAGTGGACGCGTTATTGGGAGAACAACGCCTGGATGACTATGAGGCCAGGATGGGGCTTAAACCGATGTGGGTGGATATAGACAAGGCCATTTCTGCCAATCGAGAGATTTTGGCAACGGGCGGCGAGGTTTTCTGCTGGGTCAAACGCGAGACCCGCGTCCTTGAAATGGTGCGTGATGAATTGTTGAAACAATAAAACCTTTTGGTGAAACATTCGTAAATTTTCTAGTGAGGTATCATGGCCAAAGTAATTCCAACTGAAGAACGTATTGCCAAAGCACGCGTTTTGATCGAAAAAGCACGCGGCCTGAAAAGGCCGGAGGATCGAGGCTGGGAGGATCTTTCATACACAGCCGGCGTGAAGGACATTCTGCGCCAGGCGAATGACCTGATCAAATTCATCCCCATGACCTCGGGACCTTCTGCCGATTTAAAAGCGGAGGCGGCGCAACTGATGAAAGACATTAAAACCGCGGAAAAAGAAATTCTCACTCGTCCGCTTTAATCTTTTACTCTCATTGAGGAAATTATGAAAAAAATTTTAGTCGGTTACATCACCCATTCCGGCACCACACGAGACGTGGCCGAAGCCATCGCCGAAGAGATCGGCAAGGCCGGCTGTGAGGCGGATTTACTGCCAATGGAAGAAGTGAAAAGCATGGCAGGGTATGACGCTGTGGTGCTGGGCGCGCCCATGATCGTGGGATGGCACCGTTCGGCGCTGGCGTTTCTGCGCAATCGCAAGGCTGAACTTGAAAGCAAGCCCCTGGCGCTCTTTTTAACAGGCATGGCCCTGACGGACGGACCGCGCCCCGAACTGGGGCAGATCCGGTTGCACCTTGATGAGAAACTTCTGGAACCGCCCAAAAAACCGGGCCGTCTCGGATTCAAGGAAAGCTTCACCACGATCAAGCATTACCTGCAACCTGTCCTGGCCGTCAGCCCGAAAAGCCTGGCAGCCGTGGGGTTCTTTGGCGGAAGGATGGATTTCTATCGCCTGAAATGGTATGAAGCGCTTTTCGTGATGGTGGTGGTA
>CAZNAF010000186.1:0-2121 GCA_964570925.1 uncultured Anaerolinea sp.
GCGGGCGATGGAGCGGATCTCCACGATGCCGTGGAAGATCTCTGGCACTTCGTTCTCAAGCAGTCTGCGCAAGAAATTGCGGTGTGTGCGTGAAAGGATGATCTGGGGTCCTCGCTGGCTGTCTTTAACCTCAGACACGAGAGCCCGCACACGGTCGTGAATATGGAACCTCTCACCGGGGATCATCTCTTTGCGCGGCATGCTGGCCTCGGTTTTCATTTCCAGTCCGACGGTTAGGCCCACGCCGCCAACGGACTGCACCACACCGTTCACGATCTCGCCCAGTTGTTTTTCAAAAAATTCGATCTGTGCGGCCCTTTCGGCGTCACGGATACGTTGTTGAATCACCTGGCGCGCTGTTTGTGCGGCCACGCGGCCAAAATCGGTGGGCGTGGTTTCCACAACGATCAGGCTGCCCAATTCAACTTCCGGGTTCACTTTTCTGGCGTCTTCCAGTGAAACTTCGGTGATATCGTTCTCTACCGATTCAACCACCTCTTTTTCCGCGTAAATGGTTACCTTGCCGGTTTCGGTATCTACCACCGCCTCAACGTTTTGTTGAGCCGAGGCGTTGACCGACCGGCGGTAGGCCGAAACCATTGCGGATTCGAGCGCTTTTAATATGATCTCTTTGGGAAGCCCCTTGTCTTCGAGAACTTCGTTGAATGCGAGTGTAAATTCATTCTTCATTCTTTTTTCTCCGCCTGGTGGATGTTTCCTGTTTTCCGGTTCAATAATGAAGAAAAGTGGGGGCTGCCCACTTTTCGGTGTCGAAATCTCCTTGATTGCCTTCAACGTACCAACTTATTTTAACATAGTCCCTTGGGCTTTGCAAGGGTATTTCCAGACGAGGGTACTACGCAGTAGCGCTAAAAAAGACTAACCGTCCGGGGTGCTTTCCCTGCCTGGTTATGATCTCACCAGCGCGGCGATGTGTTCTGAGATCTGAGCCGGTTCGAAATTGGGTTCAAAGCGGTTGACCAGCTCTCCTTTTTGGTTGATCAGAAACTTGGTGAAATTCCATTTGATCTTCCCGCCCAGAGCATGGCCTTCCTTCCCGGTCAAATATTGATAGAGAGGATGGGCTTCCTTGCCGTTGACCTTGATCTTTGAAAGAACTTTAAAGGTCACGCCGTAGTTGACCTTGCAGAACTGCTGGATCTCTTCATCCGAGCCTTTTTCCTGGCCGGCGAATTGGTTGCATGGGAAGCCCAGGATCTCGAAACCTTTTTCCTTCCATTCTGTATACAACTTTTGCAACCCATCGTATTGAGGGGTAAAGCCGCACTTGCTGGCCACGTTCACGATCAGCAAGACTTTGCCAGAATACTGTGACAAGTTGATCTCATTTCCCTGGCTGTCTTTGACGTTGAATTCATAAATTTTGCTCATACTATACCGTCCTTTTCTTTGTTATATCGAATAATTATTAAAAACTCAATAGAAACCTGAAAAAACCTTATACAGGTTTTCTCTGGAGGATAAAGGCGCCTCCGTGTTGGAATAAGTTTATAATCATCAAAAGGCATTTCCAGCGGGCTTGTTGCGGAAAGGCCTCATCCAAGACCAACCCTAGAGGAATTCACATGTTAGAAAAATCCTGGTGGAAAAACGGCGTTGTCTATCAAATTTACCCGCGCTCCTTTGCCGATGGCAACGGCGACGGCATCGGGGACCTGCCCGGCATCACAGGCAGACTGGATTACCTGGCCGACCTCGGCGTGGATGCCATCTGGCTCTCTCCCATTAACCCTTCTCCCGATGTCGATTTTGGTTATGACGTGGCGGATTACAAGGATATTGACTCGAAATACGGCACCCTCGCGGATTTTGACAATCTTCTCAAAGAGGCTCATGCCCGCGGAATTCGCCTGATCCTCGATCTGGTCTTGAACCATACCTCAGACCAGCACCCCTGGTTTATCGAATCACGCAGTTCGCGGGATAACCCCAAACGAGACTGGTATATCTGGCGAGAGAATCCAAAGGGAAAGCAAGTTCCACCCAACAACTGGCAGTCCGTTTTTGGCGGCAAGGGTTGGGAATATGACCAGGTAACCGAACAGTGGTATTACCACATGTTCTACAAGCAGCAGCCCGACCTCAACTGGCGCAACCCCG
>CAZNAF010000187.1:0-2099 GCA_964570925.1 uncultured Anaerolinea sp.
TCCGGTCTTGCGGTATTTTGCCGAAAGGACAACACTGAAGTGATTCAAACCCGCTGCCCTGACATCAAGGTCTTCATAGGGTGTTTCAAGGATCAAGGGCAGGTATTGTTTCAGCGATTCGATCTCGTGACATAACCCAATAAATTTTAGATCGGGGAACGCGCGCGCAACGGTCGTGCAGATCCGGCTCATTGGATTGGAATAGTTAAATATCACGGCTTCTGGGCAGATCTTTTGAGCATCTGCACAAATCTCCAGGATGGGCGGGAGAATACGCAGGGAATGGAAGAGGCCGCCCGGTCCACCGTTCTCGCCATATACCTGCCGGATTCCGTACTGCTGCGGGATGCGCCAATCTTCCTCCCACAACTTGAAACGGTCTCCGACTTCAATGGAAATAATGAGAAAATCGGCCTTATGATAAGCTTCCGCGCGGTTCGTAGTCGCTTCAACCGAAAAAGGCAGATGTTCTTTATCAATAAAATCGACAGCCGTTTGCCTTACCACTTCCAGGGTTTTTGGGTTGATGTCGTGCAACACAATTGTGCTCCCCAGTAAAACCTTGCTCTGTAGAATATCACCGACTGTGCCATATCCAAACTGCGCGCTTCCCGCGCCGATCAAGACGATACGTTTTCCCATCATGCGCTCCTCACCAAAAATAACATTTCATACTATTATGCCATGCCACGGTTAACAAATAGGATTGGATCAATTTACAAGGGGTTGCCTTTAGATTACTGCCAGCGCTTCCACCAAATACCGGTGCACTCTGGCAGCGTAATCCCTCGTTCATCGTGGATCAGCTTTTCCTGCATGGCTTCTCCAAAGAAAAAGCCGCTCAGAGTTCGCGCGAGTTCAATAGTTTCGAAGCGGTAATCCGTGCGTATCCAGGTTTCAGAAAAACCATGCTCGCGTAAAAACGCGTAGTAGGCCAAAAGATGTTCTGGGGGGGCAGGCTTTTCAAAGCCGGTTCCGAGCGTCTCGATCAAGATGACAGTTCCATTTGGTTTTAAGATACGGCCGATCTCTTCGAACACTTTTTTTAGTTCGATCTGCCAGGTTTCGGGGTGATCTACTACCACATAACAGACGCTCCATCCCGAAACCACAATATCCACGCGATGGGCCTCCATCGGGACCTGTCGATGGTCAGCCTTTTCGATTTTCCAGTTGAGGTAACCGCTCTTACGCAACCTGGCGGTTGCCACCTCAAGCATATGCCCGGATTGATCGAACCCCCAGATCTTTTCAACGAAAGGGGCGAGCATGCAGATTAACCGTCCTGTACCGGCACCCAGATCAACAACACTTCTGCCATTAAAATCAACGATCTTTTGTAGGGCTGGCAGCAGGTTGTTCTGGAAATCCTCTCGTGAGACCAGCGCTTCATACCGGTCAGCCTGGCTGCGATAGATTTCTGGATGGTCAGGATCGTTTGTCAAGGAAGGTCACCCCCGTAAACTCGCAGCTCATCCACCCGGGAGGCTGGAGCGAAGATCATGACCAGGTCGCGGATCTCCTCCAGATGTCTTTCGATTTCCAACCCAGGAATCCCACCGGGAGCGTACACTGTGAAGGCCACATTTTTTGTTTCTGTGAGGATCTGGCTGCGCTGATCCGGTCCATAGATCACGCTCGAAAGAATTCCCTGCCCATCGCTGATGAACATGTCGGCGGGTTTCAACCTCTGTTCGGAGCCGCGCAGGAGGGTGTAGCTTTCATCCCCGGTTGCGGCATCTAGTTGCAGTGGAAATTCAAGCAGATCCAGGTCGTGGCCGGCTGTCAGGTACCCGTTTTTCAACTCGGCCATAAACATGGCCTCCACCAAAGCGGCCACGGAAGGGAGCGATTTCTGTTTGAAGACCACCGATTTCATCTGGCCAGCCACGTGATAGGTCTTGTCGAATTTTCGATAATAAGAAGCATATACGGAGAAAGGATGGATCCTTTCAACTTCGTTCTCTTCCATCCCGGCGAAACGTTCCCTCAAGCTTTGTTCCAATTCACGCTTTCGCTCCTCGAGGTGAGCATCTTGAGCAGGGTTTTCCACCCCGCGCATGATCAGCAGCCCGGCACGCGCTCCGGGGTGGATTTCT
>CAZNAF010000188.1:0-2015 GCA_964570925.1 uncultured Anaerolinea sp.
GTTGAGACAGAGTGGATTGCGCCATAAAAAAATTATACTGTAAGAGGGCAAAACCCAGACCAGGTAGGTCGTTGGAATCACTTCATTATTAATCCAATATGGGCATTTCTCCTAAAAGTGTTTTGAAAAAATTTATTTTTACCCTCACCCTGGCCCTCTCCCACGCCAGCAGTGATGAACAATGACTCAACCCTCTGGCGCGGGAGAGGGCAAATGCACGATGATAAAATGCCATTGACTCCGGGTGAGGGTGATCAACACAGATACTCAGAATGGAGCGGATTGTTGATTATTACGCCAAGATTCGGATTAGCCGGAATCAAATCGTTTGTGAAGAATGCCGCGTGGTTAAAAGAGGGAATATTACCCTTTTGGGTAATAGGCAGAAACCGCTTGAACCTCTATAATCCCGGCATGAGTTAGTTTGATGTACAATTTCTTTTTGGTATTATTCTGATTGTTGGTTGGCAAAGGAGAAGGATCATGGCGAAGACAGTCAAAGAAGTGCTGGACCTGGCAAAGAATGTAAAGATGGTGGATTTGAGGTTCATCGACCTGCCGGGAACCTGGCAGCATTTTTCAATCCCGGCGCACCGCTTGTCGGATGAAATGTTTGAAGAAGGAATCCCCTTCGATGGATCGTCCATCCGCGGCTTTCAGGAAATCCATGAATCCGACATGCTGCTGCTCCTGGACCCCGAAACGGCTTTTATTGATCCGGTGGCGGAACTGCCAACCCTGGTGATCAGCTGCGATGTTTACGATCCGATCACCAAGCAGCCCTACAACCGCGATCCGCGTTACGTGGCGCGCAAGGCGGAAGCCTATCTCAAGCAGACGGGCATCGGCGACACGGCTTTCTTCGGCCCTGAAGCGGAGTTCTTCATCTTCGATAACATTCGCTATGCCAGCGGCACCAATGAGTCTTTCTATGAAATCGACAGTTCCGAGGGATGGTGGAACAGCGGCGACGCCAGCAAGCCCAATTTTGGCGGCCAGATCCTGCCCAAACGCGGATACTTCCCTTGTCCGCCCACCGATTCGCTGCAGACCCTGCGCAGCAAGATCGTCATGGCGCTCGAAGACGCCGGCATTGAAATGGAAATCCATCATCATGAGGTCGCCACCGCCGGGCAGGTTGAACTTGGCATGCGCTTTGACACGCTTACCCGCATGGCAGATCATCTGCTGGTTTATAAATACATTGCCAAGAATGTGTCACGCCAGAATGGCAAGACCGCCACTTTCATGCCCAAACCTGTCTTTGGTGACAACGGCTCGGGAATGCACGTGCATACCTCCATCTGGAAGGGATCGAAGAACATCTTCTTTGACGCTTCGGGCTACGCACAACTTTCAGACACGGCCAAATACTATATCGGCGGGCTGCTGAAACATGCTCCCGCGTTGCTGGCGTTGACCAACCCGACCACCAATTCCTACCGTCGTCTGGTGCCCGGTTTTGAAGCTCCAGTTAATTTGGCTTATTCACAGCGCAACCGGTCAGCCATCTGTCGCATCCCGGTGACCAACAATGAAAAAGCCAAACGAATTGAATTTCGCGCGCCTGACTCCACCAGCAATCCCTACCTGTGTTTTGCGGCCTTGTTGATGGCCGGCCTGGATGGCATTCAGAACCGCATCGACCCGGGCAACCCGATCGACAAGGATTTGTATGAACTGCCGGCGGAAGAAGCCAAACAGATCAAACAGGTACCGGGTTCGTTAGGGGATGTGTTGCTCGCACTTGAAAAAGATCACGAATTCCTGCTCAAAGGCGATGTCTTCACCAAGGATTTGTTGGAAGCCTACATCTCCTACAAGCGGCAGAATGAACTTGATCCGGTGCGCATCCGACCCGTGCCTTACGAATTCGTTTTGTACTACGACATCTAATTTTGTCCTTTCTCCTTTTTGGTTGGTGTAAACCTGGCAGGTGTCTGATGACACCTGTCAGGTCGGTTAACGAGGCAAACCTGCCGGCGTGCTACAATTAAGAGATTATGATGAAAGAG
>CAZNAF010000189.1:0-1962 GCA_964570925.1 uncultured Anaerolinea sp.
ATGGCCGCCATGAAGAGCAGCGAGGTAAAAAGGGTGATGAGCGTTTTCTTGCGAGACTCCCGTGTTTTACTCACGGTTTGTTTTTCGGTCATGAGCCAATGGTACTCCAATACGACGTATTTTTTAGAGGTTAATCAATTCCTGAACCGACGGCAGGGGCCGGTTTTTGTTTAGGTAATTGGATACGCATTGTGGCAAAGAAATTGATCACCGCAATGAGTACTCCAAATATAAATACGTATTGGTAGCCAAAATGGTTCCAAATCACACCGCCAACCAGGGCGATGCTGATCGAAAAGAAGTGGTCAATGGTAATGGCAGCCGTGATCGCGGACTGAATATCCGATTCCTGCAGGGCGATCTTCTTCATGTAGGTGGAGCGCGCCATGCTGACCGACATGAGTACCTGGTCCAAGAGGTAGCAAATACAGGCGATCATGAAGGCAGTGTTTTCAGTAAAGACCGATCGGCCGAAAGCGTAGCCCAGGCAAACGAAGACCAGCAGCACGGCCTCAGAGGCCAAAACGACTTTTTCGCCCAGCTTGTCGATAGCTTTGCCCAAAATAGGTTGGAACAGGATGCCGATGACGCCGCCGATGACGATCAGGGTGGCAATGGTCTGGGTAGGCTTGCCGAAGACCGTGACGATCACCCAGGGCGCGAAGGTGATGAAGATCTGCTTGCGTGAGCCATACAAGACTGCCAGTACGTAAAAAAGAGAATACTCTTTGCGCAGTTTTAAGAAGTGTCTCGAACCTGCATTCCTGACCTTGGATGGGGTCATCATGGCCATGACCACCATACCTACGACAAAACACAAAGCGGCAATGGTAAAAGTATGTTCGTAATTGAATTTCAGATACTTAAAACCCACAAAGACCACAGCGCTGCCAACGATGGCGGCCAGGTTCCTGACCGCGTTCATTTGTCCCAGCCGCTGGCCCGGACGCCCCTCACTCGCCAGTTCCATGCCCACGGTGGAGGCCACCGGCATGAAAAGATGTTGTCCGAGGCTGAAAATGAAAAGGAACATCACCATGATGGAGTAGGTCTTGGAGGCAAATCCGATCAGGAAGATACCCACGCTCCCCAACAGCAGGGAGAGCGCGCCCAGTTTGCGACTGCCGAGGAACCAAAGCGACGCGGACACAAAAACCACGATCAACCCCGGAATCTCACGCGGAAGTTCAAGGAAGGAGCGTTGGAAGGGCGTTAATGAGAACGTATCATTGAGAAAGTTGTTCAGCGTTGAATCCACCAGGCTGGTGGCCATGCCGACGGCGAACGTGGCGATGGTGAAAAGGATCAACTCCCTGGAGATGTTGGTAATTCGTGCACGCAATGAGGTTGTCATGGAATCGGATTCTTTCGTTTACATGTGAATTTGAAAAATTCTAACACATGGTAGTACCTTTCCGATTGCCAGAAAATCGCCAAAATGGGCGCAAAAGTCATCAACTTGCTAAATGAAAAACGCGCTTCCAGGAATTTTTGGAGCGCGTTTTTCTGTAACTTTGACAACTAATCAAGTTGAGAAGGTTCAGGGATGTCTGTCAACGAGGCTTCATCTGGTAGAGGCAGATTTTGCGTTTCAAATTCCTCAAGGATGGGCTGCCAGCCAAACAAACGGCTGTAAACCGCCGTCAGATCGTCCAAACCCAGCGGACGTATTCCCTGCGCCAGCAGATCGGCTTTCCAATCGGCAGGAGCGTCGGCTGAGTTCTTGAAAAGATCATAGATGAATGCAGCATCGTCGTCCGCGGCAATGCGGTTGATCGAAACCTTGCCGCAGCCTTTGCAGACGTGGATGATCATCAATTCGCCCTGCTCCGGCGGACCGTAGCGTTTGTGGGTCTGCTTGATGGTCAAGCCAACCGGTTCCATGCGGCTCATGCATTCCGCCTTGCGGTCGCCGGCCTTTTTCTCGTCCACGTGCCTGGAATAGAGGCAGCGCGGACAGTG
>CAZNAF010000190.1:0-1856 GCA_964570925.1 uncultured Anaerolinea sp.
TGAAAAACTACGATCTGGCCGAACTGCCGGGTCTGATGGTGGCCGCCAAAGAAGCTTACGAAGTGGCGGGCATCAAACGCGCCGACATCAACCTGGCACAGGTGCACGATTTGACTCCCTTCGAAGGCATGATGGCCATTGAGGGTCTTGGAATCTGCGAAATCGGCAAGGGCAAGGATTACGTTATGTCAGGCGGCATGATGCTCGAGAGCAACTGCCCGGTCAATACCTACGGCGGAGGTCCGGCCTTCGGGCATGGATCAGCGGGGTCTGATTTTCAAGCGGGCGTGCTTGAGAATTACTGGCAAATCCTCGGCAAAGCCGGAGAGCGCCAGGTAAAGGATGCCAAAGTGGGAGTCAATTCATCCTACGGAACGCATCACTCGCTCGACGTCGTTGGCGTGGTTCAGAAAGGATGGTAGACCATGAGTGAACAATTTACCGATCAATACGTCAGATGGGATACCTTCTCTAGCGCCCTGTGGTACCGCACCAAGGCAGGCCGTTATCGCCTTGAAGGCACCAAATGCAAGACCTGCGGGACGGCGTTCTTTCCACCCAAAACCGGTTTGATTTGTCCGACCTGTCACGACCGCGCCATGGAACCTTACCAGTGTGCCCAAAGCGGTGAAATCGTAACGGTTGGATTGGACGACGTGGGTTTTCCGGCCATCGGTTACGGCGATGACCTGCCCAGAATCCAGGCCATCATTCGCCTTGACGACGGCATCCATATCATGTCCGATATCATCCAGGTGAAGGATGCGTCAGAAATAAAACCCGGAACGCGCGTGCGCATGGTACTGAGAAAACACAAGCGGGAAGATACCGGAGCCTGGGTCTACGGGTTTGGTTTCACGCCTGATCTATGATCGCCCAAAGGGGTGGAGGTTTAATCAGCCTGCACCCCTTTCCAAAGCAAGAACAAAGAGGGATTAATTCAATGGAAAAGAACACAGAAACAACACTGGGCACGGAAGCAAAAAAATGGGGGCCAGTTCATCTATTACCCGGCGTGCAGCCGAAGAATATGACGATCTATGTTTTGGGAGCAATGTTCATCATGCTCTTTTCCACCTTTGTTCCACAAGCACAGCCCTACCTGCTGAATGAAATCCTGCACATCCCGACCAGTGAACAGGGCGTCCTCACCGGCACGCTGGGACTGGCCGCAACGATCGTGGGATTGATCTTTCCGAGCATCTGGGGCACGATGTCAGATAAAACGGGGCGCAGGCTGGTCTATGCCCTGGGTTTGTTCATCTCCGCGCTTGGCATCGCCATCTATCCCCTTGCGGGAACCGTTGTGCTGTTGTTCATCAGCCGCATGATCTTCTCCGCGGGCTCAAACGCATCCACCACCATGAGCACCGCCCTGCTCGCCGACTATGTAGACAATAAAGACAGAGGGAAGGCCTACGGCATGGTGGCCATGAGTTCTGGCATCGGTGCCTTGCTGACCGTCTTTGTCTTTCTCAAACTACCCAGCATTTTCACCAAAGCCGGTTTGAGCGCCCAGAATGCCGCGCGTTATTCCTACTGGATCGTTGCGGCGGTCGGTCTCGTGGCCATGGGATTCATCCTGGCCGGACTGATGGGCAAGTCTCAAAAGCAGGCTGAAGAAAAGCGCAGCATCCTGCAATTGGCCAAAGAAGCGCTCAATGCGGCCAAATCGGATAAAGGCATCTTTCTGGCATACGGCGTCACCTTTGCCGCCACTGCCGCAATTACGGTGATCGGCACCTTCTTCACACTCTGGATCACCACTTACGGCACCACGCACGGGGGGTTATCAAGTTCAGAAGCGTTGGCGCGCGCCGGCATGATTATGGGCATGTGCCAGATCATGGGTCTCG
>CAZNAF010000191.1:0-1841 GCA_964570925.1 uncultured Anaerolinea sp.
CGCCGGGTAGAAAACGAGAGACCGCGTCGATCAGGATCATGGCGGGTAATTCTCCGCCGGTGAGGACGTAATCACCCACCGAGATTTGGTCGGTCACCAGATGCTCACGCACCCGTTCATCGACACCTTCATATCGGCCGCACAGGATCGCAATATGAGGCAGGGTTGCCAGTTCACGCGCGATGGCCGTTGAAAAAGGACGTCCCTGCGGGCTCATCAAGATCAACGGGCAGGATGGTGGTGCCCCAAGCACCGCTTCAACCGCGGTGAAGATGGGAGGCGCCTTCATCACCATTCCACCTCCACCGCCGTAGGGGGTATCGTCCGTGACATGATGCTTGTCGGTCGTCCAGTCGCGGATATTGTGTAAATTCACCTTGATTAATTGGTTTTCCTGGGCTCGCTGCAGGATGCTCGAATCAAGGTAAGGTTGGATCACACCGGGAAAAAGCGTAAAAACATCGAATTGCATGGATTCATTCTAGCCAAAAAAAGAGATGAAGGCAAGTTTTTTTAAAGCGGATACCCTAATCGTCGCTGCGAACTTCGATATTGGTTGGCAAAAAGCCACGAAATCACCAATAGGCATACCTTCATATCGTCCCGCAGTTCTTCAACCGAGAACGAAGATTCACGTCACCTTCATTTTTAATTCTTTACGGAAGAATGTCTCCACCCGGGCATCGGTAATCTCCACCAGTCGACCCAGACAGGGATCTTGAAGTCGTTCCAGTATCTCATAGGCTTTGGAGATCATCTGTTTGCTCACAGTGTATGTGCTGCGAACCCGTTCCTCATCATTACGCAGTTCTTTTGCAACGGATGCAGGGTCCTGATCGGGAGTCATTTGGCTTCCCAACGTGACATATGAATAGTGCCCGATGGCCAGGTCGCCCTCCAGGTCCTTCCAATCGTCAATCATTTGAATGGCGGCACCAAAAAACAGAAATACCTGCCAGTACTCTTCAATGCGATCGGCTTTTCCCAGGCGTTCCAGGCTGAGCATGAAGGGAGTGACGGCATTGGCGCCTTTTCCACCCAGATCCTGGGGAGCATCCAGTGTATAAGGGCTGCATTTCCAGCGCACGGTTTTTTCTTTTATTTCCGCATCGATGAAAATCTTGATCATTCGGTGCATGACTTCCAGATTGATCGGTGTGACGCCAAAAACATTGAGCGCGGTGGTTTGATATTCTTCCAGCAGTGCTTGAGCGGTGAGCACTTCCACTGGTGAGGGCAGGTTGCTGTCAACGTTGGCGTCCAGAATGCCATAACCGGCTACCGCATAAACGCAGGCGCGCAGGATCCGGTCAAAATTATCCAGAAGATCTTGTTGTTCCATTTCATCCAGCCATACGGCTATAAATGCAAAGACTGCGTAGGCGTCGGTGAAATACTGCAGGCGGTTGCTCGACCATTTGGTTACATCAAACGCATAAGGGGCGCTGAACTCTTGCAACACCTGCCTGGCTTCGTCGTCCATCCCCTTAAAAGCAGCGGCCAGACCCAAACCAATTTGAACCTGTTGAAGTTTTTCCAACGGAGTAACCTGGCTGGCCAGGAATGGGGCCATCACTGCGGACCAAAACGCCTCTTTATTCTTGTGATACACCTTTAGAATGGCAGGAACAAATTTCTTGAATGCGGATTTTTCAGACATGATCGCCCTCCCTGAATGAAACACGCGATACAGAGAATTATACAAAAGAATAAAATAAGCGATTTGAAAACGCAGCGATCAATCAATCAATGGGCAGATAATTCGTACCTTCAAAATCGATTTTCGGTCTCTTGACGCTCGATAGTTCCATTGGTAAGATGAAAACCTATGTATATCAGAG
>CAZNAF010000192.1:0-1808 GCA_964570925.1 uncultured Anaerolinea sp.
AGGCCAGGGTGAATAAAAACTGGCGCAACAGTCCTGACGCCCTGCGGCTGCTGGGCTATGCCGGAAGAAAGGATGATTGATTTGTTCACCTGGAGCTTCTTTGTTGCCATTGCTTTCGCTTTCCTCGATTGGGCTTCCACCTGGAAAGGCTGGAAGATCAGGTTATACATCGCCAAACCGGCCACCCTGTTGTTCATGATTATCTGGGCGGTCCAGGTTTCGGGGCTGCACGGAGGAATGCTGTGGTTCTGCATCGCCCTGGTCTTTTCGCTTCTGGGGGATATCCTTTTAATGTTGAATGCCCGTTATTTCATGCTCGGGTTGTTGGCCTTTTTATTCGCGCACCTTAGTTTTCTGGTGGGATTCAACCAGCAGCCCCCACCCTTTACGCTGGGTTCCATCCTCGTCGCAGTTCTGGTGGGGATGTCAGCAGCCAGGGTGTTGAAGACGCTAAAACCGGGAGTCATGAAAGTGCCGCGAGGAAAAAGGTTCTTAACCGCCGTGCTGGTCTACGGCTCGACCCTGGCATTAATGGTGCTGTCTGCCCTGCTCACCTTCTTCCGCGCCGACTGGGATCTGCCTTCGGCCGTTCTGGTCAGCGTGGGCGCGGTGCTGTTTTACACTTCGGATACTTTACTCGGATATGATCGTTTCGTGAAAAAGGTCAGGCACGGCCAGAGTTACGTCCATCTGACCTACCATTTGGGTCAGATAGGGCTGGTTACGGGCGCGCTGCTTCATTTTGTAAAATAGTTATTTGAGTGGTTTGAAACCTTCACCCAGGGCTTCGTGGGCGGTGCCGATCACCATGAACGCCTTGGGATCAATGTCTTTCACCAGTCTTTTTAATTGATTGACCTCTCCCCTGGTGACCACGCAGTACAAGACCGGCCTGTCGCTCGAAGTGTATCCGCCCTTGCCCGACAAAATGGTGACCCCACGCTCGAGCACCTCAAGGATCACCTGTTTGACCGCGTCAGATTGGTCGGTGATGATCATCACCGTGCGGAAAACACCCGACCCTTCGGAGATCATCTCAGCGGCGATGCCGCTGACGTAAATCACCACCATGCCGTAAAGGGCTTTTTCCCAGGAGAAGGCGAAACCACCCGCCAGCACAACAATGGTATCTGTCACCAGATAGGCCTGAGAAATGGAAAGTCCGAATCGATGGTTAAGAATTCGTCCGAGAATGTCGGAACCCCCGCTGGTGCCCTGTCCGAGATAAACCAAACCGAGTCCAATCCCCAGAAGCACGCCGCCAAAGAGGGCGTTGAGAACGTTGTCGTGAGTCAAACCGGTATCCGGGATGAAGAGTACCAGCAAATCGGTCAGGATCGAAAAACTGGTGACGGCAAAGGCGGTGCGGATGGCAAAACGCGATCCGCCCAAAAAACGCCATCCGAGGACGAAAAGAGGTACATTGCCCACGAAGATCATCACGCCCAGCGGAAATGTCACATAGTGGTTGACGATCTGTGCCGCGCCACTGATTCCACCGCTGACCAGCAACCCCGGAACCAGGAAAAGGCGCATGGCGAACGCCTGCACCAAAGCGCCGGCTAAAAGAAGGGCGTAATCCTGCGCGGTCTTCCAGGTCAGATCAATGGGTCCGATAAGTGACTTGAACTTTTGTATAAAGGAGGGGGTTGGAGAGCCTTGGGTTTTCATATCGCCTGCCTGAATCGGAATGGCTCAATTGTAACCGATGAAAATGGCCCAGGGGAGGGAAATCGCTTGACTGCGTCTTTAGGGCGTGGTATTATTGGGCTCTTGATGCGGGGTAGAGCAGTGGCAGCTCGTCGGGC
>CAZNAF010000193.1:0-1798 GCA_964570925.1 uncultured Anaerolinea sp.
GAGATCGAGAAAAATGAAGCTTCACGCTGCTGGGTCGCGGAGTCGGGCTCAAAGATCGTGGGCATGATTGTCACCTGGTTGATCGTGGATGAAGTGCATGTCGCTACTTTTGCCGTATCCCCCACCCTGCGCCGCCAGGGGATCGCGCAACGTCTTTTGACGCACACATTGATGGACGCCTACAAACACGGTGCCCGGAAAGCCTTTCTCGAAGTACGCGAGGGCAACCTGCCCGCACGCGGGCTGTATAAAAAATTCGGTTTTGAAGAAGCGGGCCTGCGGAAAAAATATTATCAAGATAATGGGGAAGATGCCGTGATGATGAACCTGGAAAAGCTCGAGATTGATCTGTTGGAATCCCTCGTGTAAGGTAAAATAGACCTGATTCTAAAAGCGGCCTTTTTGGAGGCATTTCGTGGAAGGTTCCGAGATTTTGCGAGAAATTGCCGACCAGATAGCCAGTTGCGAGAGATGCGCACTGCACTATTCACGCAAGCACGCCGTCCCAGGAGAAGGCCCCGCTCAAGCTCGCATCCTTTTTATTGGCGAGGGTCCAGGGTTTAACGAGAATGAAGTGGGCAGACCCTTCGTTGGGCAAGCGGGCAAATTCCTCGATGAATTGCTCGGTTACGCCGGTCTCACCCGCGAAGAGGTGTTCATCACCAACGTGGTAAAATGCAGACCACCCGGTAACCGTGATCCCCTGCCTGAGGAATTGACCGCCTGCGCCGGGTTCCTTGACAGGCAGATAGACGCCCTCCAACCGGAGGTGATCGTGACCCTGGGCAGGTATTCCATGGCCAGATATTTACCCAACGCCCGCATCAGCGGCGTCCATGGCAAACCGGCCTGGGTCGATAACCGCCTGATCCTCCCGATGTTCCATCCGGCGGCTGCCCTGCATCAGCCTTCCTTAAAATCCGCCGTGATCACGGATTTCGAGAACCTCTCCGAGGCCATTACACAAGCACGGGACAAGAAAGATACCTTGCACGAAGAAATAAAAAACGTGGAAAAGAAATCAACAACGGAAACTACTGAACAACTCAGCCTGTTCTAAAGATTACAACTTCAAAGGTGAATTATGGATTATGCCGTCCAATTAATCGAAAAATTACGCAAGAAAACCGCCCGCGTGGCCGTGCTGGGCATGGGATACGTCGGCCTACCCTTTGCCACCGTCTTTGCGGAAGCAGGGTTTGAGGTCACCGGCATTGACCCCATCGCTGAAAAAATGGATAAATTGAACCACGGCGAAAGCTACATCATGGACGTGGAAACGGGTTTGGTGGAGCGTTTGGTGAGTTCTGGCAAACTCAAAGGCAGCACCGACTATAGCGTATTAAAAGACATCGACGCCGTGGCCATCTGCGTGCCCACACCCCTGCGCAACACTGGTGATCCGGACCTTTCTTACATTATTAATGCCACTGAAAGCCTGGCTCCCTATGTACACCCCGGCATGGTGGTGGTTTTGGAGTCTTCCACCTATCCAGGAACGACTCGCGAATTGGTGCTTCCCGCCCTTACAGAAAAAAGCGGGCTCATCGCAGGCGACGACATATTTATCGCCTTTTCACCAGAACGGGTGGACCCCGGCCGGGAAGATTGGACGACCAAGAATACCCCCAAGGTAATTGGCGGCATCACCGAAAAATGCACAGAGGTCTCCGCGGCCTGGTACGCCCAGGCCCTGGATACGGTCGTGCCCGTCAGTTCGACCGAAGTGGCCGAAATGGCCAAACTGCTTGAGAATACTTTCCGCATGATCAACATCGGCTTTGTCAATGAACTGGCC
>CAZNAF010000194.1:0-1729 GCA_964570925.1 uncultured Anaerolinea sp.
TGAAGCCGGAAGCTTCCAGCCTTTTCAACAGATTGGTCATGGTGGCTTGCGTCAGTTCCAGCTTCTCGGCCAACTCGGACTGGGTGATCCCTTCATGTTTTCCCAATTCCGATAGAACGGGCGTCTGCCCGCGGAAAAGTCCAATTTCGGCAAAAACCTTGTTGGCAAAATTGTGATGAGCGCGGCTGACAAGAAAAAGCCAAAATCCATTTGAACGTTTATCTGTCATAGGTATCCTAAATAGTTAGCTTGCTAATTATATGCTTGAATATTGTATCGTCAAGGTTTTTTCATTTGTTTACATTGAATATATTTTTGAACTGTTTTTTCTGACGATATAATAAGAAAGAAAAAAGTTTGGGGTTAATATGCCTGAAATCGTTCTACAGACCAAAGCGTTAACTAAAAGATACGGCGACCTCATTGCTGTTTCCAGCCTTGATCTCGAAGTTTATCAAGGTGAGGTGTTCGGTTTTCTGGGGCCAAACGGCGCGGGAAAAACCACTTCGATCAACATGATGTGTGGATTATCAAAACCTGACAGCGGCGAAGTCATCATCAACGGCAATAAATTGAACGGTAATTCACAGATGCAAAGGCGCGTGGGAATTTGTCCGCAAAACATCATCCTGTGGAATTCCCTGACTTGCCTGGAACAACTGGTATTCATCGGCGAAATGTACGACATCCCGGCTAAAACGTCCCGGCAACGCGGCGAACAACTGCTTGAAAGCATGGAACTGACAGAAAAGCGCAACAAACTTGCCAAGACTCTCTCGGGAGGGATGCAGCGCCGCCTCAATCTCATCATGGCACTGGTACACGATCCTGATATTTTAGTGCTGGATGAACCCGAAGCCGGTCTCGATCCACAAAGCCGTGTGCTGGTGCGTGATTTCATCCGTTCTTTGGCGAGACATAAAACGGTCATCCTGACCACCCACAACATGGACGAAGCAGAACGGGTGGTAGACAGGGTGGCGATCATCGATCACGGCCAACTCCTGGCCGTGGATACTCCGTCCGCCCTGAAAGAGAAGGTGGGAGAAGGAGACGTACTTGAATTTGCCATCCAGGCATCTGCCAATAGTGACGCGATCACTGCCAATCTGGTGAAGCAATTCCCTGATCTGACCGTTTCAGGCAATCACTTCGTCCTGCGCGGCCGCGGCCTGGTGGATTTGCTGCCAAAGATCATTGAGACGCTGCAAAATGAAGGCTGCAAACCGGAGGACATCCGTCTCAGACAAAACACGCTTGAAGACGTATTCCTGACCCTTACCGGAAGGAGGCTGCGAGAATGAGACTCTTCAACGTATTCATAAAAAGCATGCGCGAGCAGCTTCGCAGTTACTGGATGCTGTTGCTGACAGTCAGTATCGCACCCGTTTTTGTGCTGGTATATTGGTTCATCACCGGAGGCGGCACAACCACATACAAGATCATGGTCATTAATAACGATCAGCCCTCCGTTTCTTCTGCCAGCGAACAGATCATTGAGAATATCCGCCAACTCAGCTATGCTGACGGGCAGCCCATCCTCAAAGTCATCATGAGTGACGACCGCGCACAGGCTGAGAGCCGACTCAAAAACCGTGAGGCCGCCGCGCTGATCATCTTCCCGCAGGATTTTTCGTCAACCCTCGAGTCGGCCAAAGAGACTGGCTCGCAGGCAAGCACCCGACTGACGATGGTGGGCGATCTCACCTATCCCTACTATCCGCTGGTT
>CAZNAF010000195.1:0-1698 GCA_964570925.1 uncultured Anaerolinea sp.
AAATGACCGCCGTTTGAAGGGAATTGGTCGAAATACCGAAATAGAGAAAAACCGCTGCCAGAATCCAGCTGACGCACATTTGAATGCTTTGGGTGGCTCTTGATTTATCCGCGATGAAGCCGCCGACTAACTGCCCGATCAAACCGCCGAAGGAAACAAACAGCGCCGCCACGCCAAACTGCATCAAGGTTCCTTTGAGGTAGTCAACCACATAAACCGAGAGCCAGTTGTTCAAACCAAATGAAACCAGGGCGCTCATAAAATATACGATATAAAGCTGCCAGACCAGCGGATATTTCAGAATATCCACAACTTTTACCTTTTCAGCTGATTCAACCGCCACATCATCTGAATTGATCTCCGATAATTCCTCCGCGGATAATTTTTTATCCTTGGCCGGTGAATCCTTGACCATGATCCAGAAAAGAATTGCCAGTAGAATCCCGGGGACGAACAGGCTGTAGAAGACCGCCCGCCAGCCGAACTTTCCAATGAGAGCGGCCGCAATGATGGCGGTGATGGCGCCGCCGACCATCATGGAGATGTTGGTAAGGGAGGTGGCCCTGCCCCTTTCCTTTTTGGGGAACCAGACTGCCAGCGCCTTGTATTGCGCCGGCACGAAAGATCCTTCTCCCAGGCCAAACGCGAACCGGATTCCAACCAGTGCTGCCAGGCTGGATACGGTGCCGGTCAAAAAGGTGAATATGGACCAGAAGACAATCGAAAGGGCACCGATGACCCGGGACCCGAATTTGTCCGCCAGCAACCCTCCCGGAACCTGCATCAGGGCATAGGCAAGAGAAAACGCGCCCATGATGACCCCCATGGATACAGCCGAAAGGTTCAGATCTTTTTCCATGACAGGCAGGGCGGTTGAGATTACCGCACGATCAAACATCAATAGAAGACCCACGAAAAATAAAATCACAACCAGGTTATAGCGTTTCTTCCAGACCATTCTTTTTTTCATCGGACACTCTCCTGTTTTGAAATTTTGATCAGTCCAACAATTTTTCGTCGAATGGGTAACGGCTGAAAATTTCGTAACCTTCCTTGGTGACAACCAGGTTTTCTTCCAGCCTTACCCCTTGTTCACTCACCGGATCGCCCGCATAAGTCTCCAGTGCGATGTACATGTTCTCTTTGATTTCCGTCGGGCAGGATTTTGAATATGCTTCAACGATCGACGGCGTTTCATGGACGACCAGGCCCAAACCATGTCCGATATTCAAACTATAGTTCGACCAATCGCCCTTGGGCAGCGCTTCGGCAACCTTGTCGGTGGTGACGCCCGCCTTGACGGCATTGATCGATGCGTATAGCGAATCGTAGGCTTCGCGGTAATATTTCTTTTGTTCTTTTGTGGCCTTGGTTCCGTTCAAGAATGTTCTGACTACACAGGTGTGATAGCCCATGTAGGAGACCACAATATCGGTGACCAGAAGATCGTTCGGCGCAAGATTTTATCCGTTCCAGAAATGCGGTAATACGGATTCGTGCGTCCACCGGTGGTGCAGATACCTTCCAGGCCGTCTGCGCCGAGCGCGATCATGGTCTTGGCCGCTTCAGCCCACACCTCACACTCGCGAATGCCCGGTCTCATTACCTTGTCGATGGTATACAAGCCCGCTTCGGCAATCTGACTGGCAATGCTCAGGAGTTGCAGTTCATCCTTTGTCTTGACCGATCTGGCATCCA
>CAZNAF010000196.1:0-1679 GCA_964570925.1 uncultured Anaerolinea sp.
TCCAATTGATAAATGGTGCGCCACTTCTCATACTTCACGTTCAATTGAAATCCCAGGGCTTCAAGCAGGTCGCTGGCTGCCATAAAATCATTCACCTCAAGCTCGATTTCCGGCCTTACGCTCACGCTGTCATTCGCCTGGGCTGGCCCCTTGTAAGTCAGAAGCGTTGATGCGTCTTGTCTTAATCGCAGCACGCGTCTTCCCTTCGATAGTTTCATGTCTGGCGTGTCAAACCGATAATTCACCTCTCTCGTACGCGGTCGTACCAGGCCAGCGCCGATGCTGCGAACCCGTTTCTCAAAAGAATGTAAATCGGTTAAAAAGAATTTAACTTCCACTTCCAGCGCGGGTTTGCTCATTTTTCACCTTCAATATCATCTTCAACATCAACAGGTTCGGGCTTGTTTGTGTCTCGATCCAAAAACCATAAAACCATGATGATAAACAAAAAGTATAGGCCAGAAAGTATAATTTCCATTATATGCTGTTTGAACGACAGGGCGGAGTGTGTCAACCACAATCTTTCGATCCAAAACAAAACCAGATGGATGACAGCCATCATTCCGCAAAAATTTCTTGCCCACAAGGAAGCTTTCCAAACCGCAAACGCGGCAGTTAACCAACCGAAAAAGAGAAAAATGCCTCGAAATAAATGATAAGCTGGATCCGGAAATCCCTCGAAAACCTCATACCAGGTCCAGGATCTTAGAACGCCAATCGTCCCCAAAATCGAAAATGATGCCGTGGCAAGAAAAAAGGCCGCTAGAACGATCCTTAGAAACAGGCGTTGTCCTCTCATTGCAGGATCAGCTCCCAGAGATGCACATGTGAATATTCCGTATCGTATGTGTTCTCGACAGAAATTTCGATCCTTTTTGCCTCCATCGATTGCTCCAGTGAAAAAGCCACGTCGCGGAAATCATTTGCTTCTTCCAACACTTTTTCAAGTTTTACTTCTTCCGTACCGTCCGCTGGTTCAACTAAAATGTTGATCGAAGTGCCCGTCCCGCCGATTCGCAGCTGAATTTCCTTAAGGGTCAAAGGTACCAAAGGCTGAATGACCAATTTCAATGGATTGGAAGCCTGACTGCGAAGAAAACTGGAGTCGTCCCCGTCAAAAATGTATTCGATCGCGCCCATGTCCAGCGCGGGGTATGACACCCTGAGATTGTTCTTTTGTGTGTCTTGCAGCGTGGTCTCATACAACGTGTTTCTCACCCTTTCCTCCTGTGCGAACAGCTCGTTAATATGGTCCACATAAGCCAGATGGAGGAAATAGAACCCGGGTTCACCATTGGGATAGTCCAATGTTTTAATAATATCAATGGTCTTGAATTTGCCGCTTGAAATCGCCTTTTCCATGTCTTCAGGGATCAAAATGAATATCTGTTGAGGCTCGAATTCCACCTGGTGTAAAAGGTAGTTGTCAATACTGCCCATTTCAAAATTAGGTGTGTCATCAATAAAAAAGCGTGCCACCACATCCGTTCCGTTTGCCCACGATGGGGACAGAAAGATCTTCCTGTCCTCGACTTCTTCCAGCAAGGTCTTGATCTCGGTGAAAACCTGCCGGGCGCCGTATTGCTGCCCGCTGAGCGAATAATTGGAATACCACAGGGGTCCATTGACCAACGCATCACGCAGCATGAAAAAGTTCACCGCGCTTAAACCTGCAAACA
>CAZNAF010000197.1:0-1657 GCA_964570925.1 uncultured Anaerolinea sp.
AATAAACTGGCAACCTTGTATTCGGTGCGGGTACTTTGACGGAACGGGATGGCATCAAAGAGCGGCGATTGCTGCGGTGCGGATGGTTGCAGTGCAATCTTAATGAACTGCCTGCCCTCTTCCGGGTAGTCGATCTGTGCAGTGAAGCCGGAAGCCGCAGCTGCGATCACCAGGTTCTCCAGCGCGCAGCCCAGGCTGATCCATAATTCGCGTTCCTGCGGATCGACCACCGGCAGCGAACGGGTCAGATCGGGATGAATCTCGATCGTGTTTCCATCAAGACCGAACTTCCAGGGCTGGGTGTTATGCCCGCTGGCCGCCAGTGACGCGTAACGCAATATCTCCATCATCCCGCCGTCAGGATCCAACAGTGCCCTAACCTGCGCTGCACTGCTTTCCGCTTTGTCAGTGATCTCACAACCCGAAATCATGGCCGCTCCCGCTGTAATCGCACCAAGTTTTAAAAAATCCCGTCTCTGCATTCTGATCTTTGACATCATCAACTCCTCTATATTTCCAAAACATACTTGATAATAATGTTGAACATTTATTCATTGAAAAATTGTTCATATAATAGACTCATTTCAATTTCGTATAACTTCTCCCCTGCCGGACAAAATGGAGGAAAGTTTTTGCTGATCTCAATGGATACCAGACCGTGCACACGCGTCCAGATCAGTAGGGCCGCAGTAAGATATTCCTGCCCTTGCTGATCCTTATCTGCCAGTAATGCCGCGATTTTGTCTGTCTTGAGACGCCCTGCTTTGTAGCTGTCCTCAACGACAGAGATCAAAGCCGTCAGAGAGCGCGCCGCAACAGGCTCGGTGATATCCATTGGCGCAACGTATCCGGGTATTGGCGTACCGAAGATCAAGAAATAACGTTGGGGGTAGCGCATGGCCCATTCCCAATAAGCCCTGCCGATACAGAAGAGCCTGCTCTTCAAATCATCTCCGTCCAGACCTTCACATGCGGCCAGTTGATGCGAGCCAAGGGATTCATATGCCTCATAGATCAAGGCCGTCACCAGCGCGTCACGATCGGCAAAATGGTTATAAATCGAAGGCGCCGCGATCCCCAGGTCACGGGCGATGGCACGCAGTGACAACGCAGGCGCTCCCTCGCGGGAAATTTGCTGCCAGGCGGCTTCGATGATACGCTCTTTCAGATCGGACTTTGCGGTTCTTCCTTTGGGTCTAGGTGACATCTTTCAACCTCTTTACTAACACTGTAAGTTTACAGCGATAGTATATGTTGTTTTTCCTACGTTGTCAATCCTTCTGACCAATCTTTTTTACCCTTGTGCTATAATAAAAAAAGAATTTCGGATTTTCCGAAAAGGAGATACTCTGACATGACAACCATCCAGATGAGAGGAAAGGGAAGCATCACCCTGCCGGTCAATCTGCGCAACAAATACAACCTGGAAGAAGGCGACGTTTTCACATTGATCGACCTTGGAGAAGGCAGTTTCATGCTCACCCCTCAAAGATCTGAGGTAAACCGGCTTGGTGAACGCATCTCCAGAATCGTGGACGCTGAAAAAATCGATCTTGATGACCTGCTGGCCGGACTCGATAAGGAACGCGAAAGTTATTACCGAGAGCGTTATGAAGCTCAATAAACTGTTCATGGACAGTTCCGCCCTGATGGCAGG
>CAZNAF010000198.1:0-1635 GCA_964570925.1 uncultured Anaerolinea sp.
CATATCTGGTCACCCTCGATACCGTTGAGATCCTGCAGGGCAAAAGCTTCATCCCGGCCCATGCCCCCGCCTGTGAGGATATTCGTCCGTTGGTGGCGGCCAACCGCGCCAAGGTGCTGCAGATCATCGAAAGCATCAAGGCGATCTGCAGCCAGCCGGTCGACAGTGAAGAGGTGATCAAGAAGGTTTTTGACGAATATCAGCTGACCATGGACTGGAACCAGTACGTGCTGGTCGGCAGCACGGTACGCTCTTATTTATCCTATTTGCTCGATCAAAAACAGTTGAAAGTTGAGTTCGTTGAGAACCGCCTGCTCTGGTCGGTGGATTAATAGGGAGCGGTAGAGATTTTTTATAATATAGTCATTGATGTACTTCAAAGATAAAAACACAGTTCCGGTTGGTAGTCCGGACGCAGAACCCTTCTGTCAGTAACCTGCCTCCTTGGTTGTCCGTTCTTTGATGAAATTTTTCATTACAGGAGGATGAACCATGGAAGGAGTAAGCGGAAGACTTGCTGTATTTTTTGATGATCCGTTTTGGGTGGGCGTATTTGAACGTGAATCCGCAGGTCAATTGGAAGTGTGCCGCGTGGTTTTCGGCGCGGAACCTCGGGATGCCGAACTGTGTCAGTTCCTGCTGACGGACTGGCGCCGCTTGCAGTTCAGTGCGGCGGTTGAAAGCGGCGTCCCGGATGAGAGACACTTGAACCCCAAACGTTTGCAGAAACTGGCCCGCAAAGAGATGCAAACTGACGGCATCGGCACGAAGGCCCAGCAAGCACTCAAGCTGCAGATGGAAGCCGGAAAAAAGCAGCGTCGCGAACAAAACAGGCAGCGTACTGATGAAATGGAAGAGCGTCTGCGCCAGTTAAAACAGCACAAGAAGAAAGAGAAACACAAAGGTCATTAAGCAGGCTAAGTGAGTAAAGAAAAACACAAGGTTTTCAATTCCCGAATTCTGTGTTTAAGAATTCGGGAATATGTTCGAAACCCGAACATGTTGCACATTGCAATCTGGGATTTATTTTCATATTTATAAAACCAATCTTTGCGACTTGGTAAAAAAATTATTTGGATGCGATTGACCTGGATTACTGAGCGATTCATGCTTGAACGAGGCTATAATATTCGTATGAACCTTGCATCGAACTCAGGGATGGACCGGATTTTTCTCGCATGAATGAAACGGAGGAAAGATGAAGAAGCCCTCGTTCTTGATTTTTACATTAGTCTTGGCGGCGGTAATGCTGTCGGCCTGTGTGCTGCCATTTTGGCCGACCACTCCCACGGCAGTGCCGGACGGTACCCCCAATGCCACGCTGACGGCTTTGTTTGACGTGAATACCGTTATCTTGCCCACCAACACCCAGCCTGTCATCGCCACCACGGTCATCGAGCTTCCCACGGTCGATTTGTCCACGGCGACTTTCACACCGGAGCCCACCATCACGTCAACGCCGACGCCCAACGAGACGCCTACCGAAACGGCCATTCCTTCGGCGACCAATGCGGCCACGGCGGCCCCCTCTATGCGTTATAACGCGCAAATGGTCGCCATGTACCTTTCCACCGCGCCTGTTCAGGATGGCACTTATGCCGAGTGGGTGGACAAGACCAACAAATACACCATGCC
>CAZNAF010000199.1:0-1623 GCA_964570925.1 uncultured Anaerolinea sp.
GAAGGTCATCAGGAGATCGCACGAGATAAGAACAACGCCATTTATCGGGCGATGCTGACTTACGCACAAAGGCACCACAAAACCTTGCCAAATGGCTTGATCTTGCGCTGCAAAAACCGCATTCCCATTTCTTCAGGGCTGGGGTCAAGTGCGGCTGCAGCCGTGGCAGGGATTAAAGCTGCGGCTGAAATTCTCGGGTTTGCGCAAGACCTTGACGGCCAATTGGAATGTGCCACGCTTTTGGAGGGTCACCCCGACAACGTAGCGCCCTGTTTAATGGGGGGTCTGGTGGCAGCCATTGTGGAGGAGCAGCAGGTGATCGCTCGCAACCTTCCGATCACTCAACTTCCTCTTATGGTGGCGGTGCCTGATTTTCATTTTTCCACCCGCGCCTCACGGGCCAACCTGCCTCATGAAATCTCCCGCAAGGACGCCGTTTATAACCTCGGGCGCCTGGCTTTGTTAACCCACGCGTTGGCCAGCGGAGACCTTGATCTGCTCGCCCGCGCCATGCAAGATAAGATCCACCAGCCTTTCCGATTGCCGGTGATCCCCGGCGCTCAAGAAGCCTTGACCGCTGCCCAAAATGAAGGGGCCGCGGCCGTGGCACTCTCCGGTGCTGGCCCAAGCCTTCTGATATTCCTCAGAGATGAAAATCAGTTTGAAAGGGTTTCCACAGCCTTACGGCAGGCTTTCAGCCAGGCTGGGTTGGAATCACGCATCTACTCGCCGAAGATCTCTCAAACCGGCGCGTCAATGGAAATAACCTGAAATTGAGAATAAAAAAGGTTTCTGGTTAAGTCTTTTTTAATAGACACCCGTGGTCGCTGGCAAAGGTTTCATACCTGGCCAATACTTCAGGTGAATAAACCGCTTTCCGTGATCGGATCAGTTTCAAAAATTCGTTCATGTCCAGCGGTTTTTGTTTTCTCCCTTTTATCGAATCAGCGAGATCTGCCGCCTCTGCGGCAAGCGCTTCAATATCCGCCGAAGTGTAACCCTCTAGCATCGCGGCTACTTTTTTCAGGTCCACGTTCATAGCAAGCGGTTTCTCCGCCAGGTAGCGGGTCAAGATCACACGTCTTGCGGCCTGGTCAGGTGGTCGAAGGTAAAACAACCGGTCCAGCCTGCCAGGTTCCAGTACGGCCGGGTCAATTTGTTCAGGAGACTCCGTCGCGCCCAGCACCAGGATTCCGGATGTGTTAGCCAGTTCGTCCATGCACTCCAGAAACGTGTCCGTAATGCCAATGGAATCATCTGACCCTTCTCCATGGATCTTGGCGAAATGAGCTAGCTCTTCAAAGAAGAGGATGGAAGGTCTTTGTTCCTGGGCTTCTGTAAAGAATCGGCGAAGGCAGGCTTTAAGATCCGGCTTCTCTTGAGAATTGACCTCTTTTTTATGTGAAGGGGATTCGATCATACTTTGAACCAGGCGCAATAAATCCTCTTCATGTTCCTTCCAGGATGGTTCGTAGGCATCCAGCCAATGCCGAGACGAGAGGTGCAGCATCAAGGCGTCACTCGGTTTGGCGTTTTCAATGCGGAAAGGCAGAATGGGCATTTCCTGCGTGATGGCGAAATTTATTTCGTCCTGCACGCGTTGTGAATGGTTGGAGTTTTCGG
>CAZNAF010000200.1:0-1621 GCA_964570925.1 uncultured Anaerolinea sp.
CCCGCTTTCCAAGCGGGCGCGTTAGGCCAACTGCGCTACCTCTCCGTGACCTTACTGGTGAAACGGCAATATTATATCATTTGTCTGAAAATTTCTCCATCTTTTTAATCTTTTTTTCGTATGCATTAATAAGACAGACCGAAATCCTCACTTTGCCTTTTTTCGGTTTGCATCTATAATTTAACCTGTTGTTTAGAAGGAGGTTTTTCATGAGTGAATCCAATCGAGGTACCATGATCGCCGGGATCGTTCTGGTGGTATTGGGCGGGCTTTTCTTTGCCCTGAACCTCATCCCCGGCATTGACGCGGGCAAGACCTGGCCGCTGGTTCTGATTGTCGCCGGAATTGGTTTCTGTCTGCCGGCCTTTATCTGGTCCAAAAACAAGAAAGCCCTGGCCGGTTTGTTCATTCCCGGAAGCATCCTGGTGGTTTTGGGTGCGATCTTCCTCTTCAACACGCTCACCGGAATCTGGTCCATCTGGGCCATTGCCTGGATCCTCATTCCCGGCAGCGTCGGCCTCGGCCTGCTTGCAGGCGCATGGGCGGGCGACTGGGACAGTTCGGTCCGCCAGGTGGGCACCTGGATGATCGTGTTGAGTCTGGCGATCTTCGCCCTTTTCGCTTCAATGTTCGGCAACGTGGTGGTCAAAGCCATTGGCGCCGGATTACTCGTCGCAACCGGCATTGCACTGCTGGTTCGATCATTCCTCAGAAAGTCTACAGCAGCCTGATATGACAAACTTCGTTCCTGGCCCCGACCTTCCGGTACTCACCGTAGATGAAATCCACTGGCAAAAGATCAACGCCGGTGAAGAAGAAGCGCTGGAATATTCCCTGGAGGCCAGGGACGGTTTTCAACTTTCCACAAGAGAATTTACCTTCCCCATTCCTGACGGGGCCGATTACCAGGAACCCAATATCATCCAGATCGTGATCGGCAAAGACGCGCTCTACGCCACGGCCTATGATAAGGGCAATGCTGTTTACGTGCTCGATAAAGCCAACCTGGTGCCCATGTACGGCTCGAAAGCCTTTGAAGGCTTCCCGCCGGGGTCCAAATGCATCATCGCCATCGGACACCTCGCGCCGCCCACGGCAGAGCTTCCCCAGCCGAAATTCTCGGTCATGTGGGCCGGGGTATTGAATATTATTTAAAAAATGGACACGGCACGCCGTGTCCCTACAATGACTTGATGAAAAAATGGGCGGAGGCACGTTGCAACGTGCCCCTACGTTATCCTGATATAAAGTTCGGCGTTTTCCTACGTTTTGATAATATGTTTAATTTTGAATATCATCACATCTGATGCCGTTTATTCGTCCCGCTTGATGGTAAAGGTGTCAAAATCGCGCGCCACCGCTGCGCCGGGAAAGACGCTTTGGGCTTCCGCCAGCACTTCCTTGTCGCGGTAGCGTCGTGAGAGATGGGTGATCATTAACTGGCGTGCGTGGATGCGTTTGGCAAATTCCGCTGCCTGTTTGGCCGTAAGGTGGGAAAACTGCTTGGCCATGCCGGCTTCTTCGTCCAGATAAGTGGATTCGATCACCAGCCCGTCCACGTCCATCAGCAGATTCACCAGACTCTCGGTTTCTCCCAGGTCGCCCAGGGCGGCCAGGCGCG
>CAZNAF010000201.1:0-1531 GCA_964570925.1 uncultured Anaerolinea sp.
TCGGTGAACTGCTCCCAGCCTATGCCTTGATGGGAGTTGGCCTGGTGGGCGCGCACGGTGAGCACCGCGTTCAGCAGCAGCACCCCCTGTTCGGCCCAGGGGATGAGGCAGCCGTTGTTGGGAATGCGGAAATTCACGTCGTCGTGCAGTTCCTTGAATATGTTGATCAAAGAAGGTGGCGCGGGGGTGCCGGGCAACACCGAGAAGGCGAGTCCGTGGGCCTGGTTGAAGTCGTGGTAGGGGTCCTGACCGATGATGACCACGCGCACGCGCTCAAAAGGGGTGTAGCGCAAGGCGTTGAAAACGTCCTCGCCGGGCGGGAAAACGCGATATTTTTTACGTTCCTCCCCGATGAAGCGGTAGAGCTGCTGGTAGTAGGGCTGGGTGGTTTCGCCGACCAGGGCGGGCAGCCAGCTTTCCGGAATGGGCATTAAACTCTCCTGTGGCCTGTGTCACGCATGGAATTCATGGATTAATTTTATATCCATTTTCTTCTGACACTTACCAAATTCCCGTAAAAGCCGGATAATAAGGAAACCCGGCATCAATATTGATACCCTATTCCTTGAGGGAATGACGTGATGATCAATTCAAGAACCGAATACAAAGCACGGTTGGACGCCGTGATCATGCACATGCACGACCACCTGGCCGGTGAGATCGACCTCGCGGAACTTGCCAATGTGGCGGGGTTTTCTCCTTTTCATTTTCACCGCCTCTTTACCTCGCTGACGGGGGAAACACCGCAGCAATACCTCATGCGCATGCGCCTGGAGATGGCCGCGAACATGCTGGTCAAGTATTTCGGGTATTCCATCACCGAGATCGCCATGCGGTGCGGATTTTCCTCGCCCTCCACCTTCGCGCGTGCGTTCAAGGCTCATTTTGGGATGTCGGCCAAAGCCTATCGCGACGCCGTGGAGAAACCGGTCCCCGCGGGAGTGAAACCGGTCAGTTATTCGAAAGATGACCTGCCAGCCATAAAAATCGAAACCAAAACCGTGCCGGATTGGAACCTGGCTTATGTATCCAATCTGAATGGATACGATCTGACCCTCATCTGCAAGGCCTGGAACCAGCTGCAGCGCTGGGCTCTCTCAGAGGGGTTACTGACGGAGGAAACGCGCGCGTTAGGCATCTCTTTTGACGATCCGTTGATCACCGAGCCGAAAAAATGCCGGTATTACGCCTGTTTGACCATCCCTGAAGGGTTCGTCCCGCGGCCGCCAATCGGCTTTATGAAACTGGCGGGTTCAAAATGCCTGGTGGCACATGTCAGCTGCCTGTCTCGTCAGATCCAGACGGTGTATATGTACCTCTACCGGGACTGGCTGGTGGAGAGCGGCTTTCAACCCGATAACCTGCCACCTTACGAGGTGTATCTCAACCGGCCCGAGGATAACCCCGACGGCCGTCTCGTCATGGATATCCACATCCCCATCGTACCGCTTTAAAAAGCAAGAAATGCAAAGTGAAGGGCAAGCCCCGCAAAGCAATCAAGAAGCTGCGCGGTTATGCTTGGGTCATCAAT
>CAZNAF010000202.1:0-1518 GCA_964570925.1 uncultured Anaerolinea sp.
ATTGATCGCCGACCTGCCCGACTGGATCGTCGTGGAAGTCCCCGCCAAAGTCGACCAGGACGGAATCCACGGTCTGCCGATGGGACATTTGCCCAAGGGATATGCAGGATTACTGATGAACCAGGTCGCCGTCCACGATCTCACCGCCGAAGCCATCCTCAAAAAATCAAAGAGCGCCGCTCTTCAGGCGCTGCTGGTGGACCCCAACGTCAATCAGTATCACGGCATCGAAGAAATGCTGAACAACATGCTCGAATACCAGGCGGATTGGCTGGGTTATCTACAATAAGAGGAGCATAGGCTATGCAATATCGTGAATTGGGACGCACCGGATTCAAGGTCTCAGCCCTGAGTTTCGGAGCCTGGGCGATTGGTGGAACATGGGGGCCCGTGGATGAATCGGAATCCCTTTCAGCCCTTCGCTGTGCTGTCGAAAAGGGAGTGAATTTCTTTGACACGGCCGATGTATATGGTGATGGTCTTAGCGAAAGATTGCTGGCAAAATTACGTAAAGAGACACGAGAAACCATTATTATTGCCACCAAAGCTGGCAGACGGCTTGATCCTCACATCGCCGCCGGATACAACCGGTCGAACCTGACTGCTTTTGTTGAGCGCAGTTTGAAGAATCTTGAAACTGAAGCCCTTGATCTTCTCCAGCTGCATTGTCCTCCCACTGAAGTTTTTTATACGCCTGAAGTGTTTGACGTTTTGGATGGTTTAGTAAAGGCAGGCAAGATCAGGAATTATGGCGTCAGTGTTGAAAAAGTGGAAGAAGCTCTGAAGGCCATCGAATATCCGAATGTCAAGACTGTCCAGATCATCTTTAACATGTTTCGGCTGCGCCCCTCAGAACTTTTCTTTGAGCAGGCAATCAAGCGGAATATAGGCATTCTGGCTAGAGTTCCCCTTGCTTCAGGTATGTTAACTGGAAAAATGAGTCAAAACTCAACCTTCGCGGCTGATGATCACCGCTCCTTTAATCGCAAGGGAGAAGCTTTCGACCGGGGTGAAACCTTCTCCGGAGTGGATTATGCACTTGGTCTGCAAGCCGTGGAGGAACTAAAAAAGATATGCCCGCCAGACATGAGTCTGACGCAGTTCGCCCTGCGCTGGATCCTGATGTTTGACGCTGTTTCCTGCGCCATCCCGGGTGCCAAGCGCCCGTCCCAGGTGGAAGAGAATTTCAGCGCCTCCGATCTTCCCGCTCTTTCGCCTGAAACCATGCAAAAAGTCAGATCCATTTATGATCAGATCCTTCGGATTCAGGTACACCATCGTTGGTAACCCTTAACAAGAAAAAGCCTGGCGAAAGCAGATCACCAGGCTTTTTTTTATAGATCATTTGGATGAATCAATCATGAAACCACCAGGGGAGAATACCTGGCGCTTGTCTTGCCGTCAAAATCCTCGACCCGCACGCCAACCTGGTAAATCCCGGTTGGAGCGCTTGCCGTTTCAACGTGCAACTGATTGCCGCCGCCCAGCATGACCGCATTCACGATGCCAAGACCTTCT
>CAZNAF010000203.1:0-1518 GCA_964570925.1 uncultured Anaerolinea sp.
GTGCTCAGTGAAAGGTTGGTGCCGATGGCTTTGACCTCGTTGACAGGTTCCTGGAGTACTACGGTTTCAAGGGTCTCGCGCGAAACCTCTTTGCCGTTCTCATAACGGACCTTCACGCGTACCAACTGTACACCATACTCACCGGCGGTAACGACTTGCGTTTCACCTGATTCAAGTGTTTCGTCAGTGACCGTTTCGGTGGAATAAGAGATGGTTTGCTGTTCGCTGATCACATCTTCTCTCACCCTCACCACCTGAATGCGCCCGTCGGCGGGAAGCGGTTCAGTCTCGGCCGGATTGCTGTAGTCAAGGTCTTGCAAGGCAACCCCGGCCATGGCCAGGGCTTCTCCGACGGTCGAGGCGGTTGCGAAAGTGGTGATATCCCTGTCATCCACGCTGATGACCAAAGAAATCGCGTTGGAAATACTAAGAGTGGTCGTTTCATCAGGTGCAGAAGTGAACGGCAGATTCAACGCGTCTCCGCCATGGACGGTAATGCCCTCATCCCAAAGGGCTGCGCCGATCGAGGCGGCGGTGGTGCGGATGACAGTCTGCTGTCCGTTTTGGTCGACTGTCATTCTGACTGAGGGGATGTATTGCAGAACGATCCTTCCGGCGGTGGGGAGGGGATCGTTCATTGAAACCGGCAAACCGTTGATGCGTACTTCATCTCCCGTAACAGGGGTGATACCGGCCGCAACCAACACCTCGGCGGGAGTGTTGAAAAGTGCCTCCACCGGGATCATTTTTTTGGTCGCATCATTCCATACCTGCAGGGGATAACCACGCCTGATGATGATCTCGCCGATGCCGGTCAACCAGGTGCTTTCAGACGGGTCGATCATATCCAATTCACCCGGCTCGTAGCCGGCTGAACGCAACGCGCCGCGCACGGTCAGGGCGTGTGTGGTGATGTCACGTGGTTCACCATCCACGGTGACGGTGATCTGACGTCCCATGAGCAGGTATCCTGCCAGGATTCCGATCAACGGTAGACCAATAAGAAGAGCAAGTTTTAGATTTCGCTTCACATTGTGATTCTAACAGAAAAAATGGGGGTTAATTTATTGTCTGGAGAGTTCTTGTGTCAATCTTCGAGCGTTCTCAATGAATTAGCCTGCTTTTTTATTCGTGATGAAAATGATGTAAAATTTTATGATAAAGACATTCCAATAAAAGGCCGGGTTTTCTCAATGCAGTTATCCACTTTCATTTTTCTTACTTTTCTATTGATTGTCTTTTTGATCCATTCTCTGCTTCCCAAAAAAGTCCGCTGGGTCTGGTTATTAATCACAAGTTACCTTTTTTGTCTTTATGCAGACTGGCGATTTGGAATCGTCCTATTAATTGACACGATCATTTCATATTTCATGGGGATTCTGATCTTTAAGGCGGAACAACGCAAAAAAAAGAAAGCCTACCTGCTATCAGGGATCCTGCTGGCCCTCTCCTTCCTGTTTGCGTTCAAATACTTCAATTTTTCCATCAATGTCTTTGAAGATATTCTCAGGGTGATCG